>NZ_VCBX02000002.1:0-300000 GCF_005938745.2 Rhodococcus sp. KBS0724
AGATTCAGATGTCGTTGACGAAATGGAGCAAACCGTATACTCAACCGACCAGAGCTGAGGAGATCCACGCGTAGATGAACGAGGACGAAGTGGCCTCCGGCCAGACACCAGCGATCCAGTGGGTCTGGATCGCATTCGCGGTCATCGTCACCGCCCTCATCACGATGGGAATCCTTGCGCTGCTGGCGTGGACGTACGAGTGGGAAGGATTCTGGAAAGGCGCTGGTCAGCCCTTCGCCACCGTGGTTGCAGGTATGGCGGCACTTGCAGCTGGAGCACTTGCGTTCTATAACGGCGAACGCCAACGAGACGCCGAAGCGGTGCGGAACAAGAAGGACCTACAAACACGCCAGGACGAGAGCGACAGACAGCATTCAAGGGAGACCGATCGCGATCTCCGCAGCCGATTCACCACCGCTACTGGTCAGCTTGCCCACAGCAGTCCCACCATTCGCCGCTCGGGTGTCTTTGCCATGGCATCACTGGCCAACGACTGGCTTGCGCTCAAGAATCTAGGTGAAGGCCAGGCCTGTATCAACGTCCTTACTGGGTATCTCGCCGAACCGAACAGCACGTACAAAGAAGGAGACGAGGACCACCTCCCTCACCCTGGAGTGGACGGTCCCGTCCGAGAGACGATCATCCGGCTTCTGAGTGACCGGAGGGCAAGAGAGTGGATGGGACTGACCTATGACCTGGCGCATGCCGATCTTTCCGCTGTTCCGCTGGTCCGCCCAAATCTGGCCGATGCGGACCTGTCTCGCGCGTACTTGGTCGAGTCGAAAGCACCTGGTGGCAATCTAATGAACGCAAACCTCCAGGACGCACAGATGAGCGGAATCGATCTGTCTGGATCCAATCTCACCGACGCAAACCTCACCAGCGCAAACCTGTCCCGCGCAAAACTTGTTGGCGCAGATCTGACCCGGGCGCGGATGGGCGGAATCGCATACGTGCATTTCTTGAAGTCCCCTGATGGTTCAGCCCACCGCACAGTCAGCATCCTCAATCCGACAAACCTCGAAGGCGCTGACCTCACGGGAGCGATACTGACCGAGGCGGCTCTACGGGGCACGAGGCTCACGCGCGTACAGATGAAGGACGCCGATCTTGCCGGCAAAGATCTAACAAATACGAATTTGGAACACGCGTGGCTGCCAGGCGCCAATTTGACGGGCGCAGTGCTCGATTTCTCGAAACTGTCCGCTATCGACCTCAACGAGGCGAACTTATCTGGCGCGAAACTTGGTGCGGCCGAACTCATTCGCGCATCCTTGAAAGGGGCGAAACTCGTCGGCGCGGATTGCAGATACGCAAATTTAACCGGCGCGAACCTGAGTGGCGCCGACCTGACCGGAGCCGACTTCACCGGTGCGAACCTGACCGACGCAAATCTCACCGAAGTTACCTATTCAGAAACACGGTGGCCAGACGGATTTCAGCCATTCCGTTCGTAGTTTCTTTAGCGTGCAGCGCTCTTAAGACGGTGGCGTGTGAACGACGGTCCATAGAAACATGGGGCTCACTGGCCTAACTCGTTGCCCTCGACTACGCCTCGGACCGTTCCGCATCGTCCGGTGTCGACGGCAGGTGAAAACTGATCAAGGTACGGCACCTTGGGTTCTAGTCAACGTCGCAACACCGACGGATTCTGTGACTCTAGTAGAGCCGTGAACAACTCTGTCGGACAACGGTCTTGGAGGACGACCCTGGGACGGCTGTTGAGTTCGTTCTCAACGGCCAGCAGATGCTCCGGCGAGTGGATGGCGAGGTCTGTTCCCTTCGGGAAGTAGTCACGCAACAGTCCGTTGGCGTTCTCGTTCGAACCGCGCTGCCACGGGGAACGTGAATCGCAGAAGTAGACCGGTGCGCCCAGCGATCGCGCGATCGTAGTGTGACGGGCCATTTCGGAGCCCTGATCCCAGGTGATCGACCGCAGTAACGCCGCCGGCAGATCGCGCATCCGCGCGGTCAGCGCCGCATGGAGAGAATCGCCGTCGCGGAAGGGAAGATGCAGCAACCGAACCATCCGTGTCTGGCGCTCGACGAGCGTGCCGATCGCGGATTGGTTGTGGGCGCCGGTGATTAAGTCACCTTCCCAGTGCCCAGCTTGCGAACGGTCCTCGGGAGGGAATGGCCGTTGATGAATGGTGAGCATCGGCTGCTCGAATCGCGGGCGGCGTAGCTCTCCGCGCCGCTGAGCACGCCGGTGATCACGGCCGGTGCGCAGCGGTGACCGCCGCTGCGGGGCCAGCGGAGAGGGCCGCAGTAAAAGCGATCCGGGCTGGTAGATGGCCCGATAGATGCTCTCGTGGCACAACCACATCCGCGGCTCGTCCGGGAATCGCGCCCGCAGATGCCGGCTGATCTGCTGCGGACTCCACCGCTGCGACAACAGTTCCGCCACGACCCGCTGTAATTCTGGTGTGATCTCCAGACGTCGCCGATGCCGCCGGGCTCGTCGGGCCGTGGCACGTCGGTGGGCCTCGAACGGCCGATAATCGTTGCCCGTGACTGCGTTCCGGCGAAGTTCGCGCGAGATCGTCGAGGGCGACCGCCCCAACCGGCCTGCGATCGCTCGGATACTCAGTCCCGCACGGCGTAGATCGGCGATCTCGATGCGTTCGTCTTGGGACAGAAACCGGGCACTGATCTCACGTACCGCCAGCCGCTCCAAAGCAGGTACGAACCCCACGGCCGCACCGTTGCGGTAGGTCTTGTAGCCGCGCGACCAGTTGTTTCCGGTGGTTCGGGATACACCGACCTCACGGGCAGCCGCGAGAATGCTCCACCCGCGGCCGCGGAGCTCCATGAACCGCTGACGCTTGGCCGACTGCGGACGACGCCCCGGCCCCTTCTTCACACGACGAGATGACGACAACACAAACTCCAGATTCTAGGGAGAAGTGTTGCGACGACCGATAGAAACCGCCCTCGGCGTGTACGGCTCACCGGCGCAACACGTCCACCTCCCGCGTGGGTGAGCTCTTTCCCTGCGGCGACGAATACCGTCCATACCTAGACAGGCTTGGATTTTGGTCACCCACTTGAAGAAATCTCGTCAAAACCTGCATCTGCTTCTCACCGAGTCTTACCGTGAATATGCAGGGATTCGCTATGAGGGGCGTGAATCTCGGCGCGGATAGCGGGTCGCTGCGCTGTGTGCTCAGCGCGGATGCAAACGAAACCCCCAACCTCATCGCAAGGTTGGGGGATTCGTGACCTTGAAATGAAAACCTTGAGATGAAACCACGAGGCGGCCAGATCGCAACGCCTCCAGCCCGACTGCTGCCTACACCAGACGAAGGTGAGATCCCATGCTAGCCAGCTGCTTAACCAACATGTCTCGACGCTCCGAGAGTCGCCGGATTGCATCGTCGTCCTCGGCGAGCCGGGCACGGTTCAGCAGGAACTGACACGTGTCCAATTGATCTCTGACAGTAGTCACTGCCGTCACCTTCGATCACTGTATGTAGGCACGTTCTGAACCTGCCAGTGGTAAATGCGATACACATGGGCCGAAGTACCTACATAGGCACCTGTTTTCGGATCCGACATCGCAAAGCCCCAATCTCAGTGCCAAGCCAAGGGTTTCGTGACTACTGGTACGTAAATGGCGAGGCCGAGTTGCTGCCAGTACCTTCTATGCACCCCTTCAGCGGGAGTTGAGCACACAGCTCCACTGATGAGGGCGTCAGGCCTCGCCGGTTGCGACCCCCCGCTCCAGCGGGACCTGTCCCTACTCGAGGTTTGGATCTCGCATTACCGGACACGCCCTGGCCGCCGCTAACCTCACGTGCATAGGGCTTGCCGCACAAGGTCCGCTTGGAAGTCTCGCAGACGACGCCGCGAGGACGCGGTAGCCGCGGCAACCCGCTGGTCCACCCTCGCCAGTCGCGACAACGCCGAGTACCTCGCCGCCCGCATCTCTTAGCCACCAGCGTCAAACATCGACGGTCACGTCTTCGGGTTTGGGTGTGGTGGATCTCGCAGTCGGAATGCTGCTCACCCCAACCGATCGCAATACTGCTGAGGTCGGCGCTGGTGTCAGTGACGATGGTGCCGCTGGTCGACGTGCTGACCGAGGTGGCCTAGCGGGAGTCGTCGCTTCCACACCCGACCACGATCACAGCACTGGTGAGTGCAGCGACCTTGGCGGCTATCGCCGAGCATGTCAAGTCGTTCGTGGACGAACTGAACTAGGCTCACCCGAGTCAAGGTGAATTCTGGTCTTCGCTACAGGGACCGGAATCCACCACCCCCTGTGGTGATCGGAGATGTGGTGGGGCAGGTTCTCTCGCGCGAAGAGCTGGCAACGGAACTCGACTCTGCCTACTCGAAACTCGAAGCGCTACTCGACCGTGCGGCCGAAGCCGATCTGTTCGACGAGGTCGCAGTTGATGCTTGGACTGTTCACGACGTCGTCGCTGTACGCGTCTGGTGGGCCGAGGCGGTGGCTGAGTGGATCGCGGCCGGACTGCGCGACGAGAATCCGCAGACACCGGAACCCGGCTTTAACTGGACGCAAACTCCCGCACTGAATCAGTCGGTTGTCGACGCAAGTGCAGACGTTCCGATTCTGGTGCTTCGCGATCGCTTGGGAGTTGCTGTCGCATTGTTGCGCAAGTACATCGAGACCCTCGACGACGATCAACTTCTGGCGGTCGGGGACTTCTCGTGGAGCAGGACCTGGCCGGTGTCGAGGTGGATTGCCGTCAACACGATCACCCAATTCGCATCCTTGTCGAAAATGATTCGGCGACTACTGAAATCGGCGAATCAGCTCTGAGTTCGGTGTATCCGCCAGACCGTCGGTCAGTGAGATTTCACCAGCGATCGTGAACCCGAACCGTTCATACAGCGGGAGATTCCGTTCCGTCGAGGTATCGAGCAAGCACGCCTCCCCGGAGCGATCCAGTTCGCCCAATGCGTGTCGCAGTAGCGCAGAACCCAATCATGTCCCGCGCGAGCGCGGCGTCGTACCGATCGTTGCCACCGACCACGCGTGCGCAGGGATGGAAACCGCAGACAGTTGTTCGTCTGCCTGGAGAATCCGCTCTAACCGATCTCCGCGCAGTTCCACGATCTTCTCGACAGCCTTTTCATCAGGCTCCGGTACGTTCGGCGGCAGGACCGCGACGACGCCGTTGCCGGAATCATCGATGTAGCAACGCCCGAAAGGTAGTGCCAGGTGCTCGAGGTAGATTCGTTGCACCGCTGCGACGCGTTGGACGTGAGAGTCTTCGGCCACGCACCAGTCCAGAATAGTCGGCGAACGCCACGCGGAGAATCTCGGCTGGTCGGGTCAGATGTGGTTGCTTGCAGGGTCGGAATCCTTCAACGAGCTTGTCGGTAAGTGCCCTGGGCACCCAAGTCTTTTCAGCTGTGCAGTAGTCGCACGGGCAGCGGTCACGTACTTGTGAGAGTTCCAGAACAGCCACTCCAAGACTCACAATAATTGTAGTGAACATTCCGACTTACATGAGTGTTACGGCAAGTGACCGGGATTGCAGCCCATAGCGTGTCGTAGTAGGCCGGAAGGAATGACTCGTGAACATTCTGTCTCCCTCAGGTCGGGATGACTCTTGTCTGGTGTGTCACGCCCTCCGGTCTCCGCTCGCGGTGTGACTCGAGAGAGGCGTGACCCCAAGCTGCTGTGAGAGGTACTTGAAGTCGGATTGTCCGCCACGGATCCCCACTTCGCGATCGAATCGCGGTTCCACCCGGCGATCGCCCCCTGTTGATGTCGGTACTGCACGGAAGCCGCGAGATCTGCCCACGAATCGCCCGTCCTTGTAGTTCGGCTTCCGCCAACGACAACCCGCCTCCAGGTCAAGACGTGGCATATCACCAGGTGATTCAGCAGACACACGATGTACGGACCCACCCCAACACGCAATACTCGAATCCTCCTCACCTCCGCTTTGTCACATTCAATCCGTCTATCTCGTCTTCCCAATAGGTTCCGATTTCCATGCGAAAGGACTAAAACCCGATGTCGACCCCATTCGAAACACCGATCATGGCGGAGGAGCGGCTGGCAGGCGAGTTCAGTGCAGCCCGCCCACGCCTGATCCGAATCGCCTACGCGGTGGTCGGCACCCACGCCGAAGCAGAAGACGTTGTCTCCGACTGCTGGCTACGGCTAGTCAGAGCAAACGCTCAAACCCGAATCGAGGACGTTGGTGCATGGACCACCGTAGCGGTCGCTCGCCACGCGCTCGACTCTCTCCGATCCGCGCGAGTTCGCCGCGAAATGTACGTAGGTCCATGGCTTCCGGAGCCAACCGTGCACACCACCTCACAGGCACCGCAGGACCCCGCCGATCGTGTGACATTAGATGAATCCGTTAGTTTTGCATTGCTCGTTGTCATGGAAACCTTGAGTCCCGCTCAACGCACCGCGTGGGTACTTCACGATCTCTTTTCGATGCCATTTCAAGATGTCGCAACCGTTGTCGGTCGCACTCCAGCGGCCGTGCGGCAGCTCGCCGCTCGCGCCCGCAAACAGGTCGCCGCCGGCATTCCGCACATCGATATCGATGTCAGCTCACATCGAGCAGTGGTCGAGGCATTCCAAGCAGCAGCGATCAGCGGAAACGTCGACGCACTTCTGACGATTCTCGATCCCCAGGTTGTACTGACCAGCGACGGAGGGGGCGTGGTCTCGGCGGCGCGGCGCCCGGTGTCGGGGGCAGACAAAGTATCCAGATTCATTGTCGGCCTTCGCAACAAGGTCACACAACTCGACATCAGGATCATGGATATCAACGGACTACCCGGTTTGGTGATGCTTCACGCCGGCAACGTCACCGCAGTCGTCTCGCTATCCGTCAGCGCCTCGACAATTTCCCGTATCGACATTCTCGTTGCGCCGACCAAGCTGGCGAATGTTCATGTTGACGCGTGACGCGGCAGAGGTGAAGCCTCCCCGCCCAGTTCACAACACCTTTTACCGTGGGGGCCTGTCGATGTGGGCATGGGTGGCCCAGCGTGTCAGCGGGATGGTGATCTACGTCTTCCTGCTCGTTCACGTAGCAGACAACCTCACGTTGCGAGTATCACCTGCCGCGTACGACGAAGTGATTCACACCTACAAGACACTCATCATGGGAATCGGAGAGATAGGCCTCGTCGCAGCCATCCTCGGTCATGGATTCAACGGCATCCGGATTGTGATTTTGGACTTCTGGTCCAAGGGGATCGAGAAATCCAAGCTCATGCTGTGGATCGTCGTCGTGCTCTGGGTGCTGGCAATGATCCCCTTCGTCATCCGTCACCTGAGTCACTACATCTGAAAGGAGAGGGTATGTCCATCCCGACCACCACACGCGACCTACGGACCAAAGCGAACGTCGGAGGCAACTTCGAGAAACTCGCCTGGATCTTCATGCGACTGTCCGGTGTCGTACTCCTCGTCCTGGTAACCGTGCATGTGTACGTCAATCTGGTCGCCGGTGAAGGCGTCCACAAAGTCGACTTCGCATTCGTCGCTGGAAAGTGGGCAAATCCATTCTGGCAATTGTGGGACTTTGCCATCCTCTGGCTCGCTGTACTGCACGGCACCAATGGTGTTCGCGTCATCATCGCCGACTACTCGACTCGCGCCCCCGTTCGATTCTGGATGACCATGCTCATCTGTAGTGCGGCAGTCATGATGCTCATCGCCGGCACCTTCACGATCTTCACATTCGACCCATGCCCTGCCGGGATCTTGTCCGGGAATCTGCCCGACTTCTGCCCCACCCCCTGAATTGACACTCGAAAGGTATACGTACAGATGAGCGTCGGAACATTCTTCGAGATCGTCTTGGTGTTCGCCGCGCTGTTCGTGGTGTGGTTCACCGTGTTCGTCGTGAGAGCACTGTTGAAGGACAAACGATGAACAAGAAACTAGTCTCCCTGATGGCAGCCACTCTCGCCCTTCTCGGCGTGTTTGCCCTACTCGCACCAGCTACCGCACAAATACTCACAGGTACACCGGTGGGTGTCTCGCTGGGGGTCTCCCTTGTCGTCATCGGAACTGTCGCCGCGGAACTTGTCAAGGCGTCTGAGTCCAATAGGTGTTAAGCCGCTGCGGTTTCGGAGTCCTTTGCGTCCTCGGATTCGGCGGCTGGTCGGTTGATCCAGACGTTGTCGGGTAGGTCGAGGATCTTCGGCGCGGCTGTGGTGCCGAAACGGTAAGGGTGTTGCTCGCGGGCCGCGGCGAGGACACTTCTTCGGTCAGCGGCCTTGCCGGCCGCGAGTCCGAAGTGAACGTCTGCGGGAGTATGCAGGCCGATCCCGGTGTGCCGATGCTCATGGTTGTACCAGTTGGTGAAGCTTTCCATGAATTCCCTTGCTGCAAAAAGTGATCCGAACCGATCAGGAAACTCCGGCCCGTACTTCAGCGTCTTGAACAACGACTCCGAGAATGGATTATCATTCGATACTCGCGGACGTGAGTGTGAACGTGTCACTTCCAGATCTGCGAGGAGCGTCGCGACGGTCTTGCTGGTCATCGATGTTCCGCGGTCGGCGTGGACCACGTTCGGAATGCCATGCACCGCGAAGATCTGTTCCATCAATTCCCGTGCCAGCAAACCGGATTCGTGCGTGTGAACATGGACGCCGACAATGTAGCGCGAGTAGATGTCGATCATCACGTACGCATCGAAGTACTGACCTTTCACCGGACCGGCGAGCTTGGTGATGTCCCACGAATACACCTGCCTGGCCGCAGTCGCGACCAGTTCCGGACACGCCTTCGCCGGGTGCCGCGCGAGCCGTCTACGCTCGGAGACCTGCGCATTCTCACGCAGGATTCGGTACATCGTGGACACCGAACACAGATACGTCCCTTCGTCGAGGAGTTGAGCGAATATCTCCAGCGGAGCCTGGTCGACGAATCGATCGCAATTGAGGACGTCAAGGACGCGACGTCGTTCGAGGTCACTGAGTTTGTTCACCGGTGCCGGGCGGGCCACAGCCGGCGGTGTGGGCAATCGTGCTGCGGTGCGGCGTCTGGTTGCTGTCGAGCGGACGAGACCAGTCAGCGTGCTCGCCGCCCGGGTACCGACACCGGCAGCGGTGAGTTCGGACCAGGCAGCGGTCATCGTTTGTTGTTCGTCTCGCCCGAATCCGCTCCCTCGGAGAGACTTTCCAAGAGAGCGTGTGCTTTTCCCATGATGTCCAGTGCGGCTTCGGTGGTGGTCAGTCGCTTGTTTGCCCGGGCAAGTTCGCGGGTCAGTCTCGCGATTTCGGCTTGTTCGGAAGTCAGTTTGCCGACCTTTTCACCAAGTTTCTTACCTTGGAGTACTCCGGCATCGCGTTGCTTGCGCCATTCGCTGATCAGCGATGAGTACAGACCCTCCCGTCGCAGATACGCGCCGCCGCCGCCGTGTTCGCAGGCCTGTTCGTACGCCGTGAGGTGCGCGATCTTGTCCGCGGTGGTGAAGGTGCGGCGCCGGCGAGGGCCGTCGGCTCTGGGATGTGCTGGATCCATCGGTTCATTGTGGTCTGTGATCGCTGGAGCGGTCATGTTCGGTCGATCCGTATCTCGCCCTGCATCAGGTGGGGTTGCTGTGAACCAGTGGACTCAACTCATGCTGACACGCAGGGCCGCAGCATTGATCGTGAACCAGATTCGATTCGGTCTATCAGCAGATCGTTTACTCAAAGTACTCATCGAGGAAGGTGACGACCGAGGTTTCCCGGACCTCCCTCGGCGCCCGTCCGGCCGAGTTCTTCCCGAAGATGCGAAGGCGTACGTAGAGAAATGTCGTTCCGACGTCGATTCGGACTCCGCTGACTGGCGGCTGTGGTTTCTCCTCGCCGGAAGTTTCGAGATCGCTCGTGATCGCCACAGTGCGGTTCTCGCGCTCCGCAAAGCCAATGAACTCATCTCTTCGCGAGTTGTAGGTCCGCACCACTAGTTCCAGAAATTCAGTACCCGACGTAACGCGCTCAACCCACTGAGAATTCGAGTGTGGCTTGCCGCTACCCGGCGTGAGGAGCAGTTTCGGTTGTGGCGATTCATCAAGTTCCACTAGCGCGCACCCTCACCGCGAGACGTGCATCCTTCAGCCGATCCGATTGCTTATTGCAATCGGGGCCACTTGCGGAACCGATTGTGCTGCCGTGGGTTCTCGATCGGCAGCACAATCGGCGTATCAGTTTGGGTCAAGGCTTCGGTACCGGTGGAATGTACTCCGGCAGAGCACCGTTCGGACCTGCCATTGCCAACAAAGACTCTTTGTCATCGGCTGGCGGATAGATCCACTCTGTGTTGATCGTTACCTTGAGATGTTGTCCAGCACTGCCAGTCATCACGACTGTACGATCCCAACCCGTCGTGACCACGGCCCCTGCCGCCCCTAGCGCCAGACACGTCTGATATTCATCCGGGGAAAATGCTACGAGAGGTTCCCCAAGCAGATCGGCCCCAGCATTGTGGCCGGCGAATTTGCCGAGAGGTACAGCGTACTGACAGCTCTGCATCACGGTCCGGCCGTGCGTTGCAACCGCCGCCGCGGTATCGCCCGCCGCATAGACGTCGGCAACACCGCTTACACGAAGGTACTCGTCGACTGACAGTCGGCCGAGCCAGTCACGTTCTGCAGGAATGCACTTCGTCAGTGGGCTGGCTGTCATTCCCGCTGTCCACACCACCGTGCGAGCGTCGATTTCAGTACCATCGGACAAAGTAACCCCATGTGAGCGAACACTATCCACACTCACGTTGAGGCGTACCTCGATTCCGAGGTCGCTCAGCGCGGCAGAGATTGCAGTGTGCGGACCCGAACCCAACTCGGGCCCAACCTGGCGTTCCCTCTCCACCAAGACCAACCGTACTACTGCCTGGCCATCGGCGATCTCACGAACTCGCTGCGTCAACTCCGCCGCAATTTCGAGTCCGGTAAATCCTGCCCCCACGACCACAATCGTGTACTGCCCAGCGCTGACACCTTCATGCGGAAGTCGGTGCAGATGTGAATCGAGCCGGGCAGCACCGGCAAGAGTGTCGACGTCAAAGAGATGTTCTGCCCCCACAATGGTCGGCATCACGACCTGGCTGCCGGACGCCAGTATGAGCTTTTCGTAGGCTATTACGGCACTGCGCCCGTCCCTACCGACTGTTGTGACCGAT
The DNA here is from genome assembly GCF_005938745.2 of Rhodococcus sp. KBS0724. Taxonomy (NCBI): domain Bacteria; kingdom Bacillati; phylum Actinomycetota; class Actinomycetes; order Mycobacteriales; family Nocardiaceae; genus Rhodococcus; species Rhodococcus sp. KBS0724. The sequence continues at coordinate 11,129 of NZ_VCBX02000002.1, forward strand.
TGGGCGTCGGTGTCGATATCGGTCACAGTTGCCGGCACACGCCGGACACCTATCGGCCCAAGAATGGAGTCGAGTGGGACGCGCTTATTGTGAGGTTCCGATTCGTACAAACGTGGGCGTATCACCAGATCGTCACCGGCACTGACAACAACGATTTCCAGTTCCGAGTCAACCACACCGCACTCATCCCGCAGTTTCGCGGCGCTGGCAGCGCTCCATACGCCGGCGAAGCCTCCCCCGACAATCAAAATCTTCGACATGAATCAACCTTCCGTTGCTTCGTCACGGCGTCGGTCGTTGACCTCACGCAAGTCCTGTTCGTAGTCGGTTGCAACTGGGTCATCGATCTGACGTGGCCGAGCGGATTTGGGCAGTGGTGTGTGCCATATCCACGTACTCCCACACTCTGACGACCCAACCATCGATCGCTTCCAGCCAGAGGCTGTATTCGTTCTCGTAGAACCCGCCAGTGGAGAATTCACCACTCATCTTGAAGCGAACCGCTCCGATATTTCCGTCGGTAATCGCATGGTGCACTTCCACAGTCATCTTGTTCGGGTCGTACAGGTCACCGAACACACGATGCAAATTAGCGAGAACTTCGCCTCGGCCGGATGTGAAGCTCTCCATCACCTCCGCTGGGATCGACGGGGTGATCCACCATGTGACATCTGGTGCTAAATTCTCGATCATTCGCTCAGGGTGTCCGGCCGCTTGCACAATCCGGGTCGCAAGCTCTGAGGGTGAGAGTGGTGCGCCCGTTGACGATGTACTCATCAGATTCCTATCCATGACCTCGGCAGTGCATTCTGCCGAATAGTGTTGCAATTGATAAATGTTGACGTTCTACGCATCGATATTTTCCGGGCGGTGATTCTTGGGTTTGGCCCAGTGATAGCTTCCTGCTCGACGGCGCTCCCACGACAGAATCACGCGGGCATATCGATTGTTCAAATCATTGAACAACGCACCGGTTTTACCCTTGATCGTGAAATCACGCGGCGTATCGTCGCTGTTAGTCAATTGAATCAGTCCGTCTCCAGGCCCCAAACTCAAACTCAGAACGAGGTACCTGAGCGCAAAAGGTTTGGGTTCAACACCTTTTAAGTCTGCGATGACGGTTTGGGCGGCGTGCGCTCCCTGCGGTGCGGCAGTTGCACATGCCATGCGTAGGGTTCTACCTGCCGATCCGGTGACAACCGCTCCATCGCCTGCGCCGAGAATTCGCGGGTGCGCTGTCGAGCGCATACTGGCATCGACGAGCAATCGACCGGACTTGTCGACAGCCAGTCCGCTATCGCGCGCCAAACTCGGTACGGCAAAGGACGCGGCCCAGACCACAACATTGCCTTCGACATGTTCGCCACTGCCGGTGATAATTCCGTCGGGTGTGACTTCTGCGACGGATACATTTTCGATCACGTCGACATTGCGCATCGCTTGAGCGTTCCTGATGTAGGCGCGCGCTTTCTCGGACACGGTAGGTGCCAGCACCGAAGACGTGATCATTTTCAGACTGAGATCAGGGCGTGCGACAGAGAGTTCCGAGACCATTTCGATCGCCGTGGACCCGCCGCCGACGACAATGACGCTGTCACCCGCAACGCACTCAGCGAGTGCGTCCCTCAGTTTGTGAGCCTGTTCAAGGCTAGACAAGTCGAACGCAAACTCACGGGTACCCGGAACCGGATCGAGCACGGCACCGCTGCCGATCGCGTAGATCAGGTCGTCGTATTGCAGAGTCCATTGCTTCCCCGAAGGTGAATCGACACCGTCAATTTCGTTGTGGTCGTGTCGAATCGTCGTCGCCGATCCAATGACGAGTTGGACCGAAGGGTTGAGCAATTCGGTCAAACTATGCCGCGTCGCAGAATCGGAGTCGGCGCGGGCGGCCACTTCGTGGAGAAGCAGTCGCTCCACGAAACTGTTGATCGGGTTGACAAGTGTGACCTGGACCTTGCCGCGGAGGGTTCCCGCCAACCGGTTGGCACACATCACTCCGGCGTATCCACCACCCAGAATGACCACTCTACGAATCGTCTTGTTATTCATACCTATAGGACGATATGGTCGCATCGAATGTGACTTCGCGGCGTCAGTGGGGTCGCTCAACGGCAAGGTACATGCGTGCGAGATCGCGCTTGTCGCGGTCATCTCGGTGCGCATACCGTCGGTAAGGCCCGACCGTGCATGCGAATTCGACTGGTGCGACGTGATCCATGGGAGCAAGCCGCACGCGTTGGTGCGACGAGCCGAGCGGCACGCAGGTGTTCGATGAATACTGCCACGCGATTCGTGCGAGGATTCCTCTACTCACCCGCGATCGTCGTCGCAGCAATTCCGGGGCGAGTGGGGCCTCCGGCATTCACGTGCCACCATCTTGCGAGTTGTCCGAGATACTGAGATCTTCTGCCTCACACCCCGGTTGAGTCTCCTCAGATCAACAGGATGGCCACGAAAATGGCTGCTGCGCCCAAGATGTCGGCGACCGCGCAGAACGGTACGTACCACCGTGGCACCGTCCCGACTCCCAGCCACAGCAGCTTGTGTTGGTGGACGATGTCCCATAGTCCGTGAAGTAGTAGGCCCACCGCAATCCACACTGGTCCAAACAACAAGCCACTGATTGTCAGAGCGATTCCGACGGCAACGAAGGAGACTTCGACCAGTAACTCTTGAACGCTGCCACCCACGAGCGCGAATCCGAGGTAGACCCCGTAGATCATGGCGAGGAAGGTGGCAAGAATCGGCGTTGATCGGGCAGGGTCGAAGATGACGACGACGGCAAGAAACCCAACGGCTCCCACGACTCCCATAGTCACAGACGCCGGTGTAGTCATCAGGTCGTGGGGATGCGGAACTTGTCAAGGCGTCTGAGTCCAATAGGTGTTAAGCCGCTGCGGTTTCGGAGTCCTTTGCGTCCTCGGATTCGGCGGCTGGTCGGTTGATCCAGACGTTGTCGGGTAGGTCGAGGATCTTCGGCGCGGCTGTGGTGCCGAAACGGTAAGGGTGTTGCTCGCGGGCCGCGGCGAGGACACTTCTTCGGTCAGCGGCCTTGCCGGCCGCGAGTCCGAAGTGAACGTCTGCGGGAGTATGCAGGCCGATCCCGGTGTGCCGATGCTCATGGTTGTACCAGTTGGTGAAGCTTTCCATGAATTCCCTTGCTGCAAAAAGTGATCCGAACCGATCAGGAAACTCCGGCCCGTACTTCAGCGTCTTGAACAACGACTCCGAGAATGGATTATCATTCGATACTCGCGGACGTGAGTGTGAACGTGTCACTTCCAGATCTGCGAGGAGCGTCGCGACGGTCTTGCTGGTCATCGATGTTCCGCGGTCGGCGTGGACCACGTTCGGAATGCCATGCACCGCGAAGATCTGTTCCATCAATTCCCGTGCCAGCAAACCGGATTCGTGCGTGTGAACATGGACGCCGACAATGTAGCGCGAGTAGATGTCGATCATCACGTACGCATCGAAGTACTGACCTTTCACCGGACCGGCGAGCTTGGTGATGTCCCACGAATACACCTGCCTGGCCGCAGTCGCGACCAGTTCCGGACACGCCTTCGCCGGGTGCCGCGCGAGCCGTCTACGCTCGGAGACCTGCGCATTCTCACGCAGGATTCGGTACATCGTGGACACCGAACACAGATACGTCCCTTCGTCGAGGAGTTGAGCGAATATCTCCAGCGGAGCCTGGTCGACGAATCGATCGCAATTGAGGACGTCAAGGACGCGACGTCGTTCGAGGTCACTGAGTTTGTTCACCGGTGCCGGGCGGGCCACAGCCGGCGGTGTGGGCAATCGTGCTGCGGTGCGGCGTCTGGTTGCTGTCGAGCGGACGAGACCAGTCAGCGTGCTCGCCGCCCGGGTACCGACACCGGCAGCGGTGAGTTCGGACCAGGCAGCGGTCATCGTTTGTTGTTCGTCTCGCCCGAATCCGCTCCCTCGGAGAGACTTTCCAAGAGAGCGTGTGCTTTTCCCATGATGTCCAGTGCGGCTTCGGTGGTGGTCAGTCGCTTGTTTGCCCGGGCAAGTTCGCGGGTCAGTCTCGCGATTTCGGCTTGTTCGGAAGTCAGTTTGCCGACCTTTTCACCAAGTTTCTTACCTTGGAGTACTCCGGCATCGCGTTGCTTGCGCCATTCGCTGATCAGCGATGAGTACAGACCCTCCCGTCGCAGATACGCGCCGCCGCCGCCGTGTTCGCAGGCCTGTTCGTACGCCGTGAGGTGCGCGATCTTGTCCGCGGTGGTGAAGGTGCGGCGCCGGCGAGGGCCGTCGGCTCTGGGATGTGCTGGATCCATCGGTTCATTGTGGTCTGTGATCGCTGGAGCGGTCATGTTCGGTCGATCCGTATCTCGCCCTGCATCAGGTGGGGTTGCTGTGAACCAGTGGACTCAACTCATGCTGACACGCAGGGATGCCGGGTCTCGACAATCCGGTCCATTCGTTCCTCTCGTGTTCGACGGTTATGCACTGTTGACTCACGATTGGTCAGTCAACACTGCCACTTGACGCACACCACATGGTCGAACACGCAATTGCCGGTCCGCATACATCGATATACTCCCGACTTCCTCGACCAATTCTCAAAGCTGCGCCCATGAGGTCGGGAAACAAGGTGGCCACCGATCAGTTTCGTTTTCCGTACTTTCGAACCAGCCATTCGTCGAATGTCTGACGTCCACGAGGTCCGTCGTGCGAGGGCAGAAGTGCACCGGCAGCCATCGCGCGGCCTGGCCGACCGGGCATTTTGACTGGGATCACCAGTCGGTGTCGGCCGTCGGCGTGCAAGAGGCGCCGTGCAAGGTCCGGCTGATACTCCACAGTTGGCCCGGCCAACTCCGGACTCATGCCGCTGGGCGGCCCGGCGACCAGTTCGACCAAATGATCGGACACCTCTTGCACCGCGACAGGCTGACTACGCATCTGAGGAACGACCGCAATTGGCCCGCGCACCATGCCCAGTATCTGCTCGGTGAATTCGTGAAACTGCGCGGACCGAAGAATCGTCCACGGCACATTCGACTCGCGTACGCGCCTTTCCTGCGTCCGCTTGCCGTCGTAGTAGCCGGAGTCAACGTCGTCGATCCCGATTATCGACAGCACGACGTGATGAAGAATGTTCGCCTTCTCGCCGGCAGCGAGGAGGTTGCGGCCAACTCGGTCGAAGAATTCGACTGCTGTCGCGCACTTTTGTGTCACTACATTGCTGACATCGATGACCGCTTGCACGCCGTCGAGTGCCTCGTCCAGCCCTTCACCGGTCGTGAGATCTACCCCTTGCGATCGCGAAAGCACAACCGGACTGTGTCCAGAGGCAAGGAGCCTGTCGACAAAGTGCTGCCCAACTAGACCCGTCCCTCCTGCAACCGCTATACGCATTTAGATTCCATTTCGCCTATGAGTATTGAAATATGCTGTTGTCCTTAACTTTTAGGGAAACACCTCGCTGTTCTGACGACAGCATTCGGTAGGACAATGAGTCGCCGTGCCCGCGTGCACGAATGCCCGGGAAGGGACAGACGACGTGCGTGCGATCGAGCTCCTGCGCGCCAGGACGGCTCATTATGTTTTCGCGCATGTGCTACATCCCGAATCCGGACAGTCGCAACCGACTCCGCCGGAATACGAAAGCTCGGCTCCAGTGCCGCAGATACCCGATCTCGCCCGGACGGAACTGCAAGCGTTCCGCCCTTCCGTCCCGAGTTCATACCTCAATGACGACGTAGCCACCGGAAGTGTGACATTGCACTGGGATTGTCATCGGCGAATTTGCCCGCGCCCAGTCCCCAGTCGATACGGCGCCGCTCGAGGTGAAGGTTTCGCTGCTTACCGGCAATAGGGCGCTCGACCGGCCGATGCATCTCGTGTTTCTACCAAACGCCGATCGAGCCCGCAGAGATGCGATTCATCCGGAACTCGAAACTACAAATACTTGTAACGAAATCCAGCCAATCACTCAGGGTGGTCTGCCATTGCTTTGCCGGCGCCACATCGAGGTCACCATGCTGGTGTCATGTCCACGAAGGAGTCGCACAACCACCCACTATGGCCTTCGGTCGGACTCGAGCCGGGTTCTCACGCGGAGCCGGCGCCCAAGCATCTCCGAACCCACGATGACGTCGAGGAAGCTGCGCCACGAGTTTTCGCGCCGCTACCGAATTCCGCGTTCCCTGACACGCCCTACAGCGTGTTCGACGCGTTGATCGACGCCCGAACCATCCGTCGAATCGGCGCATCCACGTCCACGGCAGAGAACTAGAACGACCCAAGCGCGACACATGTCGCGCCGCAGAACGCGCGCCCAGTCGTGCAGTGACCAGCACCAACACCAGGACCCCAAGAAACCTGTGGAGTCCGGAAAGAAGTGAACGCCATGACGACAGCCGCCGAGCACATCCTCACTCAAGCCGAGGAGATCGAAACTTTGGGCAACTACGCCTACGGGTGGTCCGACAGCGACGTAGCAGGAAAAGCTGCCCAACGGGGCCTGTCCGAAGCCGTGGTGAGGGGCATCTCTGCGACCAAGAACGAGCCTGCCTGGATGTTGGAAACGCGACTCAAGGGACTCGCGTTGTTCGACAGGAAGCCCATGCCGGCGTGGGGTGCGGACCTGTCTGGCATCGACTTCGACAACATCAAGTACTTCGTGCGATCGACCGAGAAGCCAGCAACGACGTGGGATGACCTGCCCGATGACATCAAGAGCACGTACGACCGCCTCGGCATCCCCGAAGCCGAGAGGCAACGCCTCGTTTCAGGCGTCGCCGCACAGTACGAGTCCGAGGTCGTCTACCACTCGATCCGAGCGGATTTGGAAGAGCAAGGCGTCTTGTTCCTCGACACCGACACCGCGCTGAAAGAACAGCCCGAACTGTTCAAAGAGTACTTCGGCTCGGTAATCCCGGCGGGCGACAACAAGTTTTCGGCACTCAACACCTCGGTGTGGTCGGGCGGCTCGTTCATCTACGTGCCCAAGGGTGTTCACGTCGAAATCCCGCTGCAGGCGTACTTCCGCATCAACACCGAGAACATGGGCCAGTTCGAGCGGACTTTGATCATCGTCGACGAAGGCGCCTATGTGCACTACGTCGAAGGCTGTACAGCACCGATCTACTCGACTGACTCCTTGCACTCCGCCGTCGTGGAAATCATCGTCAAAAAGGGTGCCCGATGCCGGTACACAACTATCCAGAACTGGTCGACGAACGTCTACAACCTAGTCACGAAACGAGCGATCTGTGAGGCAGGCGCGACGATGGAGTGGATTGACGGGAACCTTGGATCCAAGGTGACGATGAAGTATCCCGCAGTCTGGCTGATGGGCGAACATGCCACAGGAGAAGTACTTTCGATCGCGTTTGCCGGTGAAGGTCAACACCAAGACAACGGGGCAAAGATGCTGCACGCGGCCCCTCACACGTCGTCGAACATCGTGTCGAAATCGGTATCACGTGGTGGAGGGCGCACCTCGTACCGAGGTCTGGTGCGGATCAACAAGGGCGCTCATCACAGTGCTTCCACAGTCAAATGTGACGCATTGCTGGTCGACCAGATAAGTCGCAGCGACACCTACCCTTTCGCTGACATCCGCGAGGACGACGTCTCGATGGGTCACGAAGCGAAGGTGTCGCGCGTCAGCGAGGAACAGCTGTTCTATCTGATGAGCCGTGGCATGTCCGAAGACGAAGCAATGGCCACCGTTGTGCGCGGATTCATCGAGCCCATCGCCCGCGAACTACCCATGGAGTACGCCCTCGAACTCAACCGTCTGATCGAGCTGCAAATGGAAGGAGCGGTGGGCTGAATGGCTGCCTTGACCGAAACCCGATCCAGCCGACCCAGAACAGGATCACCGGCCGAGCGGTTCACGTCTCGGGACTGGACCCAGTTTCCTGAACCCCAGGGCAAAGACGAGACGTGGCGATTCACGCCACTTGCAAAGGTGCGCGCACTGGTCGGCCCTTTCACGCCAGTGCAACTGATCCTCGATGACGTCAGCATTCCTGAGTCTGCGACCTGGTCCATCGTCTCGAGTAAGCATTCATCGGTGGGGAGGGTCCTGGCGCCCACCGATCGCGCCAGTGCATTGGCATGGGAGAACGAGTCCAGCGCTGCGGTCATCGAGATCGAGAAAGACCAGACGCTACAAGATCCAGTCATCGTGACCTATCGGGGTAGACCCGGGCTCACGTGCAGCCATACCGTCGTACGCGCCGCTGCCGGCTCTCAGGCCACCGTCATCGTCGAGTATCTGGGAAGCAGCACGTTGTCGGAGAATATCGAAATCATCGTCGAGGACGGCGCACAACTGACGTTCGTCACCGTGCACAACTGGACCGATGACAGCATCCACCTGGCTACCCACACGTGCAGTCTCGGCGAAAGATCGACGCTCAAACATGTCGTCGTCGACCTAGGTGGGAGCCTGCTCCGAACGACTCCGAGCGTGCGGCTGAACGGCCCGCACTCCAGCGTCGAGATGCTCGGCGTGGGTGTTGCCGGAGCGAACCAACACATCGAGGCTCGCCTCTACGTCGATCATGCAGCACCGGAGTGCATCTCGAACGTGCTCTACAAGAATGTGCTTCTCTCCCCCCCCCCCCCCCCCCCGCGCCCACCGTGTGGATCGGCGATGTGCGTATCAGACCCGAGGCCACCCAGACCTCCACCTACGAAATGAATCGCAATCTGCTGCTGCGCACCGGGGCGCGCGCCGACTCGGTGCCGAATCTGGAAATCGAAACTGGCGACGTCACCGAAGCAGGTCATGCCAGCGCTACAGGGCGGTTCGACGATGAGCAGTTGTTCTACCTCGAGTCACGCGGCATTGCCCGTGAACAGGCGCAACAACTTGTCGTCCGCGGCTTCCTTGCTGACGTCACCAGTCGGATCGATCTCCAACCGGTCCGTGAGCACATCATGAACGCTGTCGACTCGCGGTTGGCGAGCGGTCAGATCCCCACAGAAAGCACGAGCAATCTCTCATGACCACTCTGGAAATCCGCGACTTGCATGCCAGCGTCATCGACAACGACATCGAAATCCTCAACGGTGTCGACCTGACCGTTCGCTCCGGTGAAGTGCACGCGATCATGGGTCCGAACGGATCTGGCAAATCCACGCTGGCGAGCTGCATCGCCGGACATCCGAAATACACGGTCACAAGCGGAAGCATCACACTCGACGGACAGGATTTGCTCGCGCTGTCTGTGGACAAACGCGCCAAGGCCGGTGTCTTCCTGGCAATGCAATACCCCGTGGAGGTGCCCGGCGTGTCCTCGTCGAATTTCCTCCGCACAGCCGCAACGGCGATCCGAGGTGAGGCTCCTAAGCTTCGCAACTGGGTCAAGGAACTCAACGGAGCAATGACCCGATTGGAGATGGACGCGGCCTTCTCTCAGCGCGATCTCAATGTCGGTTGGTCAGGCGGCGAGAAGAGGCGCCACGAGATTCTTCAACTCGAATTGCTCAAACCTGAAATCGCACTGCTGGACGAGACCGACTCCGGCCTGGACGTCGATGCACTGCGCGTCGTCAGCGAAGGTATCAACCGATCCGTATCCTCCGGTCTCGGAGTCCTCATGATCACCCATTACAGCCGCATCTTGCGGTATGTGCGCCCAGACTTCGTTCATGTCTTCCACGAAGGGACCATCGTCGAGTCCGGTCCTTCCAGCCTGGCCGACGAGCTGGAGGAGAGTGGCTACGCCCGGTTCGGAATCGAAGACCTCGACAACCACCCGAACACAGCCGTCGACGCCGTAAACGGCTGAGGCGCACCGTGACCACGACCGAGAGCAACCGCCGCCGCGTTACTATTTTGGGCTCCACCGGTTCGGTCGGTACCCAAGCAGTCGACCTGATCGCCGCACACCCCGACCGTTTCCAAGTCACCGCGATCTGCGCAGCCGGCAGCGACGTCGCTGCACTCGCAATGCAGGCGGCGCGCCTGGAAGTCCCCGTGATCGGTATCGCCGACCCCACCAAAGCTTCCGAACTGGACCATCGATGCAAAGAAATCTATCCCCGCCACGTGGCGCAGCCGTTCATCGTGACCGGGGGTGGTGCAGCCAGTGAATTGGCCGAACTCGAGACCGACGTAGTGCTCAATGCCATCGACGGGGCGCAAGCACTGCGGCCGACCGTGGCAGCGCTCGATGCCGGGCACTTAGTAGCACTGGCCAACAAGGAATCTCTTGTTGCCGGTGGCTCATTCGTTACTGGGCGTGCACGTCCAGGTCAGATCATCCCCGTGGACTCCGAACATTCAGCCCTGGCTCAATGTCTAGGTGGCGGAACCCGCCAAGAGGTGGAGCGGTTGATTCTCACCGCGAGCGGTGGCCCTTTTCGGGGCAAGAACCGGAACGCCCTCGCTGGTGTCACTGCCGAGCAAGCGCTGGTACACCCGACATGGAACATGGGCCGGGTCATTACCACTAACTCCGCAACCTTGATGAACAAAGGGCTCGAGCTCATCGAGGCTCACTTGCTATTCGGGATCGACTACGCCCAGATCGATACCGTCATTCACCCCGAGTCCCACATCCATTCGATGGTGCAGTTCGTCGACGGTGCCGTCCTGGCGCAACTGTCCACACCTGACATGCGGTTGCCGATTGCGCTAGCCCTCAACTGGCCTAGCCGACTTCCCGGCGCGGTCACCGCGGTCGACTGGTCCACCAGCCACCGGTGGAACTTCGAGCCCGTCGACCACGACACTTTTCCGGCGGTCCGGCTTGCCAAAACCGCGGGAACTGCGGGTGGATGCGCTGCGGCAGTCCTGAACGCTGCCAACGAACACCTGGTGGAGGCCTTCCACGAAGGAAGGATCGGTTTCCTCGACATCGTCGACAAGGTCGGCGACACCCTGCACACGTGGCTTCACACCCATCACGATGGAGCACCGCCCGCCGACATCGAGGAGATCGACAGAGCCCAATCTTGGGCGCACCTGCACGCAGAACAGCTGATTTGACGAGCATGCGCGATCACCTTGCCGCTCCCGTTGCACTCATTGCGGTCAGCCAGCTGATTGGAGTGGGTGATGCCTTATTCGCTGCGCTGGCGACGTCCGCCTGGGGTGTGCCCATAGGTGCGGCGAAACACTTCGACGAATGTACTTGCCGAATTCCAGCCACAGCGATGTGCCACAGTGCCCACCTGCATTCCGTCAGCCAAAAGCCGTAGTGCGTAATAAAGCCGCAGCTGAGTTCTCCACTGGACGTAGCTCATCCTCGTTTCGTCTCGGAACAATCGAGCAAGAGTTCGTGAACTCGTCCGACACGCCTTGGCCAAATCCTCGAGATCGAGAGCTACAGACAAGTTCTCCTCGACCATCTTGCACACCTCGACTAATCGAGGATCGCGAGGCGTAGGAAGTCGTATTGGTTGTTGTGAGGACACCGCGAGTTGATCGATGAGCACAGTCAACAGCCGCTGGCGCCGGCGCGGTTCTTCTGCTTCATCGGGTTGTTCTGTGTAATGAATGATCAGTTCACGCAACAAGGGGCTCACCTCGATCACCGCTGGGACATCGACACCCAATGGGTTGCGGGTAGCGGGTAATCCGACTCCGTGGAACCTGGTCGGCCCGTATGCACGGTGCTGATGGCTCGCTCCCGAAGGTATCCAGATCGCCCGATTTGCAGGGGCAACCCAGGTTCCCTCACTCGTCGCGACAGAAATGACGCCGGTGCTGGCATACACCAGCTGATGCTCGTCATGCGCGTGGTGAGCAATCACCGCGCGCGATGGCAATTCAAGGACCAATGTTGCCGTGTCCCACCGTTGGCTTGAATTCAGCATAACTTGGAATTCTATCGCAATACCGCCGATTCGTTGTTTGCGAGCGCAGCAATTGGAAAAGGGTAGCGACGAGAGCTTGCCGCACCTGCCCGACCGCCGGCCATACCAACGAAGGAGTACCAATTGGCTACCAACGAATTCGACAATTCATCGGCGAAGGAAACACCTCACGTCGCTGCGGACAGCCCACCGCCGCCTCGTCGTCTGCTGCGCCTGGAAGTCCGCAACGCCGCTGTGCCCGTCGAACGCAAGCCCGCGTGGATCAAAACCAAGCTGCGAACCGGGCCGAACTACACCTCGTTGACCTCACTCGTAGAGAGCAAGAATCTTCACACGGTTTGCCAGGAAGCTGCCTGCCCGAACATCTTTGAGTGCTGGGAAGACAAGGAAGCAACCTTCCTCATCGGTGGAAGTCGTTGCACTCGCCGATGCGATTTCTGCCTGATCGACACTGGCAAACCGGACGCACTCGACCGCGGCGAACCCGCACGCGTCGCTGCAAGCGTGCGCACGATGGGCCTGAAATATGCAACTGTGACCGGCGTAGCACGAGACGATCTGCCAGATGGTGGCGCATGGCTCTATGCCGAGACCGTACGCGCGATCCACGAGCTCAACCCCGGTACCGGTGTCGAGATGCTTGCCCCGGACTTCCGGGCCTCCCACGACCAGCTAGCTACGGTCTTTGCCAGCAAACCGGAAGTGCTCGGCCACAATCTGGAGACCGTCCCACGCTTGTTCAAACGCATTCGCCCAGGTTTCGACTATGACCGCTCACTCCAGGTACTGGACGCCGCTCGAACGGAAAATCTCATCACCAAGTCGAATCTGATTCTCGGATTAGGCGAGACGCGCACGGAACTTACCCAGGCTCTACATGATCTACGCTCTGCCGGTTGCGAACTCCTCACCCTGACTCAATACCTTCGGCCTTCCCCCCTGCACCATCCAGTCGACCGCTGGATCAAGCCAGAAGAATTCATCGAACTGAGAGAGGAAGCCGAGGAAGCCGGATTTCTTGGAGTCATGAGCGGGCCGCTTGTTCGCTCGTCCTATCGAGCGGGCCGACTGTACAAGTCAGCTCTCATGGCCCGAAAATCCACGACGCCAGTACCGACTCCCGAGCTAGCAGAGTCAACCAGTGCCTGACCCTGAAGCATCCTGAGCCCCCAGGACCTCTGGTGGCCAAACTTTCTGTGCGGCTACTGCATTGAGCATGGAATGGGACAAGTCGGGAACGATGACTTCGGAAGGATCGCGCCGAGGCGCAGCTGATTCGAAAGGGGCAGGACATCACGACGGTGACTTCCCTGGACCTACGCGGCAGCTACAGGGATCGGCGTCGAAGTCCGCCACGGCGCTTGAGTTCCGCGACACCCGCTTCGCCGGCCTCGCTCCCACTACGAGCTGCTGACACGCCCAACGACATCACTGATCCCCCCGCACAGAGTGCATCATGCGCACCGCAACACGATCCTCACCCTCAACGATCGCGGCATGGGCACTCATCCCCGGACACCGCGTGCAGTTCGTTCAACCACCAGATCTGTGGTGGACCGTGACCAACGGACAACGAGTTGCTGTGCAATGGACTGCTTGGACGGGAAGTGATGGAACAGACCGCCTTTGGTGAGGCCGCCGCAGACGATCACGTCGTTGATGCTCGCGGCACTGTATCCGCTGGCGCCCAATGACTTTGGCCGCCCCAGCGAGGATCCTCGCACGGGCGGCAACGGACCTTCTCCAGGACGCGCATGCTCGCCCGGTGCCCATCCTCCACATGAGCACAAAGACTGCCCGACAACAGTTCTCGGTCTGGATGTTCAGAATTCCAGTCCACCAAAGCGGACGCAATCTCCGTTGCGAAACCTCGGCCCCACTGATCTCGCCGAAAGGCATAGGCTAGTTCGCGACAGGAATCGACCTCACCGAACCCAGCTCTACCGACCATTTCTCCGGTGCGGTTGACCAAACGCCACTTGGTCCACCCCTGACGTCGTTGTTCATCGAGGTACCCATCGAGCCGCGTTTGCGACTCCGCGACACTCTCCGGTCGTCCGTACCCAATGAATTGCATGACCTGGGGGTCGGAGTGCAGTGTGGCGAGGTCATGCAGGTCCGACGGGATCCAGGTCGTAAGTTTCAGTCTTTCGGTCTGCAGGATCGTTTCGCGGCTCATGTCAGGATCTTCCCACTCGGTTCGATTCGTCGAGCCTTCACGGATGTCTCACCTGTCGGTGCCTCAGAATCGGCCGAAAGAGAGACGACCCGAAGTAGCGCATAACTATACAAAGGGGAGTTTGCGCGGCGGCCGGGGTCAGGGTTCTGCTCAATGCATACGATCGAGTCGTCGGAGGAGATCACTTCTTTGTTAACCGAACACCAAGTTGGAGGTTGAGGTTTTGAATCGTCAAAAAGGTGTCGCTTTGGCCGCTGTCGCGGTTGCGGTTGTGCTCGTCGGTTCGTACTTTGCGCTCACCGATCGAGGCCAGGACCAAACACCTGGAACAACGAATCCTACGACGGTTCAGCAGTACGACGATGGTGCGCCCCAAACCTCGGAAGACTTCGAGAGAGATTCGAAAATGGGACGCAGCCCTGGGGAGACCCCGGTGCGAGGGTCGAATACCAACGAGGATCAGCCGGGCGAATACAGCGGAGGGTTCTAGTGGCAGTGCCGGGATTTTGGTATCTATCTACAGGTAGGTACCAATCCCGGCTGTGCCGAAACGGGTCCGGAGTGCCGGGGCGTGCTCGTCATCTTCGCGAGACGTCGAAAGAAAGCTTCTGATCGATGTATCAGTAACCGCCGATTGATGGACACGTGCAGCTTGATAGGAGAAAGCAATCAATTCCGAGTTGAGGGCGCACACGCACGTAGGAACTCTCGGAGTTGGTCTCGGATCTAGCGAACCACGCCTCGACCGCCGGCAGCTCGGGGTCGACTTAATGACGATGCTTCCAGCTGACGTGCAGTGGTCTTCTGAAAAATGCAGTCGTTTTCTGAAACTGACAGGCGGTACACAAAGAGCCTGGTAGCAGGCGGAAATGAAGGGGTCGGACCATGATCGACATGATGGTGACTATCGCTGCAATCGCTTTGTTCGTCGGCCTGGCAGTCTTCGCGCTACCGGCGGCGCTACGCCAGCAACGTCAGACTGACGTGTCACGAAAGGCTGTGCTCGACGTGCCGAAGCATCGGTTCGACGCGTACGACGAGCATCCCTCCCCTGGCAGACGCCGAGCTGGAAGTGCAAGCTCCGGCGCAGCGGGAAGCTTCCACAGTTTCAGCGGATTCGACAGCGGCACAGTCTCTTCCGATTGTGGAACGAGCGGCGGCGACGCCGGCGGTTGCAGCTAAGCAAGTTACGTTCGTACGGGAATCACCGGATCGATGTCTTTGACAGTGACTTCAACCTGTTCGTCGACTCCGAAATGTCCACCAGGTTCACCCTTGACGATGAATGACACCCGAAGATTCCGCGCCAACCCCGCCTGAACGACGCGGCCGACTGACCCCGCCGGGATTCGTCTGCGCAGAATCCCGCCGAAATCCCCGCTGGCAACGACTTTGTCACCTATTTTCAGGGTGTTCACCTCGTTGTCCCCGTTCCGGATCAGTTCACTTTCCGCCTTGCGATCACTTCTGAACATCGCCGCAATTCGCGACATCAGTCCAACCCGCTGAAGTGGACTGGACCCCGATAGTTGGACACCGAATCTAGGTATCCTTCTTCAGGGAGTAGTTAGATGTACTCGAAAAGCACGTTAAGTCACATCGACGCCGTGTCGGCGCTCGAACTGTTCGAGGAAGGCTTCACTGCGAAGTCCGTCGCGTTGGCTCTTGACCTCGCCCCGAACCCTGTCCAAATGTTGTATCAACGATGGCAACTTCGGGGAGCAGGTGCGCTGGTGACGAGAGACCGCAGGCAGTACGATTTCGAGACCAAACTCGAGATCGTGCGTCGCAACGTCAACGGAGAGTCCGGAAGGGCTCTGGCCGATGAGTACGACTTGCCCTCGCCCACAACGGTAGCGAACTGGACGGTCATTTACCGACGTGACGGAGAAGACGGGTTGCGCCCGAAAAGGCGTGGCAGGCCTCCAACCGATCGCGGGGATTCCCCTTCGAAGAGCGAGCTCGAGACACTGCGTGCGGAGAACGAACGGCTTCGCGCTGAGGTCGCGTATCTGGGAAAATTGCGGGCCTTGAGGTCGCGGGAACGACGGGCGAAAGTTCGAGCTGTCGATGATCTCAAGGCGCAATTTCCGCTGGCACTCTTGCTGCAGATCGCGGACCTTCCCAGGTCGACGTTCTACGACCATCGGAATCGACTCCGTCACGCGGACCGGCATGCTGAGCTCAAAGAAGCCATTCGTGAGACCTTCGAAGATGCGAAGGGAGCCTACGGGCACCGACGTATCCTCGCTGTCCTGCGACGACAGGGGCGGAGGGTGTCGAAGAAAACCGTGCTCACACTGATGCGCACCCTCGGACTGCGGTGCCTGGTGCGTCGACGCAAACGGTACAACTCCTTCCGAGGCGAGGTCGGCGAGGCAGCCGACAACGTGTTGAACCGCCAGTTCGCGGCAGAGACTGCGCACACCAAGTGGGCCACGGACGTAACCGAGTTCAACATCGGCAGTTCCAAGGTCTACCTTTCGCCCATCCTCGATCTCCATGACAACCGGATCATCTCAGCGACGGCGGGGCCCTCTCCGAGCGTGAAGATGGTCACCGACAGCCTCCGTATGGCAATCGACACCCTCAACGCTGGCGAAAAGCCACTTGTCCACTCCGACCAAGGATTTCAGTACCGCCATACCCTCTGGAGGGACACGTTGCGCGAAGCAGGGCTCACCCAGTCAATGTCCCGCAAAGGCACGTGCCTCGATAACGCCGTCATGGAGGGATTCTTCAGCCACCTCAAGGAGGAATGGTTCCGCATCCAGAAACCCGGAACTCTCGACGAGTTTCACACGGGACTCACTGACTACCTGCGATGGTGGAACACCACCCGCATTCAACAGCGACTCGGCTACCTCAGCCCCGACGAGTACCGCGCCCAAACACCCGCCATCGCATAAGGTTCCATTAAGAGTCCAACTTTCGGGGACCACTCCACTACTGCGCCAATACTTCCCGCGCGGTACCGACCTGGCAGCGCACAGCGTCGACAAACTCTTGGCCGTCGCGGAGGAACTCAACGACCGACCCCGGAAATCGCTCGACTGGGACACCCCTGCAGAGCGCCTGAGTGCTTTACTGGAAGTCTCGTAACCACGAGTGTTGCGACGACTGCTGGAATCCAAGGCGTGGGATGTTCCGTGATATCCGTGACCCACAGCTTATTCGGCTCGTCGCGAGTGAACTTACGGTCCATGAGATCACTCGGAGTCGGAGTCTGATGCTTGGAACGCGCACGTTTGTTTCCCGGAAGTCCCTTCACACCAGCAGCTCTCATCAACAATTCGATGCAGCCGTGTCCCACGGCAATACCGGGATGGGACGGGGTTGCGGCGTTCGGGTAGTTGCAGGAGTTGGTCGTAGTGATCGACCGTCGGCGCGGGCCGAGAATCGGCTGGCAGACCAGCGATGATCGCTGCCGGATCGGCGAGACGGCGTTGGGTCAGGCTGACAACGCGTTGCTCCCGGCCTGCGCGACGAGCAACGAGATGACGGCCTGAATCAGACCCACCCGCATCGACTTCCGATGATGCGTGGCGGCGGGCTTCGACCGCGACGACATCGGCGGTCACTGCGCCCACGGTCAGCGCGGCTTCGATGCCCGCGATTACGTCATCGCTATCGATGGTGCGGTGCAGGAGTAGGACGTCGATGAGTTGGCGGGTTCCGCCGGCGTCACCGTCGGTTTTGCGGGCAGCCGCCCAGAACGCGTCATGAGCTGCGGTGAACGTCCCGTTCCTGCGAGCTGCGGCTAAAGCGCTCGCCCCTGGCAGGGCACCGGGTTTGGTGCGCAGTACTTCGAGATAGTGGTCGAGATTTCAGGCTCTGACCGCCCCGGGCGATAACCCGTTGATAGCGAGCGATCACCGCCCGGCCGTCGAAGACCACCACTTCCGATGCCCGCAACGACACCCGCAGTTGCCTGCCGATGAAATGTGCCGGGACAGAGTATTTCGCCATCCGCACCGTGATCAACGCTGACCGATCGACTCGTGGTTCCAGCGACAATCCAGGATCGAACCCCTCGTTCGGGAGTGGCGCTAAGAGTGGCTTCTCGACTGCGAAATCAGCTCTGACGGTGCGGATCCGGTCGCCGATACGGCGGGCGTTGTCCGCCTCGTCCCAGATCCGGATCTTCTCGTTGAGCTCATCGAGCGAGTCGACAACAGGCATCGGGGACAATCGGTTTCGGCGGAACCGGCCCACCTCGCCCTCCACGCCGCCTTTCTCGTGCGCCCCGGAGATACCAGGCTGGCAGTAGAACGGGTCGAACCCAAAGTGCGAGCGGAACAGCACCCATCGCTGGTTCTCCACCCGCGCTCGGGATTGCCCGTAGATCACTTTTTGCACGGCGCTGGTGAGGTTGTCGTAGCGGATGTGACGGGTCACCGGCACCGCCGATCTCGTCGAACGCGGCGATATGGCCTTCGAGGAACGCTTCCTGCCCTTGCGTCGAATACACGCGGTGCACGGATTTCCCCGAATGCGAGAGTCGGAAGGCGAACATGTGGCATTTCGTTTTCACCCCGGCCAAGATCACCCACACTTCACCGAAATCGACTTCCGCTTCGGCACCGGGTGCGTGTTCCTGCGGGACGAACACTTCGATGCGGCGTCCAGCTTCGACGTCGATCTGTGCTCGCCGGACCAGCACGTAGTCACGCACCGTCGAATACGAAAGGTGCTGAGCCCCATGTTCGTCGGCCAGTCTGGCGAGGATCCGGCGGGCGGTGTGGCGTTGTTTTCGTGGTGCGTCGATATCGGCGGTGAGCATGGCGTCGATATCGGCGGTGAGCATGGCGTCGATCGCGGCTTTGAACGGATCGAGTTTCGGGGAGCAGCGCACCGGAACTTTTCTCGGTGGCGGCTCCGCCTGTGCCAACGCCATCCGCACCGTTGCCCGGCCAACCTGGTGGCGGCGGGCCAACTGCCGGATCGAACACCCCTCGACCCGGGCATCACGTCGAATGCGGGCGAACAACTCCATCCGAGTCTCCATCACTGCCCTCCAGCAGTTGCTGGCATCCGAACAAGCCAGATGCCACAACACTGAGGTGGGCTCAGCTCAAACCGTCATCATCGGTCCGGCGAGTCGCAGATGGGTCTGGGACTGGCCGTCACGGTGGTCTCGACTCAAGCTGTCATAAACAGGACACCTCTACCCGAATCGAGACCGAAGGCCAACTCGAACGGTCGCGACTACCCATTATTTACCCAGAGATCCTCGGGGAGAGGCGATCCCAGAGTGTACATTTCGACACCCCGAACATTCTTTCCGTATATAACGGCAGGAGCCGCGCGGGTGTACCACACTCCGGGTATCACTGCATTGATTCGGTTCTGGACCTCGGTGTACGCCTCAAGTCGCTCGGCGTCTGTCGTGGCGGTCCGACCCTTGTCCAAGGCTGCATCCAACTCCGGATCACTGACGCCCATCTGATTACCTGTCGACGTCGAATGGAATGCGGTCCAGAGTGCGAAGTCGGGCCCCTGAACGATCGCGGCCGAGATCGTCAAGTCGAAGTCACCGGTCATCGTTGCCCTTGTAGCGCCGACAATATCGCGCACGTCGACCTTGACCTCGATGTTCTCGTACGCACTAAGCTGGGCCTGGACGGCCTCTGCCAGCATGCGCGAATCGCTTGTGGGGTACGCCATAAAGGTGGCCACAATCGGTTTACCTTCAGCCGCCAGTTCATTGAACAGTCGCTGAGCCTCTTCGCGGTTCGCGTTCTGGAGCGGTATGTCGCGGTAGTAAGCCGACTCCTCGTTGAAGAGGGTCTGCGGAACCTCATTTTGTCCGGAGAAGACTATCGTATTCAAAATCTCTGTGTCCAAGGCCATTTGGACAGCACGACGCGCCCGGACATCATCGAAAGGGCGTCGCTGATGGTTCATTGCGATGATCTGGCCACCACCGGTGGGAACGACCTCGTAACCCAAACCCTGGGCGTCGGCCTGGTTGATGGTGTTCATCGATGACTCCGAAGCGAGATCTGCGCCCCCTGTCGCCACTGCATTGAGGCGCTGACTCGCGTCGTGGACGGTGCGGATGGTCAAGCTATCGAGATACGGTTTGGGTGCATCCCAGTAGCCCGGGTTCTTCTCAAGTTCGATCTCGCCTTGGCGAGTCCATCTGGTTAGCTTGAAAGGCCCGGCCCCGACCGGGCTGTCTGAGTAGGACTGCACGCCCTTCTCGAGCGCGGTGGGCGAAGCAATCCAATTCATCGACGAGGCAACCACGGTCTCGGCAAACTGTGGGTTCGGCGAAACCAGAGTCGCCCGCATGACATCGGGTAATACTACCTCGGTGTTCGCGACCAGGACCGCGTAACGTGTCGAATTCGATCCGAGCGAGGGGTCTTTGAGCCTGTCCCAGTTGACCTTGACCGCAGCCGCATCCAGCGGGGTGCCGTCGGTAAACATCAGCCCCGGACGCAAAGTCAGATCGAAGGTCTTTCCACCATCAGTGGTAACGAAACCCGTAGCCATCTTGTACTGAGTGTCCAACGTGGCACTGTCGTTGGTAATGAGAGTCCCGTACAGCGCATTGCCGAGCGTGGCCATATGCGCCCAGGTATTGGAAAGTGCTGCGGGATCAAGAGATTGGGGTTCGGCGTGTTGGAGAACCTGAGCCGTTCCCCCCGCAATCGGTTCACCCTCTTCAGAGGGCGCACCGCCCGATGCAGTCTCGCTTCCGCCCCCACAGGCAGCTACAAGCATCAGTACGGTCACGGAGAGGACTGCGAACCTTAATCTCGGCATGCGAACATGGTGGGACATGGGAAGCCTTTCATAGGGGGTGGCCGGATGGGCTAAATGCTTGGAGGCGATCTGGAGGCGAGGAGGCGAACAATCTTGCGTGCCCCAAGAAGGTGTGGAACATCCGACGCGCCAACAACTTAGCGATGCACGGAATCAGTTGAAGTGAGCTACACCACCATATGCTTGGGCGCGCATTCAAGACAAGCGTTGGAACTATCGGATCTCATTCAGACGAATTTCGTTCCCGTACAAAGACTTACGTACTACGGCGTTCCACCGAGAGCGCGAAGGCAGAAATTCCACAAGCGCTCCTCTGCATCATCGTGTTCCACTGGGGCATAGGCCCAGTAGTGATACACCGTCCGCACGAGCTCGGCAATGAACCAGGCGTCGCTCTCTGCTGCGGTGGTGGTTAACTGCCCGCGGTCCCTCGCGGATCGAATCTCTTTGTGCAACAGGTCAACAAAGGGTTTGTCGGCCATGGCGAGCTCCGCGGGGTACAACCGATGGAGCCTCCAGTGGGTAGTTATGACAAACCGGGCGAGCGCGTCGCGGCGAGGATCTTCCCCCAGCGTGCCCAAAATGTGTCCGGCGTAGAAGCGGAGCCTGTCCAACGGATCGTCGAACTCAGCAGCTGCCTCCTCCCACAGCGCGCAGGCGGTTTTCATCTCATTACTAATCACCGCAAGCAGTAGTTCGTCCTTGCTCGTGAAATAGCGGTAGAAGGTCTGGAGCGCGACACCGGCTTCCTTAATGAGTTCCTGCGTCGTGAACGTGTCACCTTTTTTCTCGATGAGACACTGAGCAGCCTCGAGAATGGACCGCACTTGGTCAGCCGCACGACTCCGCGATCGCTGGACCGCAGACGACCTCTCCTCAGCTCGGGACATGCTGCGAATTCTAGCCTGCGGCCGCGTCTGCAGGCCCATTGAAGGAGTCCGCCACCCCATCAGCCCACTCAGCACCGCAACGCCTCAACGAAGAGCGTTGGCCCGCACCAGTCTTACACCACTTCAATGCGGAGTGATATGAGATGGCTGCAGACCACTTGTGGCTCTATACCCTTTCACAGTGGTGCCAAATACTTTTCAGGCGATAGCGCGTCGTGGTCAGCAACAGCCGTGCCGAGGCGGTGAAGCAGGATCTCGATGAGTGTCGGGTCAACCTTGGTTGTGATCCCCCAAAGAAATAGCCCACGCAGTATCCCTCGACTAAGTGCTCGCCAGGCCACATCCCGCGATGGAGGAGTGACGCCATGGGACGCCAGACAATCGAGGTAGTGCCACAGGAGATCCTTCTCGCTGCTGCGACGGTCCTCCACGGTCAACGCAGTGCCGATGTGTGTACCGACATCGAGATACCACATTCCACGCTGTACGAGTTGCCAGTCGACCAGATTCAATGCCCCCGAGGGATCCAGGAACGTGTTCCCGATGTGGGCATCGCCATGAATTACGCACCACTCTGAAGATGCTTGCTCAGCTTCGATGGTGGTGACCAGCGAACTGTACGCGCTAGTAAGGCGGGGCGCATCGCTGACCTCATCCGGAACCCGCCGACCGTTGGGGCCGTGGAAATTGGCATCTATCCGAGCGGTGATCGCATCATCGCCCCAGGCCCGCAGTGCACCCGCCAAATTCGAGTCCAGCCAGTGTTTGTCGGCCCATTTCGGATTGCCCCACGTCGAGGCATGCAGTTTGGCGAACTGACTCAGGCTATCGGCCGCCCGGTCTGGGGTGATGTGACTGGCGGCGTCCAAGAAAGAGCCTCCGTCCGCCACGATATCCTCGGTCACCACGACGCCGTGACGGGCTTCGGTGTCGAAGTCGGCGAACACGCTCCTTAGCGTTCGCACACCACTTTCCGCCGCGAGGTCCCGATAAAAATAGGCCTCTCGCTCCCCCACGAACCGGGCCTCGCGGCCCTGTTCGTTGAAGTATCCCTTTACGCACAACCTAGGCGACAGCCCCTCGGGGATCTCCCCGTCGCACACGATCGTGAAGCGCGCATTGGTCGATACCCGATCCACGATCGGACCCGGAATCACTTCACGGACGGCAACTCCCGGAAAACTGGGTTGCAAGGCGGTGGTCAACCATTGCGGCGATAGCGCTTCTTCGAGCGTGTCGGGGACCCTTGCTTTCATGACCGAACCGACTTCGCGCGTGCGCTCACTGTCCACGCAGCTCCAAGCGATTCCAATTCACAATCATTAACTCCCATGCATGGGGTAGAACGTTGTATTCTCATAATGAGAATGTAATACTCGTTGAGCCGATACTCCAAGGATTTTCGAAACTTGATGGGAAAGTCGGCCCCGAACCGGGCTGCCGCTTCATGACGTCTGCAGACGCGGTTCAGCCCCTCGGCCCTACTCCACAACGCTCCGGCCATCGACTACAACCAGGTACGCGCGCCCGATTCGGCAGTGGCAGCTACCGAAATGGCAATGCCGCTCGAGAGGACACCAATTGACGCCATCACAGAAGAGACTGCATGTGGACCCTCACGCATGCGAAGCTCACGCGCTGTGTGTCGAGATCGCGCCAGAGATCTTCGAACTCAGCGACGCCGACGATGTCGCCACGTGCGATGACAATCCTCCGGAATCCAAGATAACGCAGGTTCGAGCCGCCATTGGGGGGTGCCCACGTCAGGCCATCAGCTGGATTGAAAAATGTTGAGAGCCAACATACCTCCATCCCCAATCTCATGTTCAACATCTTTGCCCCGCAACCAGACCCCGGGCCAGAGCAATGCCGGCCCCGGTTTCCCAAACTCGAAGGGACGCAAATCTCATGACCGATCTAGCATCTGCCGACTACTTCACCGACCAATCACTGGCTCAGAACCCGTTTGAGTATTTTGCTGCTCTCAGAGAGCAGAATCCCGTCTACCGCGAACCTCACCACAACGTCGTCATCGTCACCGGCCACCCGGAAGTGATCGAAGCTTTCAAGAACTCAGAGTCGCTGTCGGCCGTCAACGCCATCGGTGGTCCATTTCCCCCCTTACCGTTCGAGCCGGAAGGCGACGACATCACCGCGCAGATCAACGCGCATCGCCATCTGTTCCCGATCGCCGAGCACATAGTGGTCATGGATCCGCCAGAGCACACCATGGCCCGCTCCCTATTAGGCCGACTCCTCACTCCAAAGAGGTTGAAAGAGAACGAAGAGTACATCTGGAAGCTCGCAGATGCCCAGATCGACGAGTTCATCGAAAATGGACGCTGCGAATTCCTCGGCGAGTACGCCAAACCGTTCGCAACACTCGCCATCACGGATCTGCTCGGCGTACCGGAATCCGAGCGCCCGGAGTTTCGGCGCATCTTGGCAGCAAAATCGGAAACCCCACACACCGTGGGTGCGCTCGACCACACACCAGTCGAGGTGAACCCCCTCGCCTACCTGGATGAGAAGTTCAAGGGTTACCTCGAGGAACGACGCCGCGATCCCCAGAACGATATTTTGAGCGGTTTGGCAACCGCTACCTACCCAGACGGTTCGACACCTGAATTAATGGAGGTGGTACGCCCCGCGACCTTCTTGTTCGGTGCCGGGCAGGAAACCGTCACGAAGCTTCTCAGCTCAGCTCTGCGCATGCTCGGCGATCGTCCGGAGTTCGAAAAGATGCTCCGCGAGGACCGAGCCCTCATCAGGCCATTCATGGAGGAGTCGCTTCGCTTCGACAGCCCGACCAAGGTTGACTTCCGATTGGCGCGTACGAACACGACCATCGGTGGTGTGGACATCAAGGCAGGAACAATCGTCATGTTGAGCCTCGCCGGCGCCAACCGGGATCCGCGAAAATTCGAGAATCCGAACGAGTTTCGCTTGGATCGCAAGAACCTTCATGATCATGTGGCATTCGGTCGTGGATTGCACACTTGCGCAGGCGCACCGCTGGCGAGAGTTGAGGGTCACGTAACCCTGAACCGTCTCCTCGACCGGATGCAGGACTTCAAGATCAGCGAGGTGTCGCACGGACCAACGGACAATCGCACGTACACGTACGAGCCATCGTTCCTCTTGCGCGGACTCGCCGAACTCAACATCGAGTTCACAGCGGCACCGTAACTGCCGACGACTCAAATTGGCCGCACGGCCGAGACCGGTCACATCAAAACTCTCATCGGGCGAAATGCGCGATGTGCAACTGGAAAGGTTCTTCATGCAAGGAAGAGTTGAAGGAAAGGTCGCATTCATCACGGGCGCGGCCCGTGGGCAAGGGCGCAGTCACGCCGTTCGGCTTGCCCAAGAGGGCGCAGACATCATCGCAATTGATATCTGCGGACCCATCCAGCCGGATTCGTCCATTGCCCCGGCGACCCCAGAAGACTTGGTGGAAACAGTAAGACTGGTCGAAGCACTCGGCCGTCGCATCGTGACTGCGAAGGTCGACGTCCGCGACTTCGGTGCTGTCAAGTCAGCGTTGGACGATGGTGTCGAACAGCTGGGTCGCCTCGACATCATTGTCGCCAATGCCGGAATAGGCACCGGAGGAAAGCGATTGGACGAGGTTGACGAAAGCGAATGGCAGGAGATGATCGACATCAACCTGACCGGCGTATGGAAGTCGGTCAAAGCTGGTGTCCCTCACTTGATTGCGGGTGGCAACGGTGGCTCGATCATTCTGACGAGCTCGGTCGGAGGCCTGAAGGCACATCCGAACATCGGACCATACGTCGCTGCGAAACACGGTGTGGTGGGCCTGGCGCGTTCCTTCGCCATCGAACTCGGTCAGTACTCGATCCGGGCCAATTCGGTGCACCCCACGAACGTCAACTCACCGATGTTCATGCATGACGCCACCATGAAGATGTTCCGTCCGGACCTCGAGAATCCCACCGAGGAAGACATGGCCGTTGCGGCACGATCCATGCATGTACTGCCGGTTGGCTGGGTGGAGACCGTCGACATCAGTAATGCCGTTTTGTTCCTTGCTTCGGACGAGTCCCGTTATGTGACGGGACTTCCGCTCACCGTCGACGCCGGCGGCATGCTCAAATAAGAACAGCCGGCAGCTGGTAGGTCGCCGACTCCTGCTGTGGATTCACTCCGCAGCAGGCGGTTTCGGAAGAGAAGAGACACCCAGATCGACGGGCTTCCCTAATTACGTCGTCAAGTGGCTTGTCATGGGAAACCCGATTGCCGCCGTTTGGCACAACTCCGGCGATCTGCCCCGCGGCGGTGTCCTCGCTAGCAATGAGTAGGTCGGGTCCTTGATTCCAGGTCCGGGCCGATGTCGCCGCAGAACACTCTGCTCTGCGCCCATTCTGAGCAGATACATCGACAGCGGATACACCGTGTGCGTCGGCATCGCCGGGACGGACGGCTTAATGGGCGACCCCGTAACGCGATCAACGGACCGTAGTGCAGTCACCCGGATCCGCATGGTGTCCACCTTCCATGTTTCCGGCCATGCGGGATCGAACTCTGTAGCACGGCGATCTACTCCGTCGAAGCACCGCCGATGAGGACCATCTCGGCAGAGGAGTCCCTTACCTCGACGAGATCTACCGCGGCACAACCATCCCCCTCTGAGGGTAGGACCCTTTCGTCGCCGGGTTCGGCACCCCTCTTGCTGAACCCGGTGTGCCCATCCGTGGGGACGTCAACGCGTGGTGTGTACCCCACCATTCACGTGCAGTGTCTGACCTGTGATGTGCGCGGCGCCGGGCGAGGCGAGGAAGCGCGCAACCGCTGCTATGTCGGCAGGGGTACCTCGTCGCCCGTTCTGCGTAAGCGAGATCAGATCGCGTTCCCTTTCTCGAGTCAGCTGACCTTTGAAGAAATCGGTGTCGCCAATGTATCCGGGAGCGATGGTATTGGCGGTGATTCCTCTGTGGCCGAACTCTTTTGCGAGGCCGACCGTCCATGAACCGACCGCAGCTTTCGCGGCACCATAGGAACCGGATCCGTTCTCCGCAGCGATAGAACCGATGTTGATTATTCGCCCGCCGTCGTTGATACGTGAACCCAACTCACCAACTGTGAGCACAGCGGTGAGGACGTTTGCAACGTAGTTCTCGAGCCATGCAGATTGCACGCCTGCGAGTCCGGTCTGGGCCTCCTTGTCGAACCCGGCATTGCCCCCTGCATTGTTGACGATTACATCGAGATCCGCAGGTAGGCGCTGCGCGGCACGCGATACGTCTTCAGGGCTCGAGTGGTCGCACACCACATAGCTGATGTCTAGTTCCGCGGCCGTCGCCTGCAGAGCGCTCTCGGTTCGCCCTGTGATGACGATGTCCGTGCCTGCGATACTTCGAAACTCTGCGGCTATCGCCTTGCCGATGCCGGTGGCGCCACCGGTGATCAGGACATACATATGACCTCATTGCTTATTGTGATCGAATTGAACGGCGAATCGCCTTCATGATTACTGCGAAGACCATTGCTGAGGATATCAACTCGAAGCAGTGACTGGTTGTGTACCAAGCGATTCGACGCTGACCGCACTCACATCGACAGCAGCTCGTCGATCACGATCTGGTCGGCTTCTCGTGGCCGGATTCCGTCGAGAAAAGCCGATACAGAACTGGAAACCTTCGTCGATCGTTCTTTTCGTCGAGAGCCGCGCCCCTGGTAGCCCAGCCAGCCGATTGATGGAGATGATTGGCCGTTTATTGCAACTCGAACGCCTTCGGTAACAGGGTACCGGCCGTAGGCTGAACACGCGGAATCCCCACATTCGAGCGGGGGAGTGGTCAACCAACAGGTTGCACGAGCACTGCGGGAAAATGCCTCTGGCCGAGCTTGAGACGCTCCACTACTGTGAATACAGAACTCAGCCGATCGCGCAGTTCTCAAATAGAAGGTCACCGGACTTCCCGGGCGATTCAAAGTAATCGAAAAGGACGGCATATGCCCACAGGAATCATGCTCGTTGAAAGTCGGCCCATCTCGTTCGACGACATCTCCGAGTTTCACAGGTGGTACGACGAAGTCCATATCCCTGCGATCCTGGCAGTCGAAGGATTCGTTTCCGCACGTCGCCTTCAGACCGAAGACGGCACCAGTTTTGTGGCGCTCTACGAGATCGACACCGATATCGCCACTGCGAAAGCTAATCTGAGAGCTGCCTTCTTCGAGGGATACATCGACAGACCGACCGTTGTACAGCTTGATCCACCACCGGTCCAGCAGTACTTCCAAACCATTGACGGCAGCACGTCCCATTAAGGACGTAGCTACGCAGCGATGGCACCGTTCTTAACGGATTTCCGCAAGGCCGGCAAACCAACTCGCCGCAGACCGGTTTGGAGCGGTACTGCCAACTAACCGGGCTGGCGCCAGGCTATTAACGACGCGTGTTCTGTATCAATGCGGACCGATACCGACTGCCAGTGGACGTCGCGGGGGTTCTACGGGCAACGGTGCGCACTACGTGTTCGAAAGCGATCTCGCTGCAATGAGCGCAGCACTCGCCGATAGGGCTCACCCGGCGACTGGCGCACGCGGTGTCTCGGAGAGAGTCACCGGGAACGCTGTCTGTCCTGGCATCGACTGGGATGCATAAACATTCAGGTTAATGACTTTTCGAAAGGTTTGCCGGCAAGTTCGTCACGATCGCCCACGGCACGGCGCTATCGGGGACATTATACCCACCCCTCGTGCCGCGGCGAAATATTTCCGTGGCCAACTGGAGACCACACTTCTGTCCAATCGCGCGGGTATTGAACATGCTCCATCGAGGAACACCGTTTCTGGTTGCCCAACAAAGCATCACATGCATCAGAACGAGCTGTAAGACCATCGCAGACTACGACGCCCACAATCTGCGGTGCCCCAAATCTTTATCTCGGCGCCGAGCTCGAGGCTTGACGCCTTCATCGCCGTCGCCGGCCCACAAACCCACTATGTATCGTTCCCGGATGCAGTGATACCGATGGCCACGTAGATCGGCCGTTCAGGAAATGACTTGTCCGAAGTGCGGCGTGCCAGGCGGCCGCGTAGGACGATATCGCCCCTGCTTACCCCTCCCCCGGGCCTACCGCAAGGGCGATCTCAAAGCCGCGCAGAACCTGCCGTGAAACTACATCCGAGAGCCTCCTCTTTAAGCAGCGCAACGCTTCCTGGTGACTCTTGCCGTTGGCTCGCTTCCACCGCCTGACCAACGGCAGCCCATTGCCAACGGGAACTACGTTCTATACCGTACGAGAGTGTGATTCTCACAATAACGAGAACAACCCTCCAAACACCTCACACACACCCTTCCTTCGACCAACGAACGGAAACCACCAGGTGACCTCACAACACACCACACCCGACCTGAACTGGCTGATATCGGTGGACGACCACATCCTCGAACCACCCAACCTCTGGCAAGACCGCATCGCAGCCAAAGACCGCGACCGCGCCCCCAAACTCGTCCACAACGGCACCACCGAAACCTGGATCTACGAAAACAGATCCGTCCCCACCAGCGGCCTGTCCGCCGTCATCGGCAAATCACGCGAAGACTTCAGCCCAGAAGCCATCACCTACGCCGACATGAGCCCCGGCTGCTACGACCCCAAAGCCCGCCTCGAAGACATGAACCAAGCCGGAATCCTTGCCTCCCTCGGCTTTCCGTCGTTCCCCCGATTCTGCGGCCAAATCTTCTACGAAGCACAGGACAAAGAACTCGCACTACGCTGCCTCCAGGCCTACAACGACTGGATCTTCGAAGAATGGTGCGCCACAGACCCCGGCCGCTTCATCCCCCTCGTCATCATCCCCCTCTGGGACCCCGCACTGGCCGTCAAGGAAATCGAACGCACCGCAGCCCTCGGCGCCCGCAGCATCGCGTTCTCCGAAAACCCCGAACCCCTCGGCCTACCCACCATCAACGACCCCAGCCGCTACTGGGACCCCGTCATGGCCGCAGCCGCCGACAACGACCTCGTCATCTCCATGCACGTCGGCTCCTCCTCGAGACTCCCCACCATCGCCTCCGACGCCCCCTTCATGGCCAACCTCACCTGGGGCGCCACCCGCACCGCCGGCACCATGCTCCAATGGCTCTTCAGTGACTACTTCGAAAAGTTCCCCAACCTCAAAATCGCCCTCTCCGAAGGCAATATCGGCTGGATCCCCTACTTCCTCGAACGCGCCGAACAGGTCTACGACAAACAACGCTTCTGGGCCGCCAAAGGCGTCAAATACGAAGGCCACGCCGCCACCGAAGTCCCCATGGACCTCGACATCCGACAACGCTTCAAAGACCACGTCTACGGCTGCTTCATCCACGACGAATCCGGAATCGCCAACATCGACCTCATCGGCGAAGACAACATCATGTTCGAAACCGACTACCCACACTCCGATTCCACCTGGCCGAACTCCATCGACATCGCCCGCAAACAAATCGCACACCTCCCCGAAACCACACAATACAAACTCCTCCGCGGCAACGCCGAAAAACTCTACCGATTCACCCCCAGCACCCCACCCACACAACCCTAACCAACCCACCAAACCCACACGCCAACAACAGAAAAGACCGAAACGCGACCGCAAAGCCGGAAGTTGAGGCGATCTCCGGCCGGCGATCTCGCATCGTCAAGAGGAGCCCCATGAGCAGTATCATCAGCACCAGAGCGCCCTACATCAACGGAAAGTTCGTGGTGGGCGAGGGTGATCCGCTGGCGGTAGTCAACCCTGCGACCGAGGACGCCGTCACGGACGTCGAAACCACGTCGATCGGGCAAGTCCAGGATGCGGTGCGCGCTGCGCGCGATGCGTTCGACGACGACACCTGGACGGGGTCCGATCGACGAGACCGTGTTCGAGTCGTACTTCGGATGCTGGACTATTTCGAAGAACATCGCGATGAGTTAGCCGAGACCCTTCGTCAGGAGGCCGGAGCGACGGCGCGCATGCTCGGATCGGCACAATTGGATCAAGCAATTCTGCAAATGCGCCAGACAGTCGACCTGTATCTGACTCTGCCGGAACAGGAATACAGCCCCAGGCCTCTAGGTGATGCGATCTCGTCGAACTCAGTGGCACTGAGCGTGATGACGTACGAACCTGTCGGTGTCGTGTCCTGCATTTCGGCATATAACTATCCGTTCTGGATCAATGCATGGAAGGTTTTCCCGGCTTTACTGACGGGCAACACCGTCGTGCTTCGTCCCAGTCCATTCACTCCGTTGTCTGCGTTGGTCTTCGGCGATGCAGCCGAGGCCGCAGGACTTCCGGCAGGTGTCCTCAACGTGGTGGTGGAAAGCGGATTCGAAGGCTCCGCACTGATGACCTCTCATCCGGCGGTCGATCAAATCAGTTTCACCGGGTCCACGGCAGTCGGAAGAATGATCATGAAACAAGCCTCCGCGACAACGAAGCGGGTGATGCTCGAACTGGGCGGTAAGTCTGTACAGCTGTACCTGCCTGATGCGGTGGACCGGGCACCCGCGGGATTCCCCACTGTGTTCGCAAACCATGCTGGCCAGGCCTGTGTTGCGGCGACGCGCATGCTCGTGCCCCACGACCGCAAGGCGGAGGTACTCGAGAAGGGTGCTGCCATAGCATCGCGATTGACGGTCGGCAACCCGATCGATCCGAGAACACTTGTAGGGCCCCTCATCTCGGCCGGCCAGCGGGAACGCTGTGAAACGTACGTCAAAGACGCTGTCGCGCACGGCGGCCGCGTCGTCGCCGGCGGTGGTCGTCCGAAGTCACTACCCCGAGGGTTCTACTTCGAGCCGACCATCCTCGACGTCCCGGACAACTCGAATCCGGCAGCGCAGGATGAGATTTTCGGTCCTGTCGTCACCGTCATCGGCTATGACACGATCGATGAGGCTGTCGCGATAGCCAATGACTCGCCCTTTGGGCTTTCCGGTCAGGTCTTCGGTCCAGACTTGGTTCAGGCGACCGAGGTTGCAACCCGAATCCGCGCCGGCGCAGTCAATGTCAATGGCCTCGCGGCGAGTGCGTACGCGTCCTCGGGTGGCTACAAGCAAAGTGGCCTCGGCCGCGAGCGTGGCGTCGATGGTTTGCGCGGTTACCAGGAGATCAAGCATCTCAGCGTCAGCAATTGGTGATCGGAGAATCCGCCATGTTCAAGACAACCAAGGAGATCTCGGAAATGCAGCTCACAGACAAGTCGATTGTCATCACCGGAGCCGGTTCGGGAGTCGGTCGCGCCGCGGCGCTTCTGTTCGCACGGGAGGGCGGCAATATCGTGTGCGCGGATGTTCGAGACGAATGGGCCAAGGAAACCGTACGACTGATCGAAGAGTCCGGTGGGCGTGCGGTTTCCGTCCATTGCGATGTCAGTTCCGAGGACGACATCGAGGCAACGATCAAAGCGACTGTAGGTGAGTACGGCCGGTTGGACGTGATGTATAACAACGCCGGCGTCTCGACACCACGTCCTGGTCTCAGATTCGAGGACCACACCCTCGACGATTTCGATCGACTCGTATCCATCAATCTCAAGGGCGTCTTCCTCGGGACCAAACACGCGGTACTGCAATTCCGGGCGCAGAAAACCGCGGGGTCGATAATCAACACGGCCTCCGTTGCAGGCTTGGTCGGCTGGGGTGGAACGGTTTACGGAGCAATCAAGGGTGGGGTAATTCAACTCAGCCGAGCAGTTGCGATCGAATCGGCTCCCTTCGATATCCGTGTCAACGCGGTGTGTCCGGCTGGAATGCCGACGACCAATTTCATGCATATCCCCGGCGTTGGCTCAGCAGAACAGCCCGCAGCATTCGAGCGGGTGGCTCGGCAACACCCGCTAGGCCGAAATATCACACCGGAAGACGTCGCACAGGCCGCGCTGTTCTTTGCAACGGACAACGCACGCAACATCACCGGCGTCATCTTGCCTGTTGACGGTGGATACGTAGCGCAATAGATCGAGGAGTCGATGATGTCCGGCAATCAAGGTGAAAAAGACTACGAAGCACCAAATCTGCTGTTACTCAACGAGGAACACGTCAAACGCTACCGAGAGACCGGCGGCCGAGAAGGGCACGAATGGAATGGCGTGACGTGCTTACTGTTGACCACGCTCGGACGAAAAAGTGGATTGATGCGAGAAACCCCGTTGATCTACGCGCGCGACGGTGACGATCTCATCGTGATCGCTTCGAAAGGCGGAGCCCCCACACATCCGAACTGGTATCTAAACCTGAACACTGACCCCAGTGTGAGCGTGCAAGTCCAGGATGACCGTTTCACTGCCCAGGCGCTCGAAGCGGAAGGTGCCGAATACACACGGCTCTGGAATCTGGCGGCAGCTTCGTGGCCCAACTACAACGCTTACGCCCAACGTACCGACCGAAAAATTCCTGTCATCGTCCTACGCCGCACACCTGCACAGAATCGGGAGAAGTAGTGAAAGTTAATGTCGACCCCCAACTCTGCCAGGGACATACCCTGTGCGCGATGGCCGCCCCAGAAGTCTTCGAACTCAGCGACATTGACGGGCATGCGTCGGCCACCCCAGGCAACGTTCCTGCACTCCTGACCGCCCAGGTACTCAACGCCCAGAAGTCCTGCCCTGAACAAGCAATCGCAGCGAAGGATTGACACCATGAGCGTTGACGATGTTGTACCCGCCAGTGTCGTATCCGACGACAGCCGGAGAAAACCTGCGTTCCAGTTCGAACGGCATGGCCCGCATTACCGCGACAATTTTGTGGGTATCACCGAGGAAATGCAGTCGAAGTGTCCGGTGGCGTGGTCCGACACCCACGGCGGCCACTGGGTCGCCGCCAGTGCTGCCGCAAATTTCACCCTGGCACGCTCCCAGGCCATCTCGAGCGACCACGACGTCAGGGGAAAACGTAAGGGGTACAAAGGTATATCCATCCCCACAGCACCGAACGTGACGAACATCAGGGGCGGCATCGCCGAAATGGATGAACCCGAACATCGCGAGTATCGTGCGGTACTCAACCCGTTCTTGTCCCCTGCCGCCATCGAGAAATGGCACCCTGTCATCGACGAGGTGATCCGAGCAACCCTCGACGACAAAATCGAAACGGGCTCCATCGACTTCGTCGACGATCTCGTGAACGTTGTACCGGCCGTGCTCACGCTCGCAATGCTGGGTATTCCGATTGAGAAGTGGGAGGTCTACTGCGAACCAGTTCATGCGTCTATCTACACCCCACCCAATTCCCCCGACATGGAACGTATCGGGGAACTCAAACGCGCCATGGGAGCAGACCTCCGGTCCAGCCTCACGGAGATTCGTGAGAAGCCTCGCCCCGGAATGATCGATGCGCTCGTCCGTGCGAAAGTCGATGGTAAACACCCTGACGACATGGAAGTGCTCGGCGTGCTCAGCCTGATCATCGGAGGTGGCTTCGATACCACGACCGCGCTGTCGTCGCACGCATTCGAATGGCTGTCACAGAATCCCGACCAGCGCACAAGCCTTAGCGAAGACCGCGACGTCCTGCTGAATCCGGCG
This sequence comes from Rhodococcus sp. KBS0724, assembly GCF_005938745.2. NCBI lineage: Bacteria > Bacillati > Actinomycetota > Actinomycetes > Mycobacteriales > Nocardiaceae > Rhodococcus > Rhodococcus sp. KBS0724. The sequence goes on from NZ_VCBX02000002.1 coordinate 45,315, forward strand.
ACCGAGGAGTTCCTGCGCTACTACACTCCCCTTGCCGGGGCCGGACGTACCTTCGCTGCAGACTGTCAATACGACGATGTCAAATTCCAGGAGGGCGAACGTCTGTGGCTCTCCTGGGCGATGGCCAACCGCGATCCCGAAATGTTCGAAGACCCCAACGAAATCGATCTACTCCGTAAAGCCAATCGGCACTTCAGTTTCGGCTTGGGAGTGCACCGTTGCATCGGCTCGAACCTGGCCCGTACGCTGTTCAAACGGATGCTCCTCGCGGTACTCGACCGGATGCCGGACTACCTCTGTGACCCGGCAGGTGCGGTGCATTACGAATCGATCGGCACTATCCAGGGAATGCGGAACCTCCCGGCCACTTTCACTCCCAGCCCACGCTTGGGCGCCGGCCTCGACGAAACCCTCGGAAAACTCCAGACCATCATCGACGAACAGCGCCTCGCCGAACCGGGCGCGGTCTCGAATAAATGAGGCCGAGGTACAGGGCCGACTCTGTTGTGGTTATCCGCGGACCGACTACGGCTTCCGTCTTCCCGACCAGATTGATCGAGACCAACGCGCACTGCGTAATGTAGCTCCGCTTGGTGATTCGCTGGCAGGAAAGATGCAGCTGACGGTTTAGGGTCGACGGGACACAACAATTAAGGGTGGTCATAGATGAAAGACGATTCAGACAGTCGGGCGCAAGCTGGATGGGAGTCGCGCGCGCTCGATCGCTCTGCCTATCGCGCGCAAGAGAAAACTGCCACCCGCCAACTCGTCACAGCCCGCGAGATCATCGCGGCGAGCAGGCAGTTGTTCAGTGAGACAAGTAGCTTCCAGTTCACGATGAAGCAGGTCAGTGTCCGGGCAGGAGTGGCGCTCCAAACCGTGTACCGGCATTTCGAGACCAAAGACTTATTGGTGCTGGCAGTCTTGGAAGAAGAAATACGGTCGTCTGTGGACAAGATCGAGCAAGCGCTTACCGATATCTCTGATCCGTTGGAGAAGGTTCGCTCCTTGATCGTCGGCGCAGCGTCAGCGCGGGCCTCGAAGCAGCGAACGCTGATGGGTGCGGCCATAGTCCGAGAGCACCTTCGTCTCCAGGTGGATCACCCCGCTGACGTTGCTCTGGTGACAGCGCCGTACTTCATCCTGATGGAGGGTGTTCTGCGCAACGCCGCGGAGGCAGGTGTCCTCCATATCGTCGACGCTGAACGCGATGCGAAGATCGTTCAGAACCTCGTGATGTCGTTCTACCATCAAATTGCCCTCGGTGTTATCAGCGGTGACGCCGAGCAGACAACCGAATACCTTTGGGAATTTTGCAAAGCAGCACTGGACCGTGGACGCCCTCCAAGTTCCCCTCGTCGCCGTGCCACGAAACGGCAGTCGACTAAAAGCTGATAGCGAAGCGCTTCCGCCCAAATTCCTGCGGTAGAAGAGTTGCCGGGATGGCTGTCTGGTTCATCCCGGCAACGAACGTGGCCCACGTGAACTTAAATATGTTCATGACTTACAGAGGTTGTTCAAAGCACTCTCGAACACGCTCCAAGCGGCACGAGCTGCCAATCGACAAGCGCCGGTTGTCCTGCCGAGTCGAGAACGAGACTTCCTGGACGGGTGTCGCCGTGAATCACACCCCATTTGGTATCGAACTTATTGCTAATTCGCGACACAACCTTTTCCTCACCCCATGCCCTCCGGGTTGTGCCGATGCGCGCGTCGTCGCTCACTGTGACCGCTTCCATGTCGCCGTATACAGTCGCGCCAATGTCGACCAACGTCAAGGCGGTGTACTTCTCCTCGTTGCGCAACAAGATCATCAGCGATCACGCCGTTGTCGAGCTTCCGAGTATTAACGGTGAAGCATGCATCGGTAGATACCCACGGCATGACCGGGCCGGGACTAACGCAGTGAACCTCAATTCCCTGAAAGCGCCACTGCAGTGCGGCAGTGAGGCACCGGGAGAACGCCACGTCAAGAGCCTCGGGAGTGCACGATCATGGCAGGATCACCGAGCCGGCACCAGCGTCGACAACCTGCCGGATCATTGTTGTCTATATTCCCGGTTTAGTGACCCGAAGGCTCTGGTTGGAGAGCTTGAATCTCTGCCCGCATTTTCGGGATGTCCTGACGAACAGCATATTTCTGCACTTTGCCACTGGCTGTGCGTGGAAAGTCCTTAATGACGAAAAGCTCCTCAGGCCACTTCTGCCGAGCCATTCCGGCACAGTCGAAGTGGGCGCGGACATCGTCCAACGTCGGCACACGATGTCCGATCCGCACGCGAACCACTCCGGCGGCGTGCTCACCGAGTCGAGCATCGGGCGCTGCTACTACCACGGCCTCCGCGACGGCTGGCATCGACAGCAACACGTCTTCAACCTCCACTGCACTGATGTTCTCGCCGCCGCGGATGATCAAGTCGGACTTACGATCTACGATCGTCAGGTAACCATCGCCGTCGAGAACGCCGACATCTCCGGTGCGGTACCAGCCATCGGCATCGAAAGCACTTGCGGTCAAAGTGTTGTCGGTATAGCCGAGGCAGAGGTCCGGTCCACGGCTGAAGATTTCGCCGTCTTCCCCCAATCGAATCTCGACGCCGAGTCGTGGTTTGCCGTCGGTGTACAGGCGCTTGTCTTCCGGATCGGTGTTTCGTGAGCCCGTAATCGATGGATGCTCAGTGCTGCCATACGAGCGAGTCACGCAGATCCCCAGGTCCGCGAGGTTGCGAGTCACCGCGCCGGGCACCGAGGACCCACCAAGCCCCAGGTATCGGAGATAGCTCAAATGATCGCTTCTGAACTGGGGTTGCTCGAGCAAACTGGTAACAAAGTACGGGGGGCCACCGCCGATCGCCACACCGTGGCTGTCGATCAATTCGAGCACACGGGCAGGATCCCACTGGTCGAGCAGATCTACCGACACGCCCTCGAGCACGGGGGTGAGGAGCGCGCTCACCATACCGATGAAGTGCCCTACCGGGAGCGCGGTCAATTGAGCGCCGCGGTCCGCCGGATAGTTTGCAAGAAGCTGACGGGTTTCGAAGCCCAGCGTTTGGTGGCTGTGAACGACCCCTTTGGGGTCTCGGGTAGTCCCGGACGTGAACGCAATGACAGCCGGCCTCGCGGGGTCGACCTCGAGCGTGCCGGTCATGGGTTCGTTGTCGAGGAGAATTTCGAATCCGGCACCGACCACACCGACAATCGGAACGTCCGCACTGACCTCGGGATCATATTTCATGCGGCCGAACTCGTTCGCGGTGATGAATACCCGAGGTTTGGTGTCAGCCAGAACGAACCTCAGTTCTTTCGGGCCGTAGAAATGCACCAGGGGAACGACTACAGCGCCGAGGAACGCTGATGCCCAGAATGTCGCCGCGGCCTCCATCCAATTAGGCAGTTGCATGACCACGACATCGCCAGGCCCAACACCGCGGGACTTGAGCCCTGTGGCTAGCTTCCGTGCAATCGATTCGACATCGCCGAATGTCCCCTCATAGGGGCGAACGACCGAATGAACCCGAAACGTGACGTTGGAGTTGGCCTGCAGTCCGTCGGCGAGCATTGTTCCGAGGGAGTCGCCTGTCCACCACCCCATCGATTCATATTGCCGCTTCAACTCAACCGGGATAGTGCGCATGGAGCTCTAAATCCTCCTTCGAAGTGTCCAGCGGCTCCGCCACTTTGGCTGCCAACTGTGTTGCGACCAGTCGCTTAAGCTACGGTTTCGGCAATCCGCCAGTGCGCGACCTCCACTGGGGACACCAGGTCGAGAACCTTGATCTACCAATTCGAGAACGATACTCTAGATACGGCGAGAACACGAGTCTTTTCCGCCGATCTACACAATCGGCATCTGCCCATTTTACGGGGACCCACTGCCAGCCTGCGGATAAGCGCGAAGCGTTTTAGAGGCACCCGAAATGTATTACATTCTCTTGCGAGAGAAGATAATTCTCTTCTACTAGGACCACCATTCGCATCCAGTCCGCCGGAATTCGACCGGAAACAACACCCAAGCCAACGAACAGGAAACTTCAATGCCACACGCAAAGCCTGCCGATCTACCCAATGGCGGCGGGGGCCGATGGCCCGCGACCAATGGCCGCTTCCGTTCAACGCAGTGGGGAGATATGGAAGTGGGTTACACCACCACTGAAACCCCTGTGGACACCACCGATCTCAACCGAATCGGAGGTCTCCCCGGCGGCGTATGCCCCTGCCCGCACTACGGCTACGTGTTTGAAGGTGCCATTACTGCGGTGTACCCGAACACAGATCAGCCAGACGAAGTGATCTCGGCCGGCGAGGTCTACTTCATTCCCGCTGGCCACGTCCTCAAGTACGACGAACCCACCAACCATCTGGAATTCAACCCGGCATTCGCCCTGCAGCAGTGCATGAATGCCATGCAACGCACTGCTGACAAGGCTGCAGAAGTGTCGACGGCCCATCCGACCTGACCAACGGCAGCCCATTGCCAACGGGAACTACGTTCTATACCGTACGAGAGTGTGATTCTCACAATAACGAGAACAACCCTCCAAACACCTCACACACACCCTTCCTTCGACCAACGAACGGAAACCACCAGGTGACCTCACAACACACCACACCCGACCTGAACTGGCTGATATCGGTGGACGACCACATCCTCGAACCACCCAACCTCTGGCAAGACCGCATCGCAGCCAAAGACCGCGACCGCGCCCCCAAACTCGTCCACAACGGCACCACCGAAACCTGGATCTACGAAAACAGATCCGTCCCCACCAGCGGCCTGTCCGCCGTCATCGGCAAATCACGCGAAGACTTCAGCCCAGAAGCCATCACCTACGCCGACATGAGCCCCGGCTGCTACGACCCCAAAGCCCGCCTCGAAGACATGAACCAAGCCGGAATCCTTGCCTCCCTCGGCTTTCCGTCGTTCCCCCGATTCTGCGGCCAAATCTTCTACGAAGCACAGGACAAAGAACTCGCACTACGCTGCCTCCAGGCCTACAACGACTGGATCTTCGAAGAATGGTGCGCCACAGACCCCGGCCGCTTCATCCCCCTCGTCATCATCCCCCTCTGGGACCCCGCACTGGCCGTCAAGGAAATCGAACGCACCGCAGCCCTCGGCGCCCGCAGCATCGCGTTCTCCGAAAACCCCGAACCCCTCGGCCTACCCACCATCAACGACCCCAGCCGCTACTGGGACCCCGTCATGGCCGCAGCCGCCGACAACGACCTCGTCATCTCCATGCACGTCGGCTCCTCCTCGAGACTCCCCACCATCGCCTCCGACGCCCCCTTCATGGCCAACCTCACCTGGGGCGCCACCCGCACCGCCGGCACCATGCTCCAATGGCTCTTCAGTGACTACTTCGAAAAGTTCCCCAACCTCAAAATCGCCCTCTCCGAAGGCAATATCGGCTGGATCCCCTACTTCCTCGAACGCGCCGAACAGGTCTACGACAAACAACGCTTCTGGGCCGCCAAAGGCGTCAAATACGAAGGCCACGCCGCCACCGAAGTCCCCATGGACCTCGACATCCGACAACGCTTCAAAGACCACGTCTACGGCTGCTTCATCCACGACGAATCCGGAATCGCCAACATCGACCTCATCGGCGAAGACAACATCATGTTCGAAACCGACTACCCACACTCCGATTCCACCTGGCCGAACTCCATCGACATCGCCCGCAAACAAATCGCACACCTCCCCGAAACCACACAATACAAACTCCTCCGCGGCAACGCCGAAAAACTCTACCGATTCACCCCCAGCACCCCACCCACACAACCCTAACCAACCCACCAAACCCACACGCCAACAACAGAAAAGACCGAAACGCGACCGCAAAGCCGGAAGTTGAGGCGACGGAAGGATAGATTTTGAATGCTGCGATAGGAGTGGACGTCTTCCACGGGATCAAGGTGGTCGAACTCGCTCAGTGGGTATTCGTGCCGGTGGCGGGTGCATTGCTGGCCGACTGGGGAGCCGACGTGATCAAGGTGGAATCGCCGACGGCCGGCGACCCCTACCGCGGACTGATCGAGCAAGGCGTGACCACCGGGTCCGGACCGGTGAACTATTCGATTGAACTGGCGAACCGCGGGAAGCGCAGTGTCGGAATCGATTTGAAGAATCCGGAGGGACGCGACATCTTTTATCGAATTATTGCCGACGCAGACGTGTTCCTCACGAACTTTCGATCATCAGCGTTGGACCGACTGGGCCTTGGAGTTGACGAACTGCGGCAACATAATTCCCAGCTGATCTATGCTCGCGGACACGGTTTCGGTGTTCGGGGACCGGACAAAGACATTCCCGCATACGACAACACTGCTTTTTGGTCGCGCGGCGGGATGGGACACGTACTGACTCCTGAGGGATCCGAGTATCCGCTCTCGCCCCGCGGTGCGTTCGGCGATCGGCAAGCCGCGATGAACCTCGCATTCGGTGTTGCCGGTGCTCTGTTTCGGAGAGAACGCACCGGTGAGCCGTCCGTGGTCGACGTGTCTCTGTTGGCCAGCGCCATATGGACGCTGGGCTCGGACGTGCTGGGCGCTGTCCAGGGCAACAAACCACGAGCCAGAAGCTCACGCGGACAAGGCCCAAACCCACTGGGCAACGTTTTCCGAACGCAGGATGACCGACACATCACCCTCGCTCTTCTACAACCTGATCGATACTGGGTCGAGCTCTGCACCATTCTGGGGCAACCGGGGTTGGCGGCCGATGAACGCTTCACGACGATGACCAACCGTGCCGACAACCGCGAGGACTGCCTGCAGATTCTGGATGAGATATTCGCCGGACGCTCCTACGCGGAGTGGGTGACTCGGTTCGATACCTCGGACTTGCCCTGGGCTCCAGTGCAATCGATCGAGGAGCTTCTGGTGGACCGCCAGGTTCTAGCCAACGGATATCTCGGTTCGGTGAAGTCCGACGACGGCACCGTACTGACCATGCCGAATGGTCCGGTCCAATTCGATGAAGGTCCTCCGGAGCTGCGACGCGCCCCCGAGCACGGCGCAAACACCGAAGAAGTCCTGTTGAGCCTCGGACTGGACTGGGAAGAGATCGGCGATCTCAAGGAACACCGCGCAATTATGTGACCCCATTTTCCTACTTCATCTAAGAGGTCCACGATGATTCGACAAAGACGACTACTCTGCGCGCTGGTCGGTGCAGCATGTGCGGCAACCATGATGCTCACTTCGTGCGGCCAGGTTCCCCAATCCGGCGCGAGCGCGGAAGAGGTCGGCGGTCCAGTGGCCGGGGGTACCGGTCGCACCATCCAAGTCAGTGAACCTCGCACTCTTGACCCAGCAACACTGGGAAATGCATGGGCGACTCAACCTCAACTCGGTAACGCGCTGTACGGAACGCTGATGATCAACAACGTCGAGACACTCGAAATCGAATACAAGATGGCTGAGGACTTCTCCACCACAGATGGCGGAAGCACCTACATCCTGAAGCTACGGCCAGGACTGATGTTCACCGACGGAACCCCACTCGATGCTGCAGCGGTCAAGTTCAACTGGGATCGGTTACGCGACCCCGCATTGGGTTCAGGGGCGAGTAAGGTCACTCCTCAGATCGCGGGAACCGAGGTAATCGACCCTACGACAATGAGACTCACCATGGTTGCGCCGAATCAACACTTCGTGCAGGCCGTGGTCACCACTTCTATGAACTGGATTGCGTCACCAACCGCCCTGCAGAAGGGAAGCCAAGGATTCGATACGGCACCCATCGGTGCCGGCCCGTTCACGTTGGCCTCGTGGACACGGCAGGATCAGATCGTATTGAAAAGAAACCCAGCCTACTGGGATGCGCCCAAGCCGTACCTGGACTCACTCACCGTACGGTTCATGCCTGATACTGCCCAACGGTACAACGCGGTTACCACCGACAGTGCCGACCTCACATCCGAAACCAATCCATCGAACTTGAATGATGCCGACAAAGCCGGGTTCGCAACAGATCTCGTGCAAACAGGCGGCGGACAGTACCTGGCGATGAATTTTCGTCGCGCTCCGTTCGACGATGCGAGGGCCCGCCGTGCAGTCTCCTTGGCACTGGACCTGGACATGCTCAATACCGTGGTCTACAACGGCACGGGCGACGTCCCGACGACTCTGTTCCCAGAAGTATCCCCGTTCTACAGCAACATAGCGCTGACAAAGAACGACAAGGAAGTGGCACAATCGCTGTTCGACGAGTTGGCTGCTGCAGGTAAGCCGGTCTCCTTCGCCTTTACCTCGTATTCGAGCGCTGAGAACAAGATGACCGCAGAGGGTGTGCAGGCTCAACTGAGCGCCTTCGACAATGTCGAGGTCGAAGTCAAGTCCGTTGATTCCACCGCCATCTCGAGTGTCGTCGGAAAGCGCGACTTCGAGATGGTGATCACTTCGGCGAATATTCTTGACCCCGACACCGAATTGTGGACCGGTTTCCATTCGAAGTCTGCGGGAAACATGAGCGGAATCAGCGACCCCGGACTCGATGCAGCGCTCGATGCCGGTCGCGTTGCAGCCTCGACAGAAGAGCGAAAGAAGGCGTACGACGTTGTGCAAACGCGGCTTGCGGAGTTGGTTCCGGGCGTGTTCTACATCCGGTCCTCGCCCTCGGTGATCGCAGGACGGAATATGCAGGGCGTCGTCATGTACGGCCTCGGATCGCCGTTGCCGGAAGAGTTGTGGTTGACGAGTTAGCCCACAACGCAACTCGAGGAGTTCGGTTTGCGGATTGGAAGGTGGAAACACATGAACTCACAGCTCGACGTGGCGATCGCCGGCATGGGTCTCACCAAACAAGGCCGACGCCTTGGCATTTCCCGTCGAGAGCTGCGGCGGCAAGCTCTTGACCTCGCCTTGACTGACGCCAACCTACAACGTTCGGACATCGATGGTTACATTTTCATAGGCGCAACCCCGGAAGACCTCCGCTACCTGGGGCTTTCACCTGCTTTTGCATATTCCCTCATGACCGGAGGGGCATCTCCAGTCGCCAGCATCCTGGTGGCCGCCGGGGCTGTGGCTACGGACCAGGCTCGACACGTAGCCTGCGTCTACGGCGAGGCGTATTCGTCAATTCCACCAAAACTCAATCCGCACAGCAATGCTGGCACTGAGAGAGACATCAAGGCGTACAGCTACGGCTATCCCTATCTTTACGGCATGGTCGGGCCCGCAGCGACATATGCGCTTGCTGCCCGTCGCCATATGTCGCTTTACGGGACAACGTCGGAAGATCTGGGAAGAGTTGCCGTGACCGAACGAGAATTTGCGTCGGTTCGGCCCGGAGCACAAGGTTACGGGCAGCCGATTACCCTTGATGATCACCAGGATTCGCGCATGATCGTCGATCCCCTACGGCTTCTCGACTGCTCTCGTCCAACCGACGGCGGGGCGGCCGTCATCGTCACGTCATCAAAACGCGCAGCTGATCTCACCGATCGCCCGGTTGAAGTTCTCGGAGCCGGCACCTCGCATGGGATCGAAAGCTGGTGGAACGGTTCGATGTTCGAGTCCATGAATGTCAGTCGCGCTGCGCAGCGCGCGTTCGAACAGGCTCAAGTCGGAATCGAAGATATCGACGTTGCGCAGCTGTACGCACCATTTACCATTGCTACGCTCATGCAACTCGAAGAATACGGATTCTGTAAGCCAGGCGAAGGCGGTTCATTTGTTGCCGCCGGCCACACCGGGCCAGGTGGCACGATCCCGACCAATACCGGAGGCGGTCAACTATCCGGATTCTATGCCACCGGATTTACCCCGCTGAGCGAAGGGATTCTTCAGATGCGAGGTGAGGCACCGAGCAATCAGGTTGTCGGCGCGCAGACATGCCTGGTCAGCGGATCTGGGGGGAACGGCGGAATACAGGGATCCTGGGCACACGCCGCCCTCATCCTGGGTGCAGCTCGATGATCCCCGTCGACCGGCCCCTACCGGGTGACGTCGTAGAAGACGCGATCGATCAACCATTCTGGGACGCATGTCGTGACCATGTCCTGCTCATCTACCGCTGCCGTATCTGCGCTGAATCATTCTGGCCTGCAGGATGTTGCCCCCAACACGGCATGCAAGACATGATCTGGGTGACGGCCAGCGGTGGCGGAACCCTGCATACATGGACTGTCGTGCATCAGAAATACAGCAAGTCCTTCACCGAGGAACGTACTGTCGTTGCGGTGGTGAAGCTCGACGAAGGACCTCTCATGCATACGAACCTGATCGGCTCCAACGGGATAGACCTGCAGGTCGGCCTGCCAGTCGGGGTGGTCTTTCAAACAATCGCTAGTGAATCAGTGATACCGGTTTTTCAACTGCGAAATCAATCCGAGACCTCCGCCCCGCGGTGAAGTCGGCTGAACGTAAATATGCGATGTCCTCTTCAAGATGCGCTTCTCGGGATCTGTCCACGCTGTTGCGGCCTCACCGGTCCGGTCTCGCTTCGGCGGCTTGAGGACATCCGTCGAATGCCTACCGGTCGCAGATCACTACGAGATTCTCATCGGGTTCAATAGTCACGCCGCAGTTTTGTCCTGGCCGCAACAACTGATGCAGTATAGAAGGGATTTTGCGAAGCCCAACGGGACTTGAGCCCGCACGCACGTGGATTACACGCCGAAGCAACAGACGCCGTCGTGGTCCTTGCATACCAGCTCTTGCCGAGCTGATCTCTCTGCGAGTTTTTGCGGCGTGATTTCGGTTGCTGATATTGCAGCGATGGGCTCACCGGATCGAGGGGGCGGTAAGATCGACAATACCGATGCTGCACGCACTACAGATCGGCCTGTCCGTCGACGTCGATCGATGATGCAGACAAGAGCGGATGGATCGCGAGTAACGATGGGCGTTCCCTGAAGGTTCGGGCCATGCAGTTGCATTGCATATAACGGGGTGACCGAAACCTGCTCCGTCGTGGCGGGTGGCATTGCGGTCTGGTCAGGCGTCGTCCCCCAGCAGAGTCGTACGGACGTGCCGTAGATGAGCCCTCGTCGCGGTGCGGGCACTGTCCGGGTCCCGGTCGGCGATGGCGTCGACGATGTCCTGGTGCTCGCCGCGGCATCGTCAAGGTCGTCGAACAGAAGTCGGACGAAATTCTCGGCCATCGCTCCCCCATAATTTTCCTACCCGCGTGCATCAATCGTGGTTGTATCACGTTACAAGATGCTGCGAGATCATCAATGCGGCACGCGCAGCCAAGAACAACCTGTGCACACCGTTCAGAGATCGAAAGATGGTTCCGTTGAGTCACTTCGGGCGTTGAGGGCGACCGGGCCCGCGCGTTCGCGGGGCGATGGGTGGTGCGCTGCGCCTAGTGCAGCGTGTGTACTCCTCACCGCTTCGGGGTGTGGTGATCCACCAGGAACTGTGCGGATCACGTCGGTGCCGGGGGCTGTTGATTGCGGGGCGAGTTGGGCACGGCAACTGACCAGAGTCGTGGCGGCACGAGTCGATGTTCAGCGATTTTCCGATCAGTAGTCCGCGACAAAGGACTCGTAAGTTTTCCCTTTCGACCACCGAAACCTGTTCCGATCCTTAGTGAGTGGCGCAGCGGTCGGTCAGGCGTTGTCCCCCAGCAGAGTCGTACGGACGTGTCGTAGATGCACGCGCATCGCGGTGCGGGCGCTGTCCGGGTCGCGGTCGGCGATGGCTTCGACGATGTCCTCGTGCTCGCCGCAGTATTCACGGTGCAGTTCAAGGCTGAAGGTGCGTTTCTTCAGGCCGCCCCAGATCGGTTGCTGACGGCTATCGATGAGGAGTTGACTGACCCCGATCAGGACGATGTTGTGGGTGGCGAGCGCAAAGCTGTGGTGCAGCGCGGTGTCCCACCTCTCGAACTCCTCCGAGGATCGGGCGCCGTCCCCGCCGTGCAGGCAGCGCCGCATTTCCTCGATGTCGTCGCGGGTCGCTGCGGCGACGGCGAGTGGGAGCAGTTCCGGTTCGAGGATGAGCCGCGAGCTCATGATTTCGCTGGGGCTGGGATGGTTCGCCGTCTCCGGGTGGGATTCCCGGGGGGAGAGAAATGTGCCCCGACCGACGTACCGCACCACGGTTCCACGGTGTTCAAGCTCTTCGAGGACGGACCGGACCACAGCACGACTGACACCGGCGTCGGCGGCCAGTTCCCGTTCGGTCGGCAGCTTGTCCCCTGGGCCTAACTGCTGCTCGACGACGAGGGCTTCGATGTGCCGCAGGGCGGCCGCCGTGGGGCCTACAGCCAGGGTCACAGTAATTCCTCTCGATGAACCAATTGAGACCAATTATAGGGGCCGATTTACGTCATGCTTGCCATTATCGGGAAAAATTGAGTGTTGACGATCACAGATCAATAGACCTATCGTAACCAATACGAACCGTAACTCGGTTTGGTTCACATTGGTTTCACAGGAGGTTTCATGCGCTTCGCGCGGATTCAAGGTAAGAACGGCGTGGCCGTCTGCGCTGTGGACGCGAACGGAGCTGCACTGCCCGTTCGGTTCGGTGACACCGGTGTCCCGGTACGCGAGCTGCAGGAGATCATCGCCGGCGGCGCAGCTGCACTCGGCCGGCTGAGCACCAGCACCGTCGCAGAGGGCGGCAAGTTGCTCGCCCCCATCACCCCGCACCGCAGCGTGTTCTGCGTCGGGCGGAACTACTCCGAGCACGCCGCCGAGTTCGCCAAGAGCGGGTTCGACGCGACCGGATCCGCGGATGGCCAGCACGTGCCGCAGTACCCGGTGGTCTTCACCAAGCCCGCCGCCACGGTCATCGCCTCCGGCGACTCGGTCGACCCGCACACCGATATCACCTCTGCCCTGGATTACGAGGGCGAGATCGGCATCATCATCGGCAAACGTGCCTCCAAGGTCAGCCGCGACGACGCGATGGACTTTGTGTGGGGCTACACCCTCATTAACGACGTCACCGCCCGCGACTTGCAGCGCGACCACAAGCAGTGGTTCATCGGCAAGTCCCTCGACACGTTCTGCCCGCTTGGCCCCTGGGCCGTCACCGCGGACGAGATCGACATCAACGACCTGCAGCTGCAGACCCGCGTCAATGGTGAACTGCGGCAAGACACCAACACCGCCCAGCTCATCTTCGACGTGCCCACCATAATCGAGACGCTCTCGGCGGGCATCACCCTCGAGCCCGGTGACGTGATCGCCACCGGCACTCCCGTCGGCGTCGGTATCGGCTTCGACCCGCCGAAGTACCTGGTCGAGGGCGACGAGGTGATCGTCTCCGCCCCCGGCCTGGGCGAGCTGCGCAACAGCATCGGCATTCCGGCCACGGTGGACCACCTCATCTCGGTCGGGACCAGCGAGCTGTTCGTCGAGAAGACCGGCAGCGGGCCGGCGGTCGTGCTGATCCACGGCCTCGGCGGTGCAACCACCGTGTACGAGCCGCAGGTCGCGACGCTCGCCGAAACCCACACCGTGCTGCGCTACGACCTGTCCGGTCACGGCCGCTCCCCGTTCGCCGGGCCCGCGAGCATCGACAACTGGGTCGAGGAGTTGCGGGAACTGCTCGACTCCGAGGGCATCGAGCAGACCGCTTTGGTCGCGCACTCGATGGGCACCCTGGTCGCGAACACCTTCGCCGCCAAGTACCCGCAGCGGGTCAGCAAGGTCGCGCTGCTCGGCGCGGTTCGCGCTCAGCCGGAGGCAGCCAAGACCGCCACCCGCGCCCGCGCCCGCACCGTTCGCGAGGGCGGCATGTCCGCCGTCGCCGACACCATCGTCGCAGCGGCGCTGTCGCAGGAAACGCACAGCACCCGCCCGACATCGGTGGCCCTGGTCCGCGAACTGCTCCTCGGCCAGAACCCGGAGGCTTACGCGTGCGCCTGCGAAGCCCTCGCCGCCGCCGTCGAACCCGACTTCGCGTCGATCGACGCCCCCGTTCTGCTGCTCACCGGCGACGAGGACAAGGTCAGCCCGGTCGCGGTCAACGACGAACTGCTCTCGATCTACCCCAACGCGCAGAAGCACGTGCTCGACGGGGTGGGCCACTGGCATTCCCTCGAAGATCCAACTGCTCTCACCCACCGGCTCCAGGAATTCTTGAACAAGCCCTGAGCTTCTCCGACGAAAGGAGTGGCGACAATGACGTCAGCCCACACCCCCGATCAGTCCATCCTGTTCACCAACGTTCGGATCTTCGACTCCACCGGCTCCGACCCGTACGAAGGTGAAGTGCTGGTCGAAGGCGAACGCATTGCCGAGGTCCGCAAGGGCACCGGAGATCTTCCTCGCGAAGGCGCGAGAGTCATCGACGGCCAGGGCCAGTTCCTGATGTCGGGCCTGTGTGATGCTCACACCCACTTCTCCTGGGTCAACTCCGCCGACCTTCCCGGTCTCGGAACGATGGGCGTCGAAGAACACACCCTGCTCTGTGCCCGGTCGGCGCAGACCTACATCGATTCGGGCTACACCATGTGTGTCGGTGCCGCCGCCGCCAAGCCGCGACTCGATGTGGTGATCCGCGACGCCATCAACGCCGGCCAGATCCCCGGACCCCGCTACCTGGCGAACTGTCAGGAGATCGCGGTCACCGGCGGCGCCCTGGTCAAGGGCATCACCGCCTTCGCCGACGGACCCGAGGAGATGCGTAAGGCGGTCCGGAACAACGTCGACCTGGGTGCGGACCTGGTGAAGCTGAGCATGTCCGGCGAGGAGATCACCGGCAACCAACACGCCGAGGACAATTACTTCTCGGACGAGGAGACCGCTGCCGCGGTCACCGAAGCACACCGCCGCGGGCTGCGGGTGTGCTCCCACGCCCGGTCCGGGGAGAGCGTGAAGATGTCGCTGCGCAACGGTGTCGACATCATCTACCACGCCTCCTTCACCGACGAAGAAGGCCTGGACATGCTCGAAGCGCAGAAGGACCGCATCTTCGTCGCACCCGGGCTGAACTGGCTGGTCGCCACTTTGCACGACGCCGAAGCGTTCGGGTATCCCCCCGAGGCCGCCGAAGCTGCCGGATACCAGCACGAACTCGACTGTGCGATCGATGCGCTGAAGAGGATGAAGGAACGCGGAATCCGGGTGCTGCCCGGCGGGGATTACGGCTTCGCCTGGACCCCACACGGCACCTACGCCCGCGACTTGCAGCACTTCGTCGAACTCCTCGAGTTCTCCCCGAAGGACACCCTGCTCGCGGCCACCGCGCTCGGCGGGCAGATCATGCGGATGCCCGACGACCTCGGACAGGTCCAGGCCGGGTTCTACGCGGACATGATCCTCATCGACGGTGACCCCCTCGAGGACATCACGATCCTGCAGGACCAGGCCAAGATCGTCGGCATCATGAAAAACGGTGCCTTTCATAAAGACCCGGGCTCCGGACAGTCGGCGCGCCCGGCCGAACTCAGCGAAACCCACCGGGGCAACCCCATCCCCGCGTAGGAATTCGCTGACCCTCACCGGCCGGTGAGGGTGGGGAGCGTGAGCGTGGCGCACCCACCCCACAGGCCGGCCGCGGACAATCACGTCCGCCGAGATCCGTGTGTGTCCCGCGGCGGGCCGTCGCCCGGGCCCGAGGAGAGCCGTCAACTCTGCACTTGCGGCAGCAGGCCAAGCTCATCGCCGTCACCGAATTTTGGGACTGGCAACTCCATGCCCGATGCCGCTTCACCTGTTCGGCGACTTTTTTCGCCCCCGAGGGCGAAACCGCCGGACAGTGAATCCGCCGCGAGAACGCGGCCAAGAAGATCTGCGGCGACTGCCCGGTGCGGTCGCACTGCCTCACCCATGCCCTCGACACCCCCGAACCACACGGGGTGTGGGGCGCAATGACCGAACGCGAACGCGCCGGGACGAAGAACCCCGCCACCGCCCAGTCCGCACCGCTCGCTTCCTGAAGCACCCACGCTATCGGCGCACCTGGCGCCCCTTCGACGGCCCGCACCACCGTCGTCACCCAATCCTCACGGAGCGCTCCGACAATGCTGCTCACACAGACCTGCCGATGCCCCCGTGCCGAATTTCAGCGAAGGACTATTTCGATGTGCAACCTCATCCATGAAGCTCACCAACATTCGCTCTCCCGCCGCGGACTGCTCGCCGGCGTCATGGCACTCGGGACCGCGACCGCGTTGGCCGGGTGCTCCTCCGCCGACACCCCCTCCCCAGCGAGCACCGACACCTTCAACTACGTCGACAACGCCCGCTCGCACCGCACCCGACTGGCCCTGCTCGGCACCGCCGGCGGACCGATGACTTGGATCGCCCCCCACAACGGCGGCGACCAGACCCGCCACGGGATCGCCTCCGCCGTCGTCGTGGACGGCTCCTTCTACCTGGTCGACTGCGGAATGGGTGTCGCACACCAACTGCGGCTGGCCAACCTCGGCAAGGACGGCGACTTCCACGGTTACGAGGGCCTGCGCAGCGTCTTCCTCACGCACCTGCATTCCGATCACACCATGGACTACTTCAACATCGTGCTCTCCGGCTGGTATCACGGCCTGCCCGGTCCGGCACCCGTCGAAGTCTACGGACCCGGCGACCGGGGCGCCCTACCCCCGATCTCCGGCACCACCGACATTCCGGTCGTCAACCCCGACAACCCCACCCCCGGCACGGTGGACATGACCAACTATCTCACCCAGGCGTACGCCACCGACATCAACGACCGGCTCCGGGACTCCGGTAAACCCGGCCTCGACAAGCTCATTCGCACCCATGACATTCAGATTCCCGCCGAAGTCAGGGCCCGGGCCAATACCAACCAGTTCCCGGTCATGGACCCGTTCCTGGTGATGGAGGATGACCGCGTCCGGGTGACCGCAACCCTCGTCGATCACGGCGCCGTCTACCCCGCCTTCGCTTTCCGGTTCGACACCGATGACGGGTCCATCGTCTTCTCCGGCGACACCGCGCCCAACCCCAACCTGATCACCCTGGCCACCGGTGCCGACATCCTCGTCCACGAGGTGATCGACGCCGACTGGGTCAAAGCCCTCTACGGCGAACCGCCGTACAGTCCAGAAGAAGAAGGGTTCATCGAACACCTCCTGCACTCGCACACCACGATCGAGCAGGTCGGTCCGGTCGCCGAGGAAGCGGGGGTGAAAACACTGGTCCTCTCGCATCTCGCGCCGGGAAATAACCCGGCTGAACGGTGGCAGGCCGCGGCCGCCGGCTTCTCGGGCGACCTGATCGTCGGCGAAGACCTGATGGAGATCGGCGTCGGAAAACGCACCAATTGATCGATACCTCACTGTCGCCGCAGCGATGCTGATCAGCGCCGTGCTCCCACGCCTGAGCGCCACCCGTCTCGTTTCAAATACCGCACACCACCAGACATTCGGGGTTTAGGGCGTGCTCGACGCGCATCAGACCAGAGATACGAAAGCGGAGCCCCTCCCCTGCACAAAGGGGCGCGGCTCCGTCGTTCGTGAGTTGCTCGGCTGACTCGCGCGGTGGCGTCCGACGTGGCGTGGACGGTGGATCTGATCGCCGTCGAAGCGTCGTTGCTGCTGGCGATACTCTTCGACCATCACCAGAGTGTGCAGTACCTGACCGGTAGCGCCGTCAACCGCGCCTCCGCCTGCTACCGCGGCGAAGGAAAAACGGACGCCAAGGACGCGCGGGTGATAGCCGACCAATCCCGCATGCGGCGCGACCTCACCCACCTGCAACCCGACGAAACAGTGGTGCCGGAGATGAGGATGTTGATCACCCGACGCAACGACGTGGTCGCCGACCGCATTCGCACGATCAGTCAACTCCGCCAACAACTCACCGCCGTCTGCCCGGCCCTCGAGCGGGTGTCGAAGATCGCCGAACACCACGGTTGGGTGATCCTGCTCAGCCGCTACCAGCGACCGAAAGCGGTACGTCGGGCAGGAGTTTCCCGCCTGACCGCACTGCTCACCTCGCAGGGTCTACGACCTACCACCGCTGCGAAGATCGCCACCGCAGCAGTCGACGCGGCGAAGACCCAGTCGGTGCACCTGCCGGCCGAGGAACTCGCCGCCGAACTGGTCGCGGACCTGGCGCGGGACGTACTGCGCCTCAACGCGCTGCTGGTCGAGTTGGACGCGAAAATCGAAAGCCGGTTCCGCCAGCACCCACTCGCCGAGATCGTGATCAGCACGCCGGGCATGGGTCCGCGCCTCGGGGCGGAGTTCCTGTCCGCGATCGGCACCATCGAGGCATTCGCCTCCCCCGACCGCCTCGCCTCCTACGCAGGGCTAGCGCCGGTGCCACGAGATTCCGGGAAAACCACTGGGCGCCATCATCGCCCGTACCGCTACAACCGGCATCTTCGGCGGGTGATGTACACCGAGGAACTCGACCGCAAGGTGCGTATGGCATTGCACCGATGTCCGAAGCAGGCCCTTCGCTTGGAATAACGTCCGGCCCAGTCCCCGCAGTCCCCAGAGAGAAGCTCAAAGATGGCACAAGTCAGCTATATCAGTCACGCCGGTCAGGAAACTATCCTCGACCTCGATCCCGGCACGAATATTATGCGAGGAGCGCTGAGCAACGGGGTCGCAAGCATCTACACCGAATGCGGTGGTCAGACCATGTGCGCAACATGCCACGTTTACGTCGACGAGTCGAATCTGAACGATTTCCCGGCGGTCGACGAGGACGAGGACGAGATGCTCGAGGCCACCGCGTGTGACCGCCTGGACAACAGCCGGCTGTCCTGCGGATTGGTCATCACCGACGAGCATGACCAAATTGTAGTGCGAATGCCCGAGACACAGCGGTAGCTGCCCCATTGAGGACAGGCCACCGATGCAATCGCTACTTGTGGCGCAGTAAAGAAGCCCTCAGGGGTCATTACTGCGCCACAGGTCGCGGTCCAGTCAAGCCCCATGGGGAGCTTGTCAAGGTGTTTGTGTCGGGTACAGGCCGCATACCGCCCCCTCGGATTCGATGCTGTCGACGGCAACGTGTTTCCAGGGCCTCGCTGTGGTCGCACGGATCGTGGAACCCACCTCCTCGAAACCCGACACTGGCCGGGTCTGATCTTTGTGCGACGATCACCGACTTCACTTAATGTCCAGTCGGCAGTGCTAAGCCTGCGTAACCTGCTTGACGACATCACCGAACGGGGCTGGGATCAAGCATCTGCTCGTTGACTGGTGTTCGCCGCGAACGCCCCGAAACTCGACCAGCCTCTCCCGCGGTCATTGTCTCCGTTCATCGACGCCACGAGTATGAATGAGGTCGCACGTCTGGATGATTCGTTTGCGCGGGATCGAGCTGATCACCGCCGCCGAGCACGCCGGGCTACGCGGCCCGGACGGAACTGTTCTCATGGTCACTCCGCACCAGCTGCGCCATACCCGGGCCACCGAAATCGCCAATACCGGCATGAGCCTGCAAGCGTTGATGCACTGCTCGGACATGTCACCCACCAGATGACGATTCGCTATCTCGTTGATTGCCGCAGGGCATTATTACGTCAATTTTTGTAACTGTTAGCGATTGCTGCTCGCTTGTTCCACTACCCACGCGGCGATCTGTGCACGAGATGTGAATCCGAGTTTGGTCAGAAGGTGCTCCACATGGCCTTGCGCCGTGCGGGGCGAGATCACGAGTCGAGCCGCGATTTCCTTGTTGGTAAACCCCTTGCTAACCAGTCCGGCGACTTGTCGCTCCCGTTTGGTCAGTCTCGGTGACGTTTCGTCAGTGAAAGTACTAGGCGCCGGAGTCCGTTCTCCGAGGGCATAGGCTACGGCGGCATCGAGGCCTAGTCGTCGCCCCTGATTGCGTGCTGTCTTGTACGCTCGCGCCCCGAGCGCTCGTCGACTCGATTGCTCGCACCGCTCGTGGTCGACGAGCATGGCGGGAAACACCACGTCGGCGGCGCCGATGGAGTTCCCCATCTCCTTGGCGGCAGACATCAGCACGACGGCGCGATGCGCATCGCGCTCATCTACGGAGATCCAGGCCAATACCTCAAGACAGGTGGCGACGGTGCGTGGATTATTCACTTTCTGGGCCAGCCGCAGCGACTGTTCGAGCTGTTGGCCTGCTTGAATCGCATCACCCCGCCGCCACACCGCCATACCCATGCCCCACAGCGCATATGCGCGATACATCGCCTCCCCACGCACTTCCGTGATTGCGAGCACCTGCTCGTAGCAGTGGAGTGCTTGATCCATTTCGCCAAGGAGTTCGTGTGCCATCCCCAACATGTGCAATGCTCCGATATGTAGCAGGTGGCCGTCCCACGAGCCGAACGTCGCGAGAGCATGGTGTAGGCACGAGGACGCACGCCGAAGGTCACCGCTGAAGAGCGCAAGCACACCGTCGGAGTACGCCACCACCGCATGAATCACCGGGTCAGCCGACCGTGCCGCGAGCGCGCGTCCCTCCTGCACCCGAGCGACCCCTATCGGAAGCTCCCCCTGTAGTTCGGCCAGCATACTGTTGGCGTACAGCGCCTTGACTCTCACGACGGTCGGACGCTCCGGATCCTGGGAAAGCAGACGGTCGAGCCATCGCCGACCCTCACCAAATAGACTCTGGGAAAGCCAGAACGGGAACAGCGCAGCGGCGATGTGGAGCCCGATATCGGGAGCGTGCGTCGCGCAGAACTCCAGAGCTTCCCGCAGATTCGATTGCTCCCTCCCCAACCGACTGATCCATTGCAGCTGTTGAGAGCTGATCCACTCGGCCTCTGCAGCAAGTGCCAATTGTTCGTACCAATCCAGGTGCCGCCGTTGCACTTGCGGATATTCACCGCTCTGCAGCAATTTTTCGCGTCCGTAATCGCGCAGTGTTTCAAGTATCCGGAACCGGACCACCCTGCCAGATTCTTCGCGTATCAGGATCGACTTGTCTACCAGCGTGGTCACCGCGTCGAGGAGTACGTCGGCATCCAGCCCGACACCGCAAACCTGTTCCGCGGCATCAAGTTCGAAGCTACCGGCGAATACCGACGATCTTGACCACACCCGTTGCTCCACCGATGTGCACAGCTCATAACTCCAGTCGATACACAGCCGCAAGGTTTGCTGCCGTGACGGAGCGACCCGGCTTCCACGAGTCAGTAGTGCGTATCGGTCGGTGAGCCGCTGCAGGATCTGCTGCGGAGACATCGCTTGTAGCCGCGCTGCCGCCAACTCGATTGGCAGCGGCAAACCGTCGAGACGGTGGCAGATCTGAGCCACCGCCATCTTGTTGTCGTCGGTGAGCTCGAATCCAGCGACGGCTGCGGCGGCGCGGTCGACGAATAACGTGACTGCGTCATAACTGTTCAAGCCCTGCGAGGAAGACTGCTGCTCGGGGTCCGGCACCATCAGCGGAGGTACTCGAAACACCGCTTCTCCATCGACCCCCAAGGGTTCACGGCTGGTGGCGAGGATTCGCATCCTCGAGCACGCACGCAACAAGGTTCCGGAAAGCTCGGCGGCTGCGTCCACGACTTGCTCACAGTTGTCCAGCACCAGCAGCAATTCCCGGGAGCGGAAGAACTCCAACAGCACGTCATGCAATGACATCGCCGAGTGGTCCCACAGTCCGAGCTCACCGGCGATTACCTCAGTCAGCAACGACCCGTCGGACAGCTCTGCCAGCTCCACCAGCCATACCCCGTCGTCAAATTCGCGTCTCATGTTCTCGGCAACCCGCAACGCCAAACGGGTCTTACCGACGCCACCGATTCCGGTCAGTGTCACGAGATGCGACGACGCCAACATTGCTTTGGTCTCTGTCAACTCACGCCGGCGCCCGACGAAGTTGGTCAGCTCGACCGGAAGTTTCCCCTTTGTGCCCCGAAGTGAATGCGACGAGAACCGGCGCTGACCGAAGGTGGCGCGCTCCGTGGAACGGGGCCCTGTTGGGGCAGGGGAATCTTTCCACTGCTGTGCACTCTGATCGGCGTGCAGTGCCATTTCATCAACGATGAAACCGCGGCGGAGCTGAAGTAGTCGAAGTTCGTCTCCCAGGTCCGCGAGCGAGAGCCTGTCCTGCGGATCCGCCGCCATGGCGCATTCAATGACTGCGGACACGTCGTCATCGATGCCCTGCTCACGTAGGTTCGGAACGGGTTGGGCGGTAATCCTCAGAAACTGTGCCACCACCCGCTCACCGCTGCGTCGTTCGAAGGCTGCGTGCCCGGTCAGGCCACTGAACAACGTCGCGCCCAGACTGTAGACGTCCGAGGCAGGGCTGGGTGGATCTCCTCGGAGCACTTCCGGGGCGGTGAATGCCGGGGAACCGGCGACGATCCCCGTGCCGGTCTCGAAGCTGCCCGGGATGCGTGCGATACCGAAGTCGCTCAACGCCGGTCCACCGTAGTCGTTGAGCAGAATATTCGCGGGCTTGATATCGCGGTGCAAGATCCCAAGTCGATGTGAAGTCTCCACCGCACCTGCTATTTTCACTCCCACCCGAAGCAGCTCATCGAGCGGAATCGGACCATGCTGGCGGATTCGGGCCTCTAAGGAGCCTCGTCGGTAGTAGTGCATCGCGATGTACGGTCGACCGCTCTCGGTGGCGCCGACTTGCAGGATGTTAACAATGTTCGGGTGCCCGCTCAGTCTGCCCATTGCCCGCTGTTCCCGGAAGAACCGCGCCGTATCCACGTCGTCTAAGTCTGTGTTAAGCACCTTAACCGCCACCATGCGGTCCAGGTCTGGCTGTGCACAACAGTAAACGACGCCGAAGCCACCACGCCCGATTTCCTCGGCGTCTTCGAATCCCGCCGCTTGCAGTTCCGCAGTGAGCGGGCGGACCACATGGCGCTGCGTTTCGCGTCGATCATCATCTTCGGCCATCGGCCACCAACTATTCATCCGATCCGCGGCAGTGTGATGAGCGATCCCACGCACATAATCGCCTCGGAAACTGTGTCCTCAGGATATCGCCGTCAAACCACGTTTGTAGGACGAGAACCTCCACTTTCTAGATGTCAACTCGCCTCGCCCGAGAGCCCAGTCGGCTAAATACAGGCTTCGAAGGGCCCGCCCAGCCGCAGACGAAGGCACAGGCATCTCGTTGAGACCTCACCGGATTGCCCACAAATGCCTCGCTCGCGGGAAGAAGTTACGCTCGACAACCGACACTCGGCCTACTGCGGGCACGCCAGCGCCGCTCTATTGGGCAAGGCAGCGGGGGTAGCGATGTAGCGAGAGTACGTCGTCGCCTCCTCGCTATGCCACCGCCAGGTTAGCTCGTTACTTCGGTTTGGGGGAGTCTAGATCGGTAGTTTGTGTATCAACGGCAGCCTGCATGCCCTCGACGTCCTCCCAGAGATTTTCGCCTGCCGTCGACAACTGCACCTTCGGCGCCGACGATCTGCTGATACCACCGATCGAACACCCCTCCCCCAACTGCCCACTCTCACAATACGTAGATAATCCAAACTCGTGTCGGTGACTAAGAAAGCGGTTTCGCAAGCGCGGCTACACGGTCGACTAATCTCATTCTTCCTGCGCTGCAATAATTCTCGTTATTTCCACTGCGGCTCCGATCGGGTGAGGATTTTGTCGACGCCTTCGGCCTGGATGTCGTTCATAGTGCTGCGCACCCTCGTCAATCCGTGAGCAGCAGGGCGATTGCGTGTAGTCCGAGGAGGGATCGCTGATGGATGGGATTGGCGTGTTCGGTGGCGTAGTCGAACGACACCCCGCACCGCCGAAGCTGCGACGAACCCGGCCTTGTCGGTGGATGCAGTCCGATAGCAGGTGTCGGCCGACGTGTTCGTTGTCGGCGCTCGATGAGACGATAGGAAAATTTCTTTCCGGCGGGCACTATCGGGTCTACGCTCCTGAACCGAGGGGAAGCCCGTTATCTTCTAGGAGGTCCTTGAAATGAGGGCTGCGGTCGCCAAACCTGGTATGACTTCTTGCCCCTGTCATCAATGATCCGGGGGGGTGGTGTCGCCGGGTGTGGTGGCGTCGATGAACCGCTGATAGACCTCCGATCAACGCAAGTCGTCAAGCAGCTGCCGGTTCCGCATCATGAACGGAGCCGGGGAAAGCCTTCGACGCGTCGTAGGTGTGGCCGGTGTGAAGGCAGTGATAGAGCTGACCCAGAAGTCGATTGAAGACGTTGCGCAGCGCCGCAGCATGCCGGTCGCCGTGTGTTCGGCGCCGATTGTAATGGTCCTTGATCGGGCCCGGCCTCGGGATGGCAGCGAAGGCCCAGACAAACCCCACCGCCGCAAGCCTGTTGTTCTTCACATGACGATGAGTGATCGAGATCGTACGACCCGACGCCCTGGTGACAGGTGCGGCCCCTGCAAAGGATTTAAGTCGGCGAGCGTCGGCAAACCGGCCACGGTCGTCGCCGATCTCTGCCAAGACCCTGGCACCGGTAGCCTCACCCAGACCGGGAAAGCTGGTGATGACCGCGTAGTCAGGATGATTCCGAAATGCCTCAGCCGCAGACTCATTGAGCTTGTCGGCGTTGACGCATTCGGTGTTCAAGGTTGCCAACAAGGCGCCCGCCTGACAACCCATCGCCTGCTCCACCAAGGGTGGTTGTCTCAGCTGAGGAGCGCCAAGCGCGTTCTGGATTCGGGTCGCGGTGTCCTCGAGTCGTCGTTGCCTACCGCACGCCGCAATGCGGTAACGATGCGGGCCTTGGTCAATCGCGCACCCTGCGCAGGCGTCGGTGCGATCGCGCGTATCGCGCGTGCGTCCGCCATGGCGAGGTTCGTGTGACCGGTGCCGGCGAATGCGTTGAGAAAATCCGGGTAGTACTCGCGCAGGAGTGCACGCAGTTCTTGGGTTGCCTCGGTGCGCCGCCAGATCGCGTCCTGGGCAGCGGGCGAAGACCGTGATTGCTCGCGCGAGGTCACTGTCGGCGGGCAGCGTTCGGTGCGCGTGCGCGTCGGTGCGCAGAATGTTCGCCAGCGTCATCGCGTCCACATGGTCGGACTTCTTGCGTGCCATCGAGTGCCGATCGCGGTAGCGGGCCACCGCCATGGGATTGATGGCATAGACGTTTCTCCCCGATCCGCGCAATGCTGCGACCAGCAGACCTCGTGAGGTCTCGATCGCCACGGGAATCGGATCGGCTGGTGTATCACCAGCCTCGGCGAGCAAACCGAGAAGCTCGCCGAATCCTTCAGAGCTATCGTCGATTCGACGCTTGGCCACTAACAGGCCGTCACCATCGACCACCGCGACGTCATGGTGGTCCTCGGCCCAGTCGATCCCGCAGAATAGTTTCACCAGCCCCTACCTTCCTTTTGCGTCTGATCTCCTTCGCATGGCTGCACCCAAAGAGAACCGCGGCACCTAATGGCGAGGCTCGATGGCCTTCCCTCCGATGAGCCGTTCGCGATCCCAGCAATCCGCAGGTTCCGGTCTTCCTCTGAGAGCTCCAAAGCTCGTGAACTACGAGGTGTTGACCGTGCGGACGGGCTTGAACCACAAACACAACTGTCTTCGACCAGTACGCAGGTGGTGGCCCCGACACGCCGCCGGCGCCGATCTATCAGGAGGGATCGCATGTCCCCTGGGACAAGGGCAGGCATCCATCGGTCGTGCGGGACCACCACCAACGATCAGTCCGCAAACTACCTGCCCAAGCCCAGCCTGGGCCGGACTGCGCAAGCAACACGCGAGGATGCGAACTGCGAACAATCACAGCAGAGAAAACACCGTCCCGCAGCGACCATTCGGATGCCATTACGGACACGGCCACCGGATCTGATGGTAGGTCTCCTCGCAGGCCTGGGTGTCGGGTATTGACGTCTGATCGGCGACCGACAGGAACCGGACGAAGGACTGATTCATGGACACGAGCTATGCCGTGTTTTGTGGCATTGACGTCGGCAAATCCGAACATCATGCCGTTGGCCTGGACGACCGCGGGACTCGCCTGTATGACAAGGCGTTGCCCAACGATGAAACCCGATTGCGTGCGGTGTTCGACCATCTCGCAACGCACGGACCAGTGTTGATCGTGGTGGATCAGCCCAACACGATCGGCGCATTACCAGTCACCGTAGCCCGCGCATGCGGGCACCAGGTGGCACATCTACCGGGTCTGTCGATGCGCCGAATCGCTGATCTTTATCCCGGGCAAGCCAAGACCGACGCCCGCGATGCGTTCATCATCGCCTATTGCCGCTCGGACCATGCCACACACATTGCGACGGGTCGATACCGGCGATGACACGCTCACCGAGCTCGGCGTCCTCGTAGGTTTCGACGACGATCTAGCAGGCGAAGCCACCCGCATCAGCAACCGAATCCGTGGCCTGCTGACCAGTATTCACCCAGCCTTGGAACGCGTCCTCGGCCCTCGAATTGCCCACCCGGCAGTGCTGGAGATCTTGTCTCGATGCGGTGGCCCGACCGGAATACGGGACGCCGGCACCCGCAAAATCACAACGATTGCCACCAAACATGCACCGCGCATGGGTACCCGGTTGGTCGCCGACGTCCGCGCCGCACTCGAGACACAAACCGTCATCGTTCCGGGAACGACAGTTGCCGAGATCGTATTAACGAAATTGGCCGACTCATTGAAAACCATTCTTCAGCAACGCAAATCAATCAGCGAGGACGTGGAGAGGATGCTCGATGACCACCCTCTTTCCCAGGTCCTGACCTCCATGCCGGGCATCGGGATCTTCGGCCGGCGCACGAATCTTGCTCGAGGTCGGTGACGGTTCAGCATTCGCCTCAGCCGCTCACCTGGCCGCCTACGCCGGGATCGCACCGGTGACCCACCGCTCGGGGACGTCGATCCGCGGGGAACACCCCGCCCGATCAGGTAATCGCAAACTCAAACGCGCCCTGTTCCTCTCGGCGTTCGCCGCGCTGCACGACACCGCCAGTCGCACCTACTACGACCGAAACGAGCCGAAGGAAAAAGCACAACGCCGCCCTCATCTGCCTCGCCAGACGCCGCTGCGATGTTCTCTACGCCATGCTCAAGCACCACGAACCCATCGATCACCCGCCGTGACTGCCGCTTGACGAAAACAATAGAGACACCCCCCAAAAGGGACGGTAATCCATTCGGACACAATACAAGTGAGCACTTTTTGATGTACGGATAGCCGCACTGTTGCATCTGCGGCTGCGGCACTCATCGTATCCAGGTCCCACCGGCGAACCTATTGACTGATCTGTCAGTCAACCCTATCGTGTTAGTGGCTCGAGTCACACCAGAGCCCAATGACAGTCACTCCTCACAGCACGGTTGAGGTGGACCACATACTCAAGAAAGCAGGCCAGAAAATGAACGCAGCACTTGAAGGCCGAGTCATCGTCGTGACCGGAGGTGCTAGGGGTCAAGGGCGAGAAGAAGCGGAGCTGATGGCAAGCGATGGTGCCACGGTCATCGTCACCGATGTGCTCGAACCTGAAGGGGATTTACCTGCGGGCGTCATCTACCGCCACCTCGATGTCACCTCACCTGAAGACTGGGCCATCCTGGCTGACGAACTTGAAAAGTCCTACGGATCGATCTTCGGGTTGGTCAACAATGCCGGAATCGTCGGAGCACGGGGAAAGGCCGGCAGGCTCGAGAATATTGCGTTGGAGGACTGGAACAAGCTCATTGAGGTCAACACGACCGGACCGCTTCTGGCTATTCAGTCGATGTCGAAATTAATGACCACAGGCGAGGGGTCGATCGTCAATATCAGCTCGATCGCCGGTGTCGGTGCACATCTCGCAGCCGGTTACGGGGTCAGTAAATGGGCCCTTCGAGGGCTATCACGTATCGCCAGCATGGAATTGGGCCCCAGGGGAATCCGGGTGAACGCCATCTTGCCGGGATACATCCACTCGGACATGCAGCAACAGACTCCGCAAGACTTCATCGATGCGCATCTGAGCCTGATCCCGTTGGGCCGTGTCGGTGCTCCCACCGACGTAGCACCACTGGTTTCGTTCTTGATGTCCGATGGCGCCTCGTGGATCTCCGGTGTCGACATCCCCGTCGACGGAGGAGCTGTGGGCCACGTGGGACTTCGGATCATCTCCGACGCCATGACCGCCGCCACCAACGGCGCCTGACCGAAAAGTCGATCGCCTCCACCTTTCAGCGCTCCTCCTGCCGAAATCAGGTGGCTTACCGTTTGCCAGCGTGGTTCGACTCCGAGCAAGGGCACACGGTTCTATATCTCTCCGAAGGAGCTCCATGACCACAGGTACCCGCACTGCACTTGTCGACAAGTTCAGCTACCCGCTAGACATCGGAATGCCCGACACAGATATCAAAGCAACTAAGGCCGCGTTGCGGCAGTTCACGCTGCATCGACTTCACGCCTACGGAATCGAGATCGGCGACGGCCTGCGGTTGATGGAATTAGCCGCAGAGAACAATTCCTGGAGCCGATCAGCGACATCTCTCGCCGATCAAATCCTCGCCCGCGCCGAAGACCCTGAACTACCCAAAACCGTGCAGGGCCAAGCAGCATTATTCGCCCGGGCCTCGGCCCTGCAACGCATCAGCCAAGTCATGGACGTCGAGAACACACCAGAGCGACGAGCAACTTACCTCGCCGCGGCGGACAATTTCACACGCGCACGGGCACACGACTCCCGCTACGAACATGTCGTCATCGACACGGCCGGCGGTCCGGTGACCGCATGGGTGATCACGCCCAACACTGCGGGTCCACATCCTGTAGCGCTTGTTCACGGAGGCGTCGACGGCTGGTCGATGGACTGGGAGGGCACCGCCCTACCACTCGTCGAGGAGGGTTTTCTCACGGTAATCCTCGATGGACCCGGCCAGGGCGAAACACGCTTCGTCTACGAGCACTACCTGACACCTGATTGGCTCGACTCCTACAAGCAAGTGTGCGAATACCTCCTCATACGCGCTGCTGGAATGCCCGTCACCGCTGTGGGGAACAGCATGGCCGGCGCGCTGGTCATCCTCATCGCGTCGAAATATCCGATCTTTGCCGCGGTGTGCAGCAATGGACCGGTCATCTCGATGGCCTCGACATTGGTACGCCACAGCTACGCGAAGAAACTCTCGACATTCTGCGGCACGAATCCCCCAGATAAGCAGGTACGGGCGGTATTCGAATCCATGGAACTATCGGTGGACCGGATCCAACTCACGTGTCCGTACCTGCTTCTCCAGGGAGACTCCGACCCCATGGTTTCGCTCGCGGACGGCGAGCGCCTGTTGAAACAAGTACCTGCCGCTGACAAACAGATGGCGCTGTTCGAACGCGGCGAACACGTGATCAACCGCTATCCCGCCGATAAACACCACATCACCCGCACCTGGATGCGGGATCGCGTCGACCGTGCATTGCTCGCCGCATCGACACCTCGAATGTGAAACCCCATCAGACTGGAGATCCGAACGATGACCAACCACAGGAACGAACGACATGCCGAGATCGTGGCTCTGCTTCGTGACGGCGACGCCCCCAGCCAACTGCTCACGCTATGCGAACTCACCGAAGATCTCAGTTTCATTGAGCGTTGGGGTTCTCACATCACCGGCGCGAACCCGTGGGACCACACTTTCACCGACACCGCGCTCGACGCGATTCACGGCCACCTCGCCGATGCCATTCTCGACTGCGACATGGCCACTGAACCAGCCCAGCCGCTGGTAGACACCTTGCTCGATCACGCCCGCGGGGCGGTGCTGCCAGCTGCCGAACATGCCATGTTGTACAAAGAGATGGGGCTTTTCGAGACCGGCGAGGTGGAGTGGTCCGCTGATCGCCCCTACCATGCCGATGAATTTCGTGTGCTGATCATCGGCGCGGGGCTATCCGGGATCGTTGCGGCTCGTCGCTTCAAACGGCTGGGAATCGCATTCGAGGTCGTGGAGAAAAGCGACAACTCCGGTGGAACCTGGCACCACAACACCTACCCCGGATGCGGCGTCGACATCGCCAGCCACTACTTCTCCTACTCATTCGCCCCCAATTCCCAGTGGGAGCGTTACTACGCCAAGCAGCCTGAGATCCTCGCGTACCTTCGTCGGTGCGTGGAAACTGAAAAGCTCTCCGACTCCATCAGCTACAACACGGAAGTCCTGTCTGCGGAGTGGTCGGAACACGACCGTATGTGGCTGGTGACGACTCGCACAGCCGACGGACGAGCACGAACGATTCGCGCCAACATCGTGGTCAGTGCGACCGGACTGCTCCACCGTCCCAGCATTCCTGACCTCCCCGGTCTGGCGGACTTCGAGGGCCCGTACTTCCACGCCGCCGAATGGGACCATTCGGTCAAGGTAGAGGGTAAACGAGTTGCGCTGATCGGCACGGGCGCCAGCGGAAACCAGATCGGTCCGGCAGTGGCCCCAGTCGTCGAGAACCTCACCGTCTTTCAACGAAGCCCCCAGTGGAACGTCGGCGTCCAGAACTACAGTCATGACGTCTCCGCCGGCGAGAAATGGTTATTGGCCAATGTGCCCGCCTATGCGCGCTGGTTCCGTGCCCGCACCCTGCTCTCGCAGAACGATGTCATGCGCCCAGCCCAGACAGTTGACCCCACGTGGAACAGTGACGACGGCTCGATCAGCGCCGAGAATGCCCGGATGCGCGAAGCTCTCACCCAGTACATCGTTGACGAACTCGGTGACCGCCAAGACCTTCTGCCGAAGGTGCTACCCGACTATCCACCCTTCACCAAGCGAATGCTGCGCGACAACGGCTGGTACCGAATGTTGCGACGCGAAAATGTCGAATTGGTGAACTGTCGAACCCCCCGTTTCGACGGGGACGCAATCATCGACGACGACGGACAGCGCCACCCTGTAGACGTCGCCGTATTCGCGACCGGATTCGAAGCGTCGAAGATGTTGGCCTCGTACTCGATCTACGGTCGCGGTGGGCAGTCCATTCGCGACGTGTGGGGCGACGACGACCCCCGTGCCTACTTAGGAATGACGGTGCCCGGCTTCCCGAACTTCTTCATCATGTACGGCCCCAACACCAACATCGGGACCGGCGGAAGTATTTTCTTTCAAGCCGAGGTCTGGTCGCGATACATCGCAGACATGGTCAAGACCATGATCGAACGCGACGTCGACGTCATCGAGGTCACCGAGCATGCCTCCAACGACTACAATCACCAGCTCGACCAGCGACTCGGTGAGATGGTCTGGTCCGTTTCCCCGGCCGGTACCTGGTACCGCAACAGCACCGGTCGCGTCACCACCAATATGCCGTGGACCTCCTTCGAATACTGGGCCATGACCCAGAAGGTGAACCTCGACGACTTCACTCTCACCAGTGACAACACAACCTCCCTTTCCGAAACCGCCCCGCCCCGGTAACGGAGCCCTGACATCGAAGGTTGACCTCCATGACTCTTCACGGCGACACT
This sequence comes from Rhodococcus sp. KBS0724, assembly GCF_005938745.2. Taxonomy (NCBI): domain Bacteria; kingdom Bacillati; phylum Actinomycetota; class Actinomycetes; order Mycobacteriales; family Nocardiaceae; genus Rhodococcus; species Rhodococcus sp. KBS0724. The sequence goes on from NZ_VCBX02000002.1 coordinate 76,558, forward strand.
GAAACCATTCCTCCTGACTCGCTACCCACTGTGGAACGCTCCCACCGCCGGGCGTGGGCCGTCACGGCCATGCTCGTTGCCTTGGCCCTGGTGAACTGGGCCGACAAAGCCGTACTCGGTCTGGTCGCCGTCCCATTGATGGAAGATCTGAACATCAACGCCAGCCAGTACGGTCTGCTGGCCAGTTCGATCTATTTCCTGTTCTCCCTGGCCGCGGTTGGAGCCGGATTCCTTGCCAACAAGCGCAGCATGAAGTGGCTACTGTTCATCATGGTCGCGATCTGGTCGGTCAGCCAGTTCTCAATCTGGTTGGCTCCGGGTTTCGCAGTCATTCTGATATCGCGGATCGTGCTCGGTCTCGGCGAAGGCCCGTCAGCCGGCCTGTCGTTTCACACGGCCACCCAATGGTTTCGAGACAACGAACGTACCTTTCCCATCGCGCTGCAAAACGTCGGCGCCTTCGGCGGTATCGCCGTCGCAGCACCAGCACTGACCTGGGTCATCAGCAACCACGATTGGCACTGGGCTTTCTTCGCTGTAGGTGTCGCCGGAATTGTCTGGATGGGCATCTGGTACTTCGTGGGCAAAGACGGCCCGTACACCGGATCAGCGAAGAGCGCCGAACTGAGCGGCTCCGTTTTCGAAGGAACCGGCAGAGTTCCCTACAAGACCCTGCTGCTGAGTCGCACCTACATCGGTACCGTCTGCGTGGGTCTGGCCGCCTACTGGGCGCTCGCCATCGTTTCAGCCTGGCTTCCCGCATTCCTACGCAAGGCACAGGGCTACTCGGCGCAAGGAGCATCGACCATCGTCATGTCGGTATCCTTGACGGCAATCTTCTTCCTCATCACTCAGGCGTTCACCACCCGAACCATGATGAAAAATGGCGTCAGCAGTCGCTTCGCGCGTGGATTCATGGCCGCCGGCAGCGTAACCCTCGCTGGCATCTTCATCGTCATCAGCACGCAACTCGCCCCAGGCATCTGGCAGATCGTCGCGCTCTGTATCGGTTTCGGACTCGGCCTGGTGGCGTTCACCACCGGGGCAACTTTGATATCGGAGTTCGTTCCTGTCCTTCAGCGCGGTGCCGCGCTGGGCATCTACGTCGCCGTCATCACCCTCAGCGGCGTCATCTGCCCGACTGTGTTCGGCTGGATCGTCGACGCGGCGGGCGATGGCTCGGGCTACACCGAAGCATTTATCGTTTCCGGCGTTCTCGTACTAATCGGTGGAATCGCCGGTCTGCTACTGATCAATCCTGGCCGAGAAGCTGATCGAATCAGGCGATTACTGCAACCGAGCGACCCTATCGGACACTAACCTGCCGTCGGTGAATACTGGGGCACTTCAGCTTTCGGAAATGAAGTGCCCCAGCTCCGCCATCTGCTCATCCGTCAGCTCCATACCGCGAGCCAAGGTTTCCTTGAAGAACATCCACCCGAAATTCATGCACACCTCCCGCACGATGTGCGCCTTGGCTTCCAACTCGGACACCTCGGGATGATGCGCAAGAATGGCTTCGAGCTCGTGATTAAGTACCGGATATGTCCAACCCAGCGAGTTGTAGGACGCACCGCCATCCGCGGAGAAATTTGCTGCGGCACGCCACCACATTTCGTGCCCTTCGAAAGTCAACCGCGGCAAGGCAACAGAGCGATCCACAGTGTCGTCACGGTGCTTGATGTAGCCGGAAGTCAGTTGCTGCATAGCCTCGAGGAACAGCGCATCCTTGGACTCGAAATAGTGATAGATCAACCCGTAATGGACCCCTGACTCCTTAGCGACCTGTTTACCCGTGATGCCGCTCGGCGGACGTTGGGCAAGCAACCGCTGAGCTGCTCGGACAAGCTCGGTCCGCGAGTCCGTATCACCGCTGACCTTGTCCGCAGTAGTCACCTTTTTCGAACCTGTCACCATTCGACCCCTACCTCTCGCCCGGCGCACCCTTCACTGGCACAGTTACCGACACCCTCACAGTACGCCTGTTCGGGTCTATTCAATGGCTGTTCGGGTGTATTCTTTTCCCGTGACGATACGGGGTTTGTCGATAGGCGAGTTCGCCGCCCGGACGGGTTACTCGGTGAACACCATGAAAAGCTATCGCGCCAAAGACATGTTGCCACCAGCCGATTTTCAAATAGGTTCGATCGACGGGTGGCTACCCGAGACGGTCGACCGCTGGGCATCGACCCGCCCGGGTCGAGATAACAAATGTTCCCCCCGTACTCACAACCAGGTCGACGACAAATTTACCGGCCCCTTCCGATCGCAAAGTAGGTGAACCGGTGCGATCGACGGTGAGACTGGGCGGGCCGCGACGCCCCAAAGCAACGCCGCACCGCCTGCGCGAGGGATCAGTGAGAGCACCGAGTTGCGCACTGCCAGGAGGTCGACCACTTTCGTTGCACCCGATGAACTTCGGGTCCGGCAGGCTTCGGAGTTAGTGGCGCCGACCGTTCGATGTTCTGAACGCTCAGCGCGATTGACTTTCGAACTAGCTCGACGTGACCACCCTGTTGGAACCTGCGCAAACTAGGCGTCCGCTCGGGATTGTACGAACACGATGAGGGCAGCACCTGCCAGACCGCGAGGGCGACAAGGATTTTGACGACGGGGTGATCGAGCGTGCCCAGACTAAGCTACCGGGGTTGCGGAGTTGATTCCTGCCGCCGGCAGTAAATGCGAGTTGAAATCTACGAGTTGTTCCGTCCAACAATCTATTTCAGTGCGTAGTGACACTTACCAGCTTGTCGGCAGAAAAATTGGCGCTGAAGCCGGATGGTATACAGAGCGTTGATCTGGCCAAGTCCACCATCGAATCCTCGACTCTTTCTCCCCCCGCTGCGCCATAAATCCGTGAACGCACTCAAAAGTTGACTTTCGTGTGACCCGTCCAACATGATTGTGTACGCACAGCGAAACATATGTACGCATTGCGTACATGACAAGCCTGTGCAGTAAGCCTGATGTCACGCTTGGAAAGGCGAACAATGAAAAACTCGGTTCTTCGCACACCGCTTCGCACCCGCAGGATTGCGCTCGGCCTCGCAGGCGTCGTGTGCGTGATGAGCGCGGGTTGCACATCGTCCCAATCTCCCGAGGCCGCACCGGTTTCCGGCTCCAACGGGCCGACAACTACCGAAACGGTAAGCCAGCACCCAGCTGCAACGACGCCGAGCGGCAACGAGATGCGGGTGACCTTGCTTGGAACCGGCAGCCCAGTCCCGAGCATCACTCGTTTCGGCATGTCCACACTGGTCCAGGCCAACGGACTGAATTTGGTCTTCGATGCAGGACGCGGCGCAACCACTCGGCTGACGCAAGCTGGCGTCCCCCTGGGACAGATCGACGGAGTCTTCCTGACCCACTTCCATTCCGATCACGTCAACGGCCTGTCCGACATGTGGCTGAGCGGGTTCATCCCGGCGCTCGGCGGACGCGAAGGCAACTTCGACCTGTACGGACCGATAGGCGTGAAGAATATCGGTGACGGGCTCATGCAGACCTTCCGCAACGACGTCGACGTCCGGGTCGCGGACGCCGAAGTGGACCCTGCCACGACGGGGATCGTTTCCCACGAGTTCGAAGCTAACCGAGTCATTTTCGATCGCGATGGAGTCGCCGTAACCATGTTCAAGGTGCAACACGACCCGAACAGCGCCATCGAACCGGCCGTCGGCTACCGCATCGACTACGCCGACAAATCTGTACTCATCAGCGGCGACACCGTGCCGGTTGAGAACGTGATCCGCTACGGCACAGGCGTCGACGTACTGATTCACGAGGTCGCCGACTTCCAAGACCCCGCCGCCCTTCCTAAGGTTTACGCACACCACACCAATCCACGACAGGCAGGCGAAATCTTCACCGCAACCCGCCCAGGCATGGCGGTATACAGCCACATCGTCAACGGCATCCCGGGACGGGTAGCCGGCATCCCGGACGAAACCCTGATCGAACGGACCCGAGAGAGCTACGACGGACCCTTGACCGTCGGTCAGGACCTCATGAGCTTCCAGATCACCGACGATGAAGTCAACATCAGCCAGCCCTGACCTTCGCCAAGACCATCCATCACCTCGCGCATCACGCACACTGAGGACCAGCGGGAACATACGAAGGCAAACAGTGCTTGACGCGACAACGAACTTTGCCCTCACCGCGGCACCCCAATACGGACGCACATCCTCCGGGCCGCGCTAGTACACCTCACGCCATGGCACGAGTTCAACCGTTCGATGAGAAAAGCCTTGCTGTCCACTGCTGCCTCGACCGGACGGGCGAGGTGCGCCAGACGTCCGGCATTCCACTAAGGTCACGCGGCGAACACCGAAACCGATCGCCACAACGACCCTGGCGACCACGCGAAAGTCCTCCACAGCGTCCGCGTCGGTGACATCCACCGAACGGAGGCAGGCAGCACCCGCCGGTTTCTCCGGCGACCTCATCGTTGGCAAAGACTTGATTTAGATCAGCGTCGGAGAGCAAACCGGTTGATCGATGCCGTGCCTGCTCGGGGGCAGGAACCGGTAGTAGCACCAATCCGTGACGCGGCGCATCACACCAACGTCAACGCCGCCGAACAGACACTGCGGCGGTGCCAAGTAACGCGCCTGCTCCTGGCAAGGAATCAGCGACCAAATCCTCGGCGTTCTCCCCGAACAATGCTAGCTGGCGATGCAGTCCCGAAACTCCTTATTCGGTCACGCCCTCAGCGTGCGCTGCGGCCGCGACTGCTTCCGCAACTGCGGTCGCCACGCGAGGGTCGAGTGGGCTCGGAACAATCTTGTCCACGGCCAACTCGTCGCCGACCACCGACAGGATCGCCTCGGCGGCAGCGAGCTTCATACCTTCGGTGATGCGACGGGCACCGGCGTCGAGCGCGCCCTTGAACACACCGGGGAAGGCAAGCACATTGTTGATCTGGTTCGGGAAGTCACTGCGGCCCGTAGCCACGATCGCCGCGTACTTCGACGCCGTCTCCGGGTGAATCTCCGGATCCGGGTTCGAGAGCGCAAACACGATCGACTCGGGAGCCATCGACGCGATGAGCTCCTCGGGGATCTTGCCCGCCGAGACACCGAGGAAGACGTCCGCTCCGGCCAAAGCCTCGACGGCACCGCCGTGGACACTGCGCGGGTTGGTGCGCGACGCCAGCTTTACCTTGATCTCGTTGAGGTCGCTGCGCTCGCTGGAGATGATGCCCTTCGAGTCGAGCACGACGACATCGCTGATACCGGCGGCGAGCAGAATGTTCGCACACGCGACACCCGCTGCACCCGCACCGGAGATGACAACCTTGAGCGTGGTGATGTCGCGGCTCTGCACCTTCACGGCGCCCTTGAGCGCAGCGAGAACCACAATCGCGGTGCCGTGCTGATCATCGTGCATGACGGGGCAGTCAAGTGCCTCGATGACCCGCTTTTCGATCTCGAAGCAACGCGGCGCCGAGATGTCCTCGAGGTTGACCGCGCCGAAGCTCGGACGCAGACGGATCAGGGTCTCGACGATCGCGTCGGGATCGGTGGTGTCGAGCACCAGCGGGATGGAGTTCAGTCCGGCAAAGCTCTTGAACAGAGCGGACTTGCCCTCCATGACGGGCAACGATGCGCGGGGTCCGATATCGCCCAGACCGAGAACCGCCGTGCCGTCACTGACGACGACAACCAGTCGGTTGGTCCACGTGTAGCGATCGGCAAGGGTCTCGTCAGCTGCGATGGCGCGGCTCACCTGAGCCACACCCGGCGTGTACGCGATCGACAGAGCGCGCTGCGTATCGAGCGGCGTGGTGGTCTCGACCGACAGTTTGCCACCGACGTGAGCGGCAAAGATTTCTTCGGACGTGAGCTCCGCAGTGGACTGCGAAATTCGAATTGAATCGGGTAGGACGGACACGGGTAGCACTCCTGAATGTTTGACAGCTGGCGAAACTATGTGCAGTCGACGACAACGTTAGGCACGACGTCCATCACCGAAAGTGTTCTTGCAGAGCACTACCGATGACCGACACGCCCCCCGGGCCTAGCTATTCCACGAATGGACAGCCCACTGTCTGCCGTCACCATGGTTCCCGTCATAGCAACCGAATCGGTACGCGAAGCAAGCATGGTGAACAACCCGTCATACGCACTGACCGGGGCAATTTCCTGAGTGGGCAGCATGTTCACGGTGCCTTCGAGGACTGAGTCTGCCATTTCTTGACCGAGTGATTCGGTTCCACGTAGACGTGTTGGAGCGACACCGGGCGCTACCCCGTTGACCCGTACGTCCGGCGCAAGTTCGTAGGCAAGTTGGCGGACAAGTCCGTGTATCGCATGTTTTGATGCCGTGTAGAGCGCACCGCCACCTGCTGCGTTTGTACTCGCGAACGAACCGGTAAGGATGACACCACCTTTCGATTCGATGAGTGCGTCCAGGCATGCCCGCACCCCCAACATCGGGGCCAGTACATTGACGCCGAACAGTTCATGGAACGCATTCGCCAAATGGGCACCCGAAATTTCTTCCAAAGGTCGGGCATTGTCGGTAATACCGGCATTGCCGACGAAGAGATCGATCCGGCCCCACGTGTCGAATGCCACCTTGGCTGCAGCGACATTGCCCTCCCACGTCGCGACATCGGCGACCACAGGTATGACCGTTTCACCGAATTCAGCGCGCAACTCCGTCACGGACTCGGAAATATCGACGGCAACGACACACGCCCCTTCTGCGAGGTAACGCGTCACCACCGATCGGCCGATACCCGCACCCGCTCCGGTGAAGACAACAACCTGCCCGTCCAAAACACCCATTCCGAACTCCTATGTTCAATCCGTGCAATGTGGTGACGTCGGAATCCTCCAACGTCACCAGATACGTTGCAGTCCTGTCAAACTCAGACGCACCATCACATCTGCGGTGCCGTCGACAACCCGTCTCCCGATACCTCACGCCCGACGGGGCCACCATCGGCGCCGGAGCGGTCCCTGCGAGTGAGGAAATGGGCCACCACATACGACACCACTGCCAGAACCAGAACAATCAGCTGCGCCGACTGGTTCAACAGCGCAGGCACGCTGTCGCTTTCGAGAAGGTAAATTCCGATCAGTGACGGCACGATCCAGGCGAACAACCCGATGCCGACGGTAGGTAGCTGCGCATCGTCGATGACAGGTCCGAAACGGCGATCGCGTACGTTCAACGCGAAATGCGTGAGGACAACGCCCACCCAGCCCACGACCAGAACACCCTGCCAGTTCAGAGCCGTCTGCAAATAGTGAAAGACGTTGGTCAACATCAGCAGGAAGACAACCACCGATACCGCTGATACCCAGAATATGCGTGCGAGGCGGATCGACGAGAAGGTACTGAGAATTCGTTCGAGGTTGGTGGTGGACAGGTAGTAGTTGACGCTGTTGACGCGGGTTTGTGACACAACGATGAAGAGCAATCCGAAGAATCCGATACTGGCAAGAATGGCTTGAACCACACCGACTTCCGACGCCGGCTCGTTGGGGAGCACCGACTGAACGAGATAGATTCCGGCAATTCCGTTGACGACGAAGAGCCCGATGTAGAACACCCAGCCGAATGTCACACGCTCGTGAAATTTTTCGTCCTCGATCTTGGCGAAGCGTGCAAAGTCAATCGTGGCCGGCATGTTTACGAAGAGACCGAGGTAGAGAATCATGCTCAACAACCATCCGGGAAGGGATCGTGCCACGTCCGGCACAATCCCGGCCGAATCCAGCCACGCGGAGTCTCCCCCGAACTTCACATACGCAGCGATAACTGCCGCCGCCAGCCCGATCACATAGAACGGCAACAGAATTCCGTTCAGCTTGCCCATCCACGACTGAACACTGCCCAACATCAGCGGCATCATTGCCAAGACGACCACGGCGTACCAGATACGGATGTCGCCGGCACCGAAGTAGAGATGGAATGCCGTGGCGAGCGTGCTCGATTCGAAGACTGCGTAGTACAACGTGGTGGCTGCCAGAAGGAGCGCGGTCAGCGCCGATCCCCATTTCCCGAAGATCGTCTTTGTCAACAATGTGCTGTTGAGGCCGAGTCGTATACCGAGTCGTGTCGTGAAAATATTGATCACCGAGTAGACCACTGCCGACAAGATGATCGCCATAATCGCGTTCCTGGTTCCGTACAGACTGGCGGCCAGCGCGCCGTAGAACAGCCAGACCATGGCTGACAGCAGAGACCAATACGACATGGTCACCTGCCAGCGCCCCAGGCGGACACTGCTCGGAACCGGCGACGCACTGAAGTTTGCGTCGTCTGCTTCGGACCTGCCGGCATGTGGTGTCGGGATTGAGGGCATTGCACTACCTCCTAAAGTGTGTACAGAAGTGGATACATTTACTGGAAGTCTAGAGTTATTTCACGAAAATGGAAGACCTAATACCGCAGGAAATTTCTTCGAAATAGACAGTGCGCCAATCAAATAGCGAGGAACATCCGACGACATCAATCCCGCCCGCTACTAGTTCACGAATTCGAAACCAACCTGAAAAACTCACGAAGCAGCGCCGCATTCGGCGTGCCTGTCACTCGGGCGCCGCTGGACAGTCTTGCCGCTGGGCAAAAGTGTGCGCAAAAGTGAATACAATGTATAGCAAGGTAGAAGGAGCGTCATGCAAAAAGAAGATTTCGGATGTAACAGTCAGATTCGCTGGTACCAACCCTCGACTGCGTCGTCCGAAATGCACTCAACACGCGCCCCACCGCTGATGTTTCCCGTTTTGTTCCAGGCAACAGGCAAAATGTATGCAGAAGGTCGACTCCGGATAACACATGAGGGATTACCGATGACAGCCAATACTTCGCGCACCCGCTCCGGAACCACGGTCGACGAACTGTGCAGCACGCTACGCGAACGCATCATTACAGGTGCACTGACGCCGGGTCAGCGGATGTCCCAGGAGCAACTGGCAGCCGAATTCAAGGTCAGCCGAACCCCGCTCCGCGAGGCGTTACAACGCCTCGAAGCGGACGGACTACTCGTGGCTCATGCCAACCGCGGCATGCACGTGGCACCGATCGTCAATTCGGAGACCGAGCAGAACTACGCCCTGCGCATTCTGGTCGAACCGCCAACCATCGCGGCGATCATCGAGAGCCTCACGGACGACGACATCAAAACGATGCGTACGGCACTCGATGAAATGAGAAACCATCGCGGGCACAGTCGCCACTTTCAACAGGCCCACCAGAGATTCCACGACGTCGCACTCACCAGATATCCCTCCTCGTTCAGTGAACTCACCAGATCACTGCACACCATGATCTACCGCCACCAAAGCGTTTATCTCTCACACCAGCGAACTCCGGACGATTTCATCGACCTCGACCAGGATCTTCTCGAGGCCATCATCGCTCGCAATGCGGTGTCGGCCAGGCGCATCATGGAGTTCCATCTCACTGACGCTGCCATCGGACTCGTACTCGATGCCGATCCCGATCACGAGTTCGATTCGCTGCTGATTGCTCTACGCGGTCGCGAGATCGTCATCGAGCACGACGCACTCGGAAGAATCAATCGACCCGCGAAGATCTATTGGATCGACTCCGACCCAGTCCTTCCGGCTCGAATGACATCGAACCTCATCCTCACCTACGCACCACAACCGAGTCGAAAGAAAGTCAGATAAGGCGCGAAACGAAGAATGCGCTGTGTACTGCGTCGAATACCCTTCCCGGCGACACCGCCGACCCAACCACGTGAACGTCAAACCCCCTCCCTCGAAGGGTTTCCCCAAAATCTTTGTCCCCGGAAACTCGACCGAGGGCTAGGACTACGACGTCGGCATCTATCAGTTCGTCACCCCCGCCGCACTCAACCAGGACACCGTTGGCAGTTACCGCCGTCACTCGTGATCCCAGTCTAGTATTCACTCCTGCTGCATCGAGAAACAGCGGAAGACGCTCGGTATCGGTGAACACTTCGCCTCCTCGCATCAGTGATGGCCCTTGCTCGAGCAAAGTCACAGATGTTCCCGGCAGTTCGGCAATGCGCAGCGACACTTCGCATCCCTGCAAGCCGCCACCGATCACGACGATTTTGCCGGCGAGGGGTGTTGCAGCGCGCACATCACTCGCCTTGACCACGACGATCCCGGTATCGATCGGAAAGTCAGCTTCTCGAAGGGGAGCGCCCGTGGCGAGAATAATGGTGTCGAACCCGCCATCAGTTAATTTGTCCACGTCCGCCGCGACCGGCAACACGGTGACGTCACGTCGCACCACCTCGTGAACCAAGTGCTTCACAAGCGCCGAAAGATCCTGTTTGACAGATGATCCTGAAGCATGACCCAGGAGGCCACCTAGTTCTCTCGGTTCGAAAAGTATTACTTCGTGGCCTCGATCCCGCAGCAGTGCGGCGCTACGCAGACCGGCAGGGCCCCCACCGACGACAGCAACCTTCTTTGGATCTGCGGATGTGGTGACCGGATAACGCCCTTCTTGCGTGACGCTCGGGTTGACACTGCATCCGGTGCTCCGGCCAGTGTTCAATCCCCTGTGTAGGCAACCGTCATTGCAGCGGATACACGGGGTTATCTCGAGAGTTCTACCTTCCCTCGTCTTTCGTGCCCAGTCCGGATCCGCCAACATGGCTCGCCCCAGCGAGACAAAGTCAGCGGAACCCGATTGCACAATCTCCGCGGCAATGTCCGGCGTCACCAACGACCCCGAGGCGATGACGGGGATGAACACGGCTTTTTTGATCATCTCCCATCCCCACCGGTGCGGCGCACGAACCTGATACCACGGGCTCACCTCCCACTCCATCCCTGCGTGATGACCCCCGGACGCATGGATTACATCCACTCCGTGCGCCTCCAGGAGCCTGCACAACGCTACGATCTCCTCGATCGGAAACCCATCGTCCTCATAGTCCGTCACCGAAACCCGGACGCTCAGCGGGAATTCGCGCGGCACCGCCGCGCGGATCGAATCGACAACTCGAATAAGCAGCCTGGATCGGTTCTCGAAGCTACCGCCGTACTCATCAGTTCTCGAGTTGGTATGTGGTGAAAGGAAATTGGTAATGAGATAGCCGTGACCCGCGTGCACTTCGACCAGATCGAAGCGAGAGGCGAAGGCGCGTGCCGCCGCCTCACCGAAAGCCAGAACAACGCCGTCTATTTCCTCGATCGTCATGGGAGTCGGAACAACGCCGTACTGGGCCTCGACTTCATCCCACGACGAATTCGATGCGGACTTTATCGGCGCAGTGCCGAGGAACTTCTGCCGGCCGCCATGCGCGATCTGCAGGCCCACCTTCGCTCCGGTTGAATGAACCTCGTCTGCAAGCGATCCCAATCCGGATACGTGTTCTCGCCTGCTCACACCGACCTGATTGTGAATCGCCTTGCTGGCATCGTCATCGATATAGCTGTATTCGACCATCACCAACCCGACGCCGCCCTCCCCAAGGCGTCGGTAATGATCGATGGTCCTTTGACTGACCGTGCCGTCCGAATTCGCAGTCGCGGTACTCTGCGGGGATTTCACGATTCTATTCGAAACGTCAACGGTACCAATGCGGCCAGGGTTGAACAGAGCTTCAAAACTCACAGGAACTCCTAGTGGGTCAGCGCCTAGAACAGAGAGCGGGCGGGATCGTTGCGTTCTCAGGGCGCGAGCAGTGCGCCCGCGCGCGGGATTACCGGATCAAGTCCGAGACTGTTGAGAAGCCTCCAGGTGGTCGCTGCGGCAGCGGACACCACCGGTATGTCGAACTGCTGCTGCAGAATATCGAGTACCGGCAACGAGGGCATCTGTACACAGGCGCTGATCACCAGAGCATCGGCACCGGATGTGTCGACCCGCTTAGCATGCTCGATCAAATTCTGAGGATCCAAGCGCCCCACTTCGAGGTTGTTCGCAACTTCGAGACTCAGTGAATCCACAACTGTGAATCCCTGGTGCTCGATGTACTCACACACCGTTGCTGTGAGCGGCTTCATGTACGGTGTGACCACTGCAATGTTCTTCACACCTAGGTGTGCAAGACCTTCAGTCAGGGCTCCGGCCGACGAGAGTACCGGAATATCCACTCCGCTTTCTTCTTTCGCGATTCGCGCTAATTTCGGTTCGGATTCACAGTGATAGCCGAGGCCTTGTGACATGATTGCGACGAGGCAGGCGTACGCCATGACATCGACTCTGGCATCAGCGAGTTCGGCCGCGCAGCGCAGCGAATCGGCATCCATCGATGCAAGCTGTTCAGGTGTCACATGCTGCATCCGCATGCGGGACGAGTGGAAGGTGAACCTCTCCGGACGCACTTCCTCTCTAGCCCGAAGCATTGCCGGGATCTCGGTTTCCATGGTGGTATTCGAGCTGGGAACGATCATTCCGACGCGGTAACTGTCAGTCATTATGTTTGTACCTTTCGTGAAATTTGCGGTGCGACTTGTCCACTCGACTCAGCTGGAGCACATCAAACCGATGGTGAGCTAACGGCCCGGACAAGCGGATCTGAACTGGATGCAAGATTGGTGGTACGAAGTGCCGGCATAGTTTCGGCATGTCCGCGATCCCACGTGATCTCTGCGAAGCCTCCGCCCCTCAACCTCTCGACGCTGTTGAGCCGGATCGCCATACCTGCAAGGGCGACCGGCAACGATCCGAACACGTGGCCCGGATCGCCGGACATGATCAGCCCCAACGCAGTATCGAGAAGATGAAACTCGAGGAGGTACCTCGCGAGACCACCGTCGTGTTCACGGACCGCTTCCAGAAACATCCCATCCGTCGTCGTGACATCCTCGACAGCCGCCGGGTGCGAGAAGTAGAGGCGCTGATGACGATCGATACGGGTCAGATGCGATTCGATCATCTCGCGCATTCCCGCCGGGCATCGACCGAGAAGCACCCGGTGGTACTCCCAATGAGACAGTTGGAATTCTCGTGGCGAAATGCCGGGGCGACGCATGTTCGAGAGCGCCACCGACATCGCGTCGATATCAGAAGCGGTAACCTCGCCGAGAATCGCCGAGATAAGTGCCGGCTCTACGAGCAACCTGACCGCATACGAATCCTCCACATCTGAGAGTTCAAGTGGCGCAACGACAACACCACGATTGGCCTGGTTGATCACCAAATTCTCAGCCTCCAACCGTCGAAACGCCTCTCGAAGCGGTGTCCTCGAAACCTCCAACTCGGCGGCAAGCTGAACCTGTGACAGACCGAGACCCGGACGATAGACTCCCGCGATAATCCGATCCCTGATAGTGGCGTACGTATCGTCAACGGCATTTCCCCGTCGAATCCCGTTACTGCTCATGCTCAGTCGCCTGCCGATCCGAGTCGTTCCGCGATCAGCTGTGTGAAGAATTCGGGCTTCTGATCAGCAAGCACTTCTAATGCCATAGCGTCAATGAGTATTCGGGAACCCGTCCTGGGTACATACAACTCGAGCCGTTCCCCATTACGGGAGAACACCTTACGAAAATGCACGCCGGCAAACTCGTTGCCGATGCCGTTCCAGTCGTCGGCGCTGACTACACCTGCCGGAAGATGTTCCGGGACCGTATTATCCATCAGATCGGCTCCTTCGTTCGTGCTCCGGCCGTAATGACTTTCGGACCCGATCCGTATACTTCGGCAGCTCGGCGCCCCTTGAGCACGGGCAGTTTGGTTCGCGCTGTTGCTACGGCGCTCAGGTCGAGCTCGACGACAGTGACCGCAGCAGGCGAGCAGCCCAGATCGGCGAGCACCTCCCCCCAGGGTGAGACGGCAAGTGCGTGACCGTAAGTTGCGAATGCATCGGTGGACTCGGCGTTCGGGGAATGCACCGTGGCGGGGGCGACAACAAATGCAAGGTTCTCGATTGCCCGTGCGCGAAGTAACGCGTGCCAGTGCGCCGCACCCGTGGACTGCACAAAAGCCGATGGAAACAAAAGTACTTCGGCGCCAGCGGCAGCGAGTTCCCGGGACAGCTCGGGGAATCGAACGTCGTAACAGATAGTCAGTCCGATGCGAACCCCATCGATGTCGAGCAGGACCGGACCGGAACCCGGACGCTCGACCGTCGACGCCTCGAAGGACTGTCCGTCGATATTGGCATCGAAGAGATGCATCTTGTCGTAGCGTCCCGCAAGTGTCCCGTCACGGTCGATGACGAGTGCAGAGTTGAAGACTCCCTCCTCCGTGCGGTTCTTCATCCCACCGAGAATCACCACGACGTCCTGTTCGTGGGCCACACGGCGCAATGCGGCAATCGGCTCGGCATCCTCGCTCAACGCAGCCTCACGCATCTGCACGTTCGACCCGAGCATGAGTCCGTTCTCCGGAAGGACCACCAGAGTTGCACCGTTGTCCGTTGCCTCACGGATCAACCGGATCGCGGTTGCGAGATTGACCTCGACATCGGTCGTCGCATGCCACTGGGTCAATCCGACCCTCAGGATCCGGGTCCCCGTCATGACGACTTCCCCTCGACGGCAAACTCTTTCGCTGCCGCAGCGCGCGCAAGATCCATATTTACAACAGTCCAACCGCCTCCGGACGCTTCCATCGGCTCGTAGGTGTACACATCGCCACGAACACCAGGCCCGAGGACACCGAGCATGATCATCCAATTCATGATTTCGTACTGGCCGTGTTCTAGAAGCGGGTACGGTTCCAGGGAACAGAGATCGAGACCTCGTCCGGTCTCGAGGAGTTTCAAAATGTATGTATCGAATTCCACGTCCACTCCCCCGAAATGACCGGGATCGAGCCAATGTGACAACCCACCCGTAGCGAGGAAAGCCACCTTCAGCCCCGACGCCTCGATCGCAGTCCTCATCGCTTCACCGAATCGCCGAGCGTTGAACGGCGAGAATGTCCGAGCCGGCTGCGTGATGACTGGGATTACGGGGAGATCCGGACGAGGGAGCAGCAATCGCAACGGCACGATCAGCCCGTGATCGAGCTCGACCCGTTCCGCTTCCTCGACTTCCTGGCCTGCCGCCCGCACCGCGTCGGCCAGAACCTTCGCGAAGTCCGGTTGCCCAGTCAGCGCCAGTTCAAGATCGGGACGCTTGAAGAATTCCATCGAACCCACATGGCTCTCCCCGGTGCCGAGAACGAAGTGACCGGTATCGAAGCTCTGGAAATGACAATCCGCAGATACGAGGATGACATCGGGGTCGGCTGCCGCAAGGTCGTCCTTGAGCTTGGCGTAACCCACAAGCAGACGCTCCACAGCGTCCGCAGGATCGATGTCCGGGCGGGCCAACAGATCCGGGACGTGTGAGCAGCCGCCAGCGAACACCAGATTGGCCGGGAGGCTCGGAACCGGAACCGGGATCGTCTCGTCCACGATGAAGGCACCACGATTGGTCGAGTCGCCGAGGTCGTCGTTGAACCATCTGCTCACCAGTATCGTCAAGCCGTCGTTGAGCCCGACTGCTCGCAGCCGATCACGGTTACCACTGATGATGGTCTCGGCCCATTCCTGGTCCACACCCAGCAATTCCGGTGCCCGCGAGGGATCAAGCTTCACTGCCGCCAGCAGCTCCGAATCACGGGCCATCGAGAGAATGGCCTGTTCGATTGCTTTCTTGACCATTGTGTCTACTCCCCAACTAGGGTTCCGTCGCGGACGACCGCGGTACCGTCGATCTCCACGGTGCAGCCACGCATCGGGATATCGAGGTGGGCTGGGGTCTCACGATCGGCCAAACGATTGGAACCTGTGGACCACATGAAGTTTCCTGCGGTGGAACGTAATTCCTGCCCGTAGAGAGTCCGTGGGTCGTAGACGTCGAACGCGGACCAGCGGGCGCGCTCGAGTAGACCCCACCCCATGTGACTCAGCGCCCACACTTCGCTGTCGTCCCACGCCTCGAAATAGTCATTGAGCAGGTGCGCATCGCTGCCCTTGCCCGACACACTCTTGATGAAGCCCTTCTCGACCTCGATCGTCACGGTGTCCTGGACATAGCGTTGCCACGGGATGAGCGCGTCACCGGGCTGGAGGACGATCCGTCCCTCCGCGGTGCGATCGTTCGGGAAACACGCCACGAACCCGGATGGCCAGTGGTCCCAGCGCCCGGGCTCGTCCACGTAGCCCCACTGATGCGTGATCGGCAGGTCTTCCCCCGCGATATCTGCCGTGAGTTCTGTTCCTGCAGTAGATGTCACGTGTAACTTGCTGCCGTTGCGCAGCGCATTTCCGCCGATCTCGACCTGTCCTCGTAGATCGCCGTCCCCCATCAGTCGCTCGAGCACGTCGGCGGGCTCGGCAACGAACAGCATCCGTTTACCATTGCCCGTGATACGAGTCCGCACGTCCGAATGGATGAGGCCACCCACAGTGACGTCAACAACGAAATCGCACTCACCCGCTGCCGCGAGTAACGGTGCGACCTCACGCCCGTCCGCTGCATAGGGCGGAAGCATAGGACTCGACAAACTGGAGGCGTGCAGCACAAGTGCACTCGCGCCGAGCTGCCGGGCAGCAGCAACTGCCGCAGCCACATACTCGTCCTTCTGGCCTAGCTCGGCGATGATGCCCACCGTCTCATCGGCCGTGACCTTGCATAGCTTGAATTGTTCGACAAAGTTCTCGGTCAACGTCTTCGACATTGCATGCGCTCCTGACTAATGGTGTTACTGAAAGGACGATTTGACCCGAATCAGTGTGCTGCTCGTACCGCTCCACCGTCGATGACAAGCGAAGTACCAGTGATGAAAGAAGCCCGCGGTGAAGCGAGAAACGCGACAGAGTCGGCGATTTCGGTGGCTTCTGCCCAACGGCCGAGGGGGACGTCCTTGACAACCTTCGCGACCTCTTCCTCAATAGTTGTGCCGTTGTTCGCCGATTTCATCTCGAGGATGCCCTGCATTCGATCGGTTCCCGTCGCACCCGGCATCACCTGATTCACGCGAACCCCGATAGGAGCCAGCTCCGAGGCGAGTGCCTTGACATACGCCGACGCGGCCGAACGATACGACGCGGACAAGACACCACCGGGCGCCGGTTGCCGTACCCACGTAGACGAGAGCAAAATGATCGACCCTTCACCCTGTCCACGCATCACCGCCCCGGCTGCATTACCCAGTTGAACGACCGGGCGCAGCAGCAGATCGTGCGCGAGCTGCCAATCCGACCAGTTCGTGTCCAGAACTGGAAGAATGCGAGGCCCAGGTGTATTCAGGACCACGACGTCCAGCCTGCCGAACTCGTCGACCACTTTCTGGACGAGCTGACCGGTGGCGTCGCTGTCGCCGAGATCATGGGCCCACGACTCAATCCGACCATCTCCGACAATTTCGGGTTCACTCACCGAACGAGATGCCGCGACAACAGTCATGCCTTCTGTCGCGAGCCGATGAGCTATCGCTCGGCCGATCCCACGCGACCCTGCAGTGACTAACGCAACGCCTTTCTCGAGACCCAAATACAACTTGTGCTCCTTCAATTGTTTTCTTGCGTTACAGCAGATCCGGCGGTATTGCGCCGTCTACGAAATCTCTCGGATTGCGCTCTCCGCGCACAGGGAGATCGCGCGGCGAGCCTTCTGTTCGTCTTCCGTGGGCACCGTCCCGAAATTGGCCGTCGACGCGTATCCCCAGTCGTCCTGTTGGAAGACCGAAGGACACACGTCGAAGCATGTGCCATACCCGTCACATTTAGTGGAATCGACCGCTACGCGCATGATCAAGACCCTTCCTCTTCCCTGTTGCGGCGCAGCAGCTCCGCGCCGGCAGTGCGGGCCAGAGTCGCGGCGCCGTCAATAAATGCGCACGCACCGCGCCCACTCAAGCTCGTCCCCCACCGCAGCAGGTTTTCATGGTGGACAGGCGAAGTATCCCCGCTGAGTACCTGCCGAAAAGTGCGAGAAATCGCGGTCGTACCACTGACACACACACCACACTGCATCGCTGACTCCGACTGGAACCAGGCACTGAGTTCGCCGGCGATCGCGAGAAGGTCGTCGTTGTCACCGAGGACAGTGACCGCCGCGCAGCCGAGGCCACTTCCCGCTGCCCGGATGGCGTCGTAGCAACAGATGAGATCACTGTGGCCGCCGGAGAGTATGCCCCCGAACCAGCCACCGATCATCAGCCCGCCGACATCTCCGGTTGCACTGCCTGCCCTCAAAAGTTCCGACATGGGGGACCCGAGCGACATCTCGTACACCCCCGGCGCGGCAACAGCCCCGGTAAGAGTGAATAGTGCTGTACCCCCAGATGTTCCGGACCCAACTGCGGCGAACTCGTCCGCGCCGTAGCGCTTGATCCACGCGACGTGCGCGAGTGTCTCGACGTTGCTGATCAATGTCGGGAGCCCTCGCACCCCGGATTGGAAGGGCCTGGGGGGCTTACTTGTGGGCTTGGCGACAAATCCGTTGATGGACTGGCACACTGCAGATTCTTCACCGGCAACATACGTGTTCTCTCCGTGGTGCGTCCGAAGTGTCACGCCATCTGGAAGAAGTCCAGCAGCAGTGATGTCCCGTATTGCCTGATTAACAGCACCAATGGCATCCGGGTCGGAGACATACACAATCGCCTCGGACGACCCCGTCACCTCGGCTGCGATCAGTAGTCCGTCCAACACCAGATGTGGGCGGTGCGTGAGAAGCCACCGATCCTTAACTGAAGCGGGCTCACCTTCATGTCCGTTGGCGACGACGACGCTCTCACCCTCAGCTTGTGCTACCGCGGCAAATTTGAGATACGCGGGAAACCCGGCACCGCCGCGCCCTCGGAGACCGGACTTCTCGAGTTCCGCTAGGAATTCGGCCGAATCAACAGCGGGACCGAAGAATCCGTGGCGGATTTCGTTCGACAACCCCCACTTCCCCGTGGCCACCTCGGGCAGAATGAGCCGTGCCGGAGTGCCACCTACCACACGTGCCGGAGCATTTACCGATGGCGCTCGGTACAGTGTCGATTCCGTTGCGAGTGTCATGACAACCCCCTGACTGTGGACTTTCGGACTATGTCTGTTGCTGTTTCGAGTGAAATGACATCGCCGTATTTGGCGTCGATGTCGAGGAGTGACGCGTTGTGCGGTCCAACTTCCCTGTCGCCAACGCATTCACGGACAACAAATGTCGTCAGGTTTGCGGCGCAGGAATCAACTACTGTCGCACGGATGCAACCTGAAGTTGTTGCACCGGTGACGATCACGGTATCTGTACCCGCCGAGGCAAGGGTTTCGGCGAGCCTCGTGTGCGCAAAAGCCGAGGCGGTTTGCTTGACAACCAATGTCTCGTTCTCGCGCATTGCCAGGCGTTGGTCAATCTCGATAGCACGTTCCCCCTTACGTAACCCGCTGAGCGCCGGCATCTTTCGAAGCCAGGTAGCACCGATTCCGTCATCCTCGGGGAAGGAGATGGTACTGAAGTAGACCGGCACATTGCTTTCCCTCGCCGCGTCCACCAGTTTTTTCGTGGACGCGACCACGTCGTCGAGGTCGAATCCGGGGTCGTATCGAGCATCGGTAAAGCCGTACTGCAGGTCTACGACCACGACAGCCGGTGCGCTACCCGGCGTCAACTTGCCCAGCAGACCGCCAAGTCGATAACGCTCACGCAACTCGGATTCGGTCTGCGACACCTCGCTCAAAATTCGAACTCCGGCCACTCGCCAGGACCCTTGCGCATCATGTCCGCGTAGAACTGGTACATGTTGCGCTGAACACCCTCCTCATAACGGGTCCAGAACACCTTGCCTGGACCGGGCCAATCGGAAACCGGTGTCGCCATGCCTATTCCAGGCATTCCCATCTCGTAGTTCAACTCGAAGTCGAGGACTTCCGCGGCAACGGATCCGCCGTTCTTCGTGACGCTGAGCCACGGCTCGGTATCGTCCATCTCGAAGGACCCGCCGAGCGAGAACGTGCCGAGTCCGGCTTGGTAGGTGCGTTCCTTCTGCTCAGGTGTCATGTTCTTGTAACCCACGAACCAGTTCCAGATCTCGATCTGTCCGGGCCCCTTGGGCTGCCACGTGCGAATCGTCAGAATTCCGGTGGGTGCATGATTCGCGCCGTCCTCGGTCATCGGTAAAGCAAGAATGGAAAAGTTCGGGAAGACATTGCCGACAAAGACCCGTGAGCGGCGCGCAACCTCGAGTTGTTCGGGCGAGATGTTCACGCTGTCGAAGTGCTCGGCGAGCGACTCGGGGAAGCCGAAGAAGTTGGGGCCCGGCTCATCTGCATATTCCGCCATCGAAAACGACAGCGAATGGCCCGGCGAGGCCTGGATGTGATATCCCATCATGTTCTCGCTGAAGGGAACTGGGAAAGCACCGATGCTCCAGACCGACTTGTGCAAGGTACCGAGGTGATAGTCGTCGCCGGAGAAATTGTCGGCACCGGACTTCCAATTGGCGTCGACGATGAATCGCTGGGGCTTGCCGAGGACCTCTACGCCGTCTTTGTCGAGACCGAATATCAGATCGAGGTACCACGCCATACCGCCGAGATATTCGCGCAGCGGCGGTGCTGACGCATCGAGGGTGGCAAAGACAAGTCCGTGAAATGACTCGACCTGCGCGGCACGTGCAAGCCCGTTCTTCTCCTTGCTCATATTGCCAAAGGCGTTCTTCCACAACGGTGCACCGACGAGCGACCCGTCGGAGGAGTATGTCCAACCGTGGTACGGGCAGCGAAAATGAGATGAGTTACCCGAATCGGAACGACAGATTTGGACACCACGATGACGGCAAGCGTCGAACAGAACGTTGATCGTGCCGATCTCGTCGCGGGTAACGACAAACGAATCCTCACCGATTTTGCGAACGACGTAGTCACCGTTGGCCTCGATCTCGGATTCATGGGCGAGGTACACCCAGGCGCGCCCGAAAATTTTGCGTAGTTCTGCCTGGTAGACCTCCGGATTCCCCATGATCGCGGAGGGAATTTTTCCGTCGAGCAGTCCAGTGTCGATGCGGTCCATCAGTTCCTGGACTCGGGGCGAAAGAACAGTCTCGTTCGCTGCAGGGTTCATACATGCACTCCTGGCTGGAAATCGGCGAGCGCGTGAGCCGCTCGAGAAAGTGGTGGGAAGTTCAGAAGAAGAGCGAGAGGTTATGCGTTCCGATAACGCTGAGATCCAGGTAGACAACTCGCCGGAGAAGCTTAAGTTGGCCGTCTTCCCTGCGTAATACATCTGCGCGCTCTCCCGAGAGCATCTGCGGATTCGTCTGAGACTGCCGCGTGCGGTAGATCAAGATATTACTTTTTGCCCTCAAGAGATCGCCGTTGTTGCTCTCGTGAGCACGAACACGAATGTTGGTGACAAAGTGGCGCACACGAGACGGCGGGTCTTCCGCCCATGCATACTTCGTCTCGCCGCGGGTCACTCGCGAGTTAAGCGAGCCGAGGTTCTCCTTGAGATGGAATGTGGTAGTCGAAAAGCCGGCGCCCCGCGCACGTTCGACAGTCTCACGGACAGGAACCTGATACTCGATATCCGGGCTGACCAACTCAGTTAGCCAACGACGTTCGTTGAGATCGTCGAGGAGCTCAGCTTCGTAGTGCAAGAAGTCCACGACCTCAACGTGCCGCTGGTCGGATATCGAGAGTGGACGAGCGTCAGTAAGGGGCTGCATGGTCAACATATAACCTCCGCAAAGTGCATACAGTTTTGGATGCACTTGTAGTGTGGGTTACACCGACGGATTTGGCAACCCCCAAATTCGAGCCGTTACACGGACGAAATCAAATGCGAAAATTGCAGCCCAATATCCGAAACGTCGAAGGCCATCAATCCGAGGGTCCTTGGCCAACACCACTACTGGGTCGACCCCACTCCGCACCCGCTCACCAATGCCCACCCGAACACTGGTTCCAGATCGAACACAACTCGAGCCGAGTCTGCTGCTCCGATAGGTGACATCTGGTCCGTTGTATCGCGAAGATGCCACGACACACCATCGTCGATCGCAGCGGAGTCAGGAACACCGGAAACACCTGCCACCAGCGTTCTCTCGTCTCCAGTACGGTGACCGCCAAAATCTGAAACGCCGGCGTTAACAGTCTCATTGTCCGAGTGCACTATTGGCGTCGCCCTCCGCCGCAGAGAACTAGTCATCAGCTGCAGGTTCGGTGACGTGCCGACGAGCAGGAGAAGATCTTCCCGCTCGACTAGGTCCATCACGGGCTAGAGATCCAGCTTCTGGTCACCGACACGGATTCGGTCACGCCGATGACCACCTCTGGTTCGGCGCGCTGGTGGAGGCGCCAGACAGCGGGGCTCCTGCCGAGTTACCGACATCCGGCCCCGCCTGTGAGACCGAAAACTGCAAGCATCTCAATGCCGACGGGCCCTACTTGCAGCGCACCGGCAACACGCGATCACCGGCTATCCGATGACCGGAGTCGTGGTCCACGATCGACTGCGCCGTCATCATGGTTGGCGCAACACGTTGCTGCGCAATTGCCCTGGGGGCATATCCGGGGTACCGAGTATGTCCTGGGCACCGACGGCGAGAACGGCTGGGGTCGGCGATTCAGTAATGTCGTGACACCGTCTTGTCGGCGATAGTCGATGCATTTTTCTGGTGCCGGATCGTCAGCCGTCGCGATGCTTTCAACTGACACAATCGTCTCCCGATCGCCGAATGATCATGAACTTCTCAGTCAGGAACAGTTTTCCACCGGAGTCCAATTCGTGACCGGCGAATTAGGCCTGGACCCCTCGCCCAGACCGGCGAACGCCGAAACTGCACGCAGATAATGGGTTACGTGGCTTCGAAGTCACAAGAATCTTTTCGATTCCGTTGACTTTTAATGTACTGCATCATATGGTCCATTACATGAGTAAGTCGAGTCCGGCGCGAGACGTGATCACCGATGTAGCAGATCGGATGTTCGCCGAACGCGGTGTGGACGAGGTTTCTCTGCGTGAAATCGTGATCGAATCCGGACAAAAGAATGCGTCCGCCGTGCAGTACTACTTCGGTGGCCGGGACGGATTGTTCCTTGCGGTTTTTCGCCGCCGTCTGGCGAAACTGAACGAGGTACGCAGTGCCTACATGGAAATTGTCGACCGCGAAGGTCGCGGTGACGATATTCGTTCACTGATCGAAGTGTCGGTACTACCCCTTGCGGATTATCTCCGGAGTGCCACGGAGGGTTCGCATTACGCGAGATTCTCGGCGCGCATGACACCACGGGTCGACTTTACGAGCCGCGATTTTGCGGATATCAGTGATGTGAGTCGTGAAGTTATCGTGAGGCTTCGTCGTGCGTTGGTGCATCTCTCGGAGGAAGCAGCTGCTGCTCGAGTGGATCTGACCATGAACATGATCGTTTCTGCTTTTGCGGCATACGAACAGCGTCAGGAAGAAGGGCTGCTCGGCGGAGCCGCTTCTTTCGATGACATGGTGACACATCTGATCGAGATGTCCGTAGCTGCGTTGACTGCTCCGCACAGTCCAGGTATCTAACTCCAACAGCCGAGATTCGCGAACTGTCGAATCTTCCTTTTTTGCAACATTATCGGTGTCTCCAACATGGAGGCATCGGTCTCTTCGGCGTACCTATTCGAGTGCGCCGGTCTGTTTTGTCGTCTCTGCCTTTGGCAGATCCATCTTTGAGGAGATCGCTGTGGAATACGAAACGATTTCGGTTGCGCCCGTTACCCGGAGTTTGGGTGCCGTGATCAGTGGTATCGACCTGACTCAACCGCTCTCGGGACAGCAATTCGAGGATATTTCGAAAGCAATCCGCGAACACTTGGTCGTGTTCTTCCGCGACCAGGATCTGACCGACGAGCAGCATCTAGCATTTGCGTCGAACTTCGGCATTCCGAACGTGTACCCGACCACTCGTGCGCGCGGACTCGATCGACCGATGGAATTCATCGAGGACGGCCCGAACAGCTCGCCCAAGGCAGATCTCTGGCACACCGACGTCGCAATCCTCGAGACGCCTCCTGATTTTGGTGTGCTCTCGATGCGTCATGCTCCCGATGCGGGCGGAGATACTATGTGGCTCAACCTGTATCAGGTATACGAGAACCTGTCGGAACCCATGAAGCGTCTTGTTCTCGAGCTGGAACAGTACGTCCATCCGGGAGAATTGATGGAACAGATCACCATCGAGAAGTTCGGGCAGGAAGTGTGGGACAAGGTTGCTTCGGACTTCTCCGGCGTCTACCACCCTCTCGTTCGCAAGCATCCGGAAACGGGGCGCCCAGCCTTGTTCATGTGCGGATCGAACGTACGGAATCTTGTTGGCATGACTCCCCGCGAAAGCGATACCATTCTGGACCTTCTCCGTCGTGGTCTCGAAGAGCCCAGTCTCCAATTGCGTTGGCGTTGGAGCAATAACGACATTGCGTTGTGGGACGAGCGGTGCACCAATCACCGCGCTCTGAGCGACCATACCGGCCTGGTTCGGAAGGTTCGGCGTTGCACGGTCGGTGCAGGCCGACCAGCCCCCATGTAATTTCCGCCGTCCGATACTTCTGCAAGTACACCGTGAGGGAAGAAGATATGACTCGAACAAAGCGTGTGCGGTTCGGAAAGTTGGTGGTAGCCACCTTCGCGAGCGGAATGTTGCTGGCTGGTTGTGCTGAGGGAACAAGTCAGGAAGCGGAAAATGCTGGTGGTGCAAAGGAATCCGCGGCGAGAGTCGGGGCTGGAATTCTCGGCAATCAAGGTGACGGGGGTGCCCCGGTCAGAGGTGGAACACTGACGTACGCGTCGTACGCCCCGGTAACGAGCCTGGATCCGGCCAAGACTCAGGTGACCGGAGCGACCGGTGGGACCGAATTGGCGGCGATCTACGACTTGCTGATCCGGTACAACGCCGAAACAGGAAGCTATGATCCACAACTCGCGAAAAGTCTCACTGAAGACCCCGGCAATCTCACGTGGACGCTGACCCTACGGGAGAACGTCAAATTTAGTGACGGTACTCCGCTCGACAGTGCGGCAGTAGTGGCAAGTATCAACCGCTACAACGATAAACGCGGCGCAAATAATGAAGTCTGGACGTCAAGTGTCAAGAGCGCCGTGGCTGATGGTCCGTCGAATGTCGTCTTTACGCTGAACCGTCCGTGGGCGGAGTTCCCGGCTATGTTGAGCTTCGGGCACGGCGTTATCGTTGCGCCGAGTTCCTATGCAGCAGAAACATTCACACCTGTCGGGGCTGGTGCATTCACAGTGGAGCGGTTCTCGGCTCCGGATGAATTGGTTCTCGGCGCTAGGGCTGACTACTGGGGCGGCGCACCGAAATTGGACCAGGTGAAGTTTGTCGCGATTCAGGGCGAACAGGCGAAAATCGATTCACTCGCCACTGGCGGTGTTCAGATGGCTTACCTCCGCAACGCCGAGACCGTCGAAGTCGCGAAGGGTGAATTCCCGGGCTACGCCGAGTTCATCAGCCTCTCGATGGTTGGCCAGATCAACAATCGTCCAGGGCACCCGGGTGCGGACCTTCGAGTTCGGCAGGCCATGAACCTGGCGATCGACCCGGATGTCCTCGATCAACGTTCTCGTGGCGGCAAAGGCATGCCCGGTGGGGAGATGTTTCAGCCGTGGTCCATGTGGCACAACGATATCGAACCTTCGAGGCTGGATCCTGCGAGGGCTCGCGAGTTGCTCGACGATGCCAAGAAGGACGGCTACGACGGGAACATCACCTACGTAGGCACGTCGGATCCCAACGGCCAGGCTGCTGCGCTAGCGGTACAGGCGATGCTGCAGTCGGTCGGGTTCACGGTGAACGTCGAATATGCGGCGAGCACCGCAGATATGGTCAAGCGACTCTACGCGGATCACAGCTACGATTTGGCGCTCGGCGGCAATGGGCTACTCGATGCCGCGCCGTTCCTGCGTCTGTACTCCGCGCTGTACAGCACGTCTGCGAATAACACCGTCGGAGTTGCGAACCCGGAGATGGATGCCACCCTGGACGCCATTCAGGCCGCTGGTACAGCCGAGGACAAGAAGGCTGCCTTGGCTGATCTGCAGACGTTGTTCAACGAGCAGGTGCCGATCATGGTTTGGGGTGCTGGTGCGAACTACGTGCCGTGGAGTGAGAACGTCTACGGACTGATGCCGAGCCTGGACAGCATCATTCTGTTGGATGAGGCCTGGATCAAATAGCGCTGTGCGCCTTTGTTAACCGCGGACGGTTAACAAAGGCGCACAGCAAGATCAGCCCGACGTCTCTAGCTACGTCTCATCGGCTCCGATGATGAACGCTTTCGAGCTCGGTGCGAGCCTTGTCGTCAGCCATCTGGACCGGCAGACACTTCATCAGGTAAGCGAAAGCCGGATAAACCGGTCCGCCGATGCCACGGCCGCCCTTATCGATCTTTACTGTGCGAATGGTCTCGATGATGATGCCTTCCCGCACCTCACCGACCTGGCAGCGCACAGCATCGACAAACTCTTGGCAGTCGCGGAGGAGATCAACAACCGATCCCCAAAATCACTCCACTCGTTGCTGGAACGCACGAAGCGGATTGGCCCCACCGAGTAAGGACCCATGCCTTCGACGCGGCCCTGACCACTCCCGTTGTCCATGTCTGGGCCGATGGGTTCGACGATGGTGAATTGGATGTATTGAGGTGTGGGCAGCGCCCCAAGCCCGCGCGATTCGCAAGCTCGTCGGGTCGCTGGGGCCCTCTGAGAGTCGTGCGTGGTCCTCCTCACGTATCGAGTAGTTGGTGGTGGCGTTGTACAGGACGGTCAATTGCTCAGCGGTAGGGACGGCATCGGTGATCCGGAGCCGGCGGAGGTGAGAACTGGGTGGATTGGACGAAGACGGTAGGATCCGCGATTCGGCGTCATCGCCGGGCGAGCAAGCACAGGCCGCGATCACGACTGCGACAAAAGTGCTCGCCCCTATCGCGACTTTCCTCACCCGTCATTGTCAATCCGTTTGGGATACAGCAGCTTTCGAGGGCAGTAGGCCTTCACACCTGAGCAGTCGTTCAGGCAGCGACGGTCATTTCGGTAACCCGATCCCATACCTGGAACCTGATAGCAAGTTCGGTGCGGTAGTCGGTGGCGTTCATCCGGTGGCGGGGCGGGCGGAAGTGCGGGGCGATGCGACTGAACGAGGACAGAAACAGTTGCGCTGCACCGACGGAGCGGAACCCTTTCATCGCGCGTTCACGTTGCCGGGTCGGTTGATGGGATTTCTCGCATCGATTATTCAAGTACTTGTTTTGCCGGTGCTCAGTTGTCGACCTCGTCTTCCGGTGCGCGACCTGGTAGCTGCGAAGCTTGTCGGTGACCAGTACCCGAGGCCGACGGCCTTGCTTCTTCAGTAGTTTCCTGAAGAACCTGGTCGCAGCTTTACCGTCCCGCTTGTCCTGAATCAATATGTCGAGGACGTTGCCGTGCTGATCGACTGCCCGCCACAAGTACTTCCTGACTCCGCCGATCTTGACGAACACTTCGTCGAGATGCCACTTGTCCTCGGCCTGGCGCAGCCGGCGGGCGAATTCGGGCCCGAACCGGACGCACCACGCGCGGACCGTCTCGTACGACACCTCGACCCCGCCGGCGGCCATGAGCAACTCGATCTCCCGGAGTGGAAGCGTGAACCGGTAATACAGCCATACGCAGTGGGAGATGATCTCGCGTGGAAACCGGTATCCCTTGTACGTCGACACAACCGCATCATCGCAGATCAGGCGATCTCAACAACTTGACAGCGCCGAAAACGGCGCAGGTCCGATCCCGTCGTCCATACCGGCTCCGCGGCCGGGATACTGCAAACCTGAAGAATTTCGCTACACCGGTACCGAAATTTCAGGACGCTGCGACTCCGTCGCTGTACACGACCTCGCCACCGATGACAGTGGCACCGACGGTCACGTCACGGATTTTCTCGACCTGAACCTCGAACAAGTCGTCCGAGAGGACAACGAGGTCGCCGAGCTGACCGGTACGCAGCGTGCCCTTGTCGTTCTCCTGATCCACGGCATAAGCAGATCCATAGGTATAGGCACGTACCGCTTCCTCGACGGTCAGCCTCTCATCGGGTCCGAGAACGCGACCTGACGCCGTGGTTCGGTTGACCATGTCGTGAATGCTGACCAGGGGATTCCCGTCGGAGACGGGTGCGTCCGTGGAGCCCGGGAGAATCATTCCGGCATTGAGCAGTGACTTCATTCGGTAGATCAATGGTGCCAACTTCGGCTCGACGGCATCCATCATGCCGTCGCCGAAGTCCGAGATGAACGTTCCCTGAGGGACGGCGATCAGACCCAATGATGCTGCGCGAGCGATCTGGTGATCGGTGGTGAGCGCAAAGTGTTCAATCCGGTGCCGGACATTCGGGCGCGGAGTGCGACGTTGAGCTTTGTCCACGGCATCCATGACGTGGTCGATAGCGGCGTCGCCGATGGCATGAGCGGCAACGCTCCACCCGCTCTCGTGAGCGCCGACGATCATATCTCGCAGTTCCTTCGGGTCGAACTGCATGACTCCGTGATTGTTCGGCTCACCGTGGTAGCAGTGGTGCATGGCTGCTGATCGGCCGATGAAGGATCCGTCGGAAACGATCTTTACCGGGCCGACGCGCAGACGGTCATCCCCGAAGCCTGTCCTGATGCCCAGGTCGAGGCCGAACCAACTCCGGTCTTTGATTCCTTCGATGTCGTGGAGCGTGGTGCAGTACGGCATCAACGTCATACGCGTTCGCAGGGTGCCGGTTTCGACGGCCTGCTGATAGGAATGGAAGTCTACCGGCGAGTTTCCGACCATACGATAATCTCCGAGGCCTGGTTCCGTGGCGGAGGTCAGGCCGTATCGAAGTGCCTGTGCGCCGGCAAGGCCCAGATTATGTTGAACGTCGTCGAGATCTACGGGTCGTACCAGTTCGTACACGAAGGCCATCGCCTTCTCCATCAGCAGACCTTCGGCCCTGCCGTCTGCTGTGCGCACCACTGTTCCCCCGTCGAAGTCGGGAACGTCGACGGGGCCGGAGAAGCCCGCCAGTTCAAAGGCTGTGGAGTTGACTGTGATCATGTGGCCGGAGACGTGTTCGAGGAGCACCGGCCGTCCGCCTGCGACAGCATCGAGTGCCTCCGCAGTCGGATGTCCACCGATGATGTTCTGGTCGTACCCCGAACCACGTACCCATGCACCTGCCGGCATTTCCGACGCACGAGCGGCAACGGTCCGATATAGCTGGTCGAGCGAATTGACCACTCCGGGACGGAGATCCAGCGATGCGAGGCGGGCCCCGGTCAGCGACATGTGATAGTGCGCATCGTGGAACCCGGGCAGGACCGGCGCTCCTGCGAGGTCTACTGTGCGGTCCGCAGTGACACCGTCGAGTTCTTCGTCGAAACCCACGATCCGTCCGTTGTGGATACCGATTCGCTGCGCAGTGGGCCGGCCCGAATCGAGAGTGCGGATCTTTCCATTCGTGAAGAGAGCATCGATACGCAAGGTAACTCCTGAAATATGTGCGAGTAGAAAGGTTGGCAACTCAGCTAGCTGAGACCACGGCCGGAACCTGCGCCGGAGTGCGCCGGGCGGCAGCACGACTCAGACCCCAGACACCGAAGATCGTGGCGATCAGCATTGCTGCATAGAACGCTGCAACGCCCCATGGACTGCCATCGGAATTGTTGAGAATCCACTGGGCGATCAACGGTGTCGAACCACCGATGAGCGATGAACACAGTTGGTAGGCAAGCGATACCCCGGTGAATCGAATGTTCGCGGGGAAGGCAGCAGCGAGGGCGTTCGCGAGCAATGCGTAGTACGCACAACCACCGAGAATGGTGATGTACAGCGTCACCGCGATAGCGGCCGGGTTCGCGGAGTTGATCGCCAGGAAGAAGGGGACGACCATCACGACGGCGACCCCGAGACCGAGAACCATCACCTGAAGTTCGCCGATCTTCTCGGCTATCAGGGCTGCGAGTGGCTGCCAGATGAACTGCAGTACTGCCATACCCAGCAGAATATTGAGCATGATCTGGCGTTCGATACCGAGCGAATTGGTCGTCCAGGACAGCAGGAAGGTATTGGTGAAGTAGGCCAGCGAGATTCCCATGATCGACGCCACGATTCCGAGGAACACGATGGTCGGGGCCGTTCGGAAGACTTCCAGGATCGGTGCCTGGACCACCGCATCCTTCTTCTTCGCCTCGATGAAGTCTTGTGACTCTTCGACTTTCAACCTGATGACCAGTCCGGCGACGACCAACAATGCGGAGAGCAGGAACGGAATTCGCCATCCCCATGCAAGGAATTGCGCATCCGGAAGCTGGCTGACAGCCATGAAAACGAGTGTCGCCATGATCGCGCCAGCTGGAGACCCTTGCTGAACCCATGCCCCGGCGAGACCCTTCTTCTTTTCAGTAGCGTTCTCCGTCGCCATCAGAACGGCGCCGCCCCATTCACCACCGACCGCGATGCCCTGCAGAGCGCGCAGAACTACCAGCAGAATCGGCGCAGCGACGCCGATCTGAGCGTAGGTGGGTAGCAGTCCGATCAGCGTCGTCGCTACACCCATCATCACCAGGGTGACGACCAGAATGTTCTTTCGACCCAGTTTGTCGCCGAAGTGACCGAAAACCATGCCGCCGATGGGTCGGGCGAGAAAGCCGACCCACAGCGTCGCGAACGACGCCATCAGCGCAGCCCCAGGCGCGATACCGGGATAAAAGACCTTACCGAAAACCAAGGCTGCGGCGGTGCCGAAGATGTAGAAGTCGTACCACTCGATAGCGGTACCGACAAATGCGCCGGCCATCGAGCGTCGTTGACGCGCGGCCTGTTCAGAGTTGTGTGTAGTGCTGGAGGTACTCAAGTTCGTCCTCGGATCAGAGTTCATGGGCGAAATCACCCAGGGATGCACGGGCAACCACCCACGTCGGCGAAGTGAGGCGCCACACGCGTCACGCGCTTTGTGTCGTGATTTATTTTTCGCTGCGACTATCGATACGTCAAATGCATATTTATGCCAATAGCTATAACATTTCCTCATAATGGAAATGGATCTGCGAGCACTCACTTACTTCGTTGCAGTGGCCAAACACGGCTCGGTCAGCGCAGCGGCTTTAGACTGTTCCGTATCGCAACCAGCGATTTCACGTCAGATCGCGACCATGGAGCGGAAAATGAAGATTCGCTTGTTCCGGCGGACTGCAGCCGGAATGCGACTGACGCCGGCCGGAGCCCGACTGCGTGAACTCGCCTCCGATATCCTGATCCGATCCGATCGCGCAACCGAAGTGATGCGCACGTTGTATGAAGGACAACCGTCATTCCACGTCGCTTCCCCCGAGACGACATTCAATTTCTTCATTGCCCCGTTCATTGCAGCAACAGGGGCGCCGATCGTCGACATTCGCGCGGAACGCCCCGCCGACGTCTACAACACCCTCAGCGACGGCATCGACCTCGCTGTCGGGACATCGCCTCCGCCGCCACACCTGGCCTCGTTGCGCCTCATCGACACACCGATCATGGTGCAGTTTCCCGAGATCCCGGACTGGGCAACAGAAAACGGTGCCGTCGACCTGGAAACTATCGCCGGTCGGCAGATCATCATGCCCGGCTATGGAAGTGCAGTGGAGAGAACAGTGGTCGAACATGCCGTGGCACGCGGACTCGATCTCACCTTTTCCGGCACTACCAGCACCGGCACAATGGCTCAGGCCCTAGCCGCGTCCGGACGAGGCAGCGCTTTGGTCATCGAACCAGCTCAACACGACCTGCGCCACGCATTTCTCTTCAGCGAGGGAACCCCACTGGCCGTAACACTGTACGCGGCCTGGGAAACCGAGCACTACCTCACCGAAACAATTCAGACGATAGCGCGAGAATTGGCCGAGTGGATGCCACGTCGACAAACCGTTACAGCGCCTACCCTTTGAACTAGCGGCTTTGCACCACGTTTCTTCGACGAACTGAAGGGGGAAGCTTCGCCGACGGAGCGACCACAGCTCACGCTCTCCCGTGGACTGACTGTGGCCGGCATCTTGTCTGCGGCAGTCGAGAAACTGCGGTTGGGTGGGGCGTATCGCCTGCCATCAGTCAGGCGGGCCGGACGCCCCCGACGACGCGCTGATCGGCATCCTCACAGCAGCGAAGGCCAGCGAAACGCGACTCCAGTTCAACAGTTATCCAGCCGATAAACTCGCATGCATGGTTGCCGGGTCAGGTGTTGTGGGCGACCGGCCTGCTCACCGCCTCGGCACCGACGGTTCGTACCGCCGGACGGTTCGTACTTCCGACGTTCAGGGCGACCGCTCACCCACCCCCCGTTGCGCCGGGGGCCCGCTCTTTCCCGTTCCTTGCCGTTTTTCACGCCTCGGGGGTCAGTCCAGTAAACGAAAGAGGACACCCCATTCAGGCAGAAACACCCGACAGCGCGATCAATGCTCTGTCCGGCAAATTTGACGACGAAGACTACCCGGCGTACAGCATGGGGCAGGCCGCCGACATTCTCGGTGTGCGGCAAGCGTTCCTGCGTAGTCTCGACGCCGCGAAACTCCTTACCCCGCAACGCTCCGACGGCGGGCACCGCCGATACTCCCGCTACCAACTCCGTATCGCCGCCCGCGCCCACGAACTCGTCGCCAGCGGTACCCCGCTGGAGTCGGCGTGCCGGATCATCATTCTCGAAGATCAACTCGCCGAAGCCCGCCGTATCAACGCCGAACTTCGACACACCCAACAGCGCGGTAGCGAGCCCGGCACCGCACCCGAATAACCCGATTCACACCGCCGTCTTCCTCCGGAATTCCTCCACAAAAATTCTGGCACTCGGACTTGCCGAGTGCCAGAATTTTTGTTTAACATGTTCTCGCACAGTAAGTTCGGTCGCCCGCCACGGTGGCAGGGACCATTCTTTTTCACGACATGGGAGGTGTGTTGCTGTGCTCCGTTTCGATCCTTTCACCGACATCGACTCGATCACCAAATCTCTGCTCGCCACAGGTTCCGGCAGCAGCCGCAGTCCACGATTCATGCCGATGGACCTCTACAAAGTCGACGACCACTACGTCCTGCACGCCGATCTTCCCGGTGTCGATCCCGGATCGGTCGACGTGCACCTCGACGGCTCCACCTTGACGTTGACCGCGCACCGCAGCGCCCCGTCCGAGGACGGTGTGAGCTGGCTGGCCGCTGAACGATTCGCCGGCACCTACCGACGCCAACTCTCCATCAGCGACGACATCGACAGCGAACGCATCACCGCCTCCTACGACAACGGAGTGCTGACGGTGA
Source organism: Rhodococcus sp. KBS0724 (assembly GCF_005938745.2). Taxonomy (NCBI): domain Bacteria; kingdom Bacillati; phylum Actinomycetota; class Actinomycetes; order Mycobacteriales; family Nocardiaceae; genus Rhodococcus; species Rhodococcus sp. KBS0724. The sequence goes on from NZ_VCBX02000002.1 coordinate 109,726, forward strand.
GCCTGCCGATCGCCGAAAAAGCGAAACCACGCCGCATCGACATCTCCGCCGGGCCACCCTCACGCGCCGGCACCGATCAGACGGCGCAGCCGGCATCGATCGAAGCCTGATCGCCTTCCCCTCGCGCACCTTCGGTGGGGTGATGCCCGAGAACCCTAGCGCAACAGGGTTCAGGCATCACCCCACCTTTCCTGCTGCACTTTCCGCTGCGTCTGCCGGAGAAGCAAACCGTAAGCCCCACAACGGATATCACCACACACCCCTGCACGAAAACCCCGCCTCACAACCATGACCACGTCGACCATTCCCCCACATGAGAACCCACACAACCTGCACGAGACCGAAGCGCCCACCCCACCTGTCCGGTGGAATCGACACACACCGATCAGCAGCAGTGAATACAGCGACATGTCAATGATGTTCGGCGCCCTCTCGATCCTGACGTTCTGGATGTTCGGACTCGGCATCCTCCTCGGAGCCGCCGCTCTCGGCGCAGGCCTGTCGGCCCGCCGCCCCGACACCGCTGGACACAATTCAGGCGACGGACACGGCGCCATCGGAATCCTCACCGGCACAGCAGGTATCACCTTCGGGATCGTGTTCCTCACGGCAGCAGTGCCACACCTGTAAGAACCGCACCCCCGAATCGGCAACCACACCACCCACCGAATCCGAATTACCCAGGAGGTCAACGATGCCTTCGACGATCACCGATACGGCACCATCCGCCCCCACCGACGAGCCGATCATCTGGAAAGAAGATCCGGACCGGCAATCCTGGTGGAACCGCATCCTCTTCCCCACCCCACCACAAAACCCCCGAACAGATGAATTCCAGCCCTGACGCAGAGCCAGGCAACTTTCACAAACGGTCCCACCGAAGCTGATCAGGTGAGGTCCTCCTACACCCATCCGGACATAGGAGGACCTCACCCGATCGCCCCCTGGGCCGAGGGCCTGGACTGAGTGTTTATGACAGCTCGAGTCGAGACCACCGTGGGCGAGGCAGCAAGGTCTCACAGTTATCGCAATATGGTGGACTCGACGTGGGGTGTCATGCCACACGCCTATATCGTCAACCCTTCCGTCCGATATCTGGGCGACATATGTCGAAAACACCCGCCGCCGAAGTTATTCGACATAGATTTCCGACACGAGTTTTCGACACCTCAGCCTGGAATCGACCTGGCGATACACACCGCCCGTCCGGGGATCCGTAAAACCGATCTATTTTCGACAGAAACGCGCTCTCTGGTAGCCGACTGGTTCGTCACCCCCGTCGCTCCACCGCGCAATCGATAGACCGTGGTCTGATCGTCTGCTACCGGACGTTCATAGTGGCCAGAAGACCACACAGCACTGCTACGCCGATCGACGCGAACCCGAACCGGTAGGTATTTCTGATAGATCGGCGGTACGCGTCCCGCTTAGCCTGGACCTTGCCTGCGCTCTCGAACCAACAGCCACCAGGAGCTCCTTTCTCCGCATCTTGGTGTCAACGACGGTTGAAAAGTGGTTCTGGCCCACTTTCCGTGATCAATTTTGAATACGTCAGCCGCTGAGGAGTATTCGTTTGCGGAGGAGGTCGAACCGAGCACGCCCGTACATCTGCCGTTTGAGCATCTTGATCCTTCTGTGGAATCTGACCACGCGGACGATCATGTCCTCCTCGGGTTGACCACGGAACTGAGGAGACGATATGAGCGGAACGGTGACACTGGAGAACAAGTGGCCGGTGCTGGGCCGGCATGCGCAGGCGACCGACTGGCTTCGGCTATGGACCGATCTCGGGCGGGCTCCCCGAAATTCGTCAAGAATCTGATCGGTGGACAATTGACGGAGGGACATCGCCGCCGCATCCACCGGAAGGCTTTCTTCCTCGGTCATGTACCCGACGCAATCAGCACTTCGTGTATCGGTACATCGAACAACTTCGCGACCCGTCGCAGCACCTCCGGGGACGACGGAGCTCGCACCATCGACGTCCACTGGCGAACCTCAGACGGATACACGCGGAGCGCTCGCGCAGCTTCCTCATTGCTCGCATAGCCCCGCACATCGATCTGTTCGCGAACCCACATACTGAAGCCGCTCTTGCTCATGCACGTCATTTTCCCACGGAATGTGGGATTGTCAGCACAGCGAATCACAGGCAATATCGACAACGCGTCGCGAGTTATCCCCAAGAGCTGTACCCGAATTGGGGATAGTTCAATACTCAAGTATCCGTTACGTGACGAAATTGGCATTCGGCACTCGGTGCCGTATATCGTGTTTTTGCTCTAACGGACTGCTGGGCCAGTCGCGTGATGAGCCGCCCCGCCGGCGTGACATCCCCCGGATCGAGGTCATCGGCGTCGTCGTGTCGTACGTGGCCCTGTTCGGTCTGCTGCTGTTCACCGCGTCTCTGACTCTTCCTCCGGAACTGCTGTCTCGCGTACTCGGGCACGGGGTGAACTTCGTCGACTATCTCACGCTGGCCTGGTTGCTGGCGTCCATCGCGACCATCGGCGGGGCGCTCGGGTCCGGTCTCGAGGATGACGCTGCCGTCAAGGATGCGGCGTACGGGGTTCGGCAGCGGCAACGTATCGAGGAGACGCGGCAGCCGTCGAACGAGGCGGGGTGATCGGGACTAGCGAGCGCGCGCGATTCAGCCGTGGTGCCCAATCCGGGGACGTCTTCGGATGATCGAGTGCCAGATCGGGTGCTCGACCGATCGGTAGCCCGCTGCAGGTTTGGTTTGGCTTCCTACGCCCTGCGCTACTGTCCCTCATCCAGCATTGTTGCCGGGTGCGATGGTGGGTGGTGAGCAGGAGGTGGTCGAACCGAGGGTCCTCCTGGACGCTGATCAGGTGTGCGCGCTGGCTGGACTTCGCGCTACGGCTAAGGCCGAGATGATCCATCACTAGCTTGGAAACCAGCGACGACGACACGGAGCCCAAGGGCGGCGCGTCAAGGACCGTCGCAGCGCTCATACGCCATGGGCCCATGGTGTCGGCGAACAACCAGATCGTGTTGGTGGCCAACGCGATCGCGCCCGAGGCGAAGGCGCCCACGAACACCTTTGACAATCCGGTGACCAGCCGCTACGGCCGGTTAGCGCGCACCATCCCAGACAGCAGTCGCAGTCGCCGCAGCCCTGACGGCGCGAAGTACCGGACGCCGCCCTCGGTGCGCGCAGACGGGAACCGCCGCGCCGCGCCGGGCCTGAGGACCGGCTCACCGAGGACGCGGGCGATCGCGAGTTCAGTGACGGTGCGGACGCGACGCTCGACGTGGACGCCGCCGACTCCGGCGACAGAGATGAGCGCGAATTTGTGTTGGTCGCTGACATCGGCCACCACCGGCAAGGTGTCCTCGCGGCGCGGCAGATCGGTGAGGTACACGACGACGTCTTCCTCTTCGGAGGACGGATCGACCGTGTCGATGACGTCGGCGAAATCAGCTTGCTCGTCGGGCAGGTACGGTTTGCGGCGCACGCACGTCGTCCACCGGCGCGCGAGCCGGTGAGTGCTGCGCAGGCGTTTCGGCAGGTACTCCGCGATGCGTTCGGCAATTTCCGCTGGTTCGCCCGGATCCGCGATCAGCAGTACCGAGACCTGCTCACCCCCGGCACCGGAGCGCCCTCCCCGCACATGCTCGTTCGCCATCACCGCCTTCACGTACCCGCTCACTCTGCCCCCAAACTCCAGGCAGCAGGGTGCGAGTCGATCACAGCGCCGCCACGGATATCCGCGGCCAACCCGTGTCCGGTAGACATCCCCAACAGCGACCGCGAACGCTCGACGGACCTGATCGAGCTCGTCGAGCTGCTGGTGAACAGCATCGTCAACACCCCGAAGTCGTTCGAGACCGACTTCGACGAGATTGACGTCCACAAGACCGAGTTTCTGGAGGCGGAGGAGTTCGCCCGGAAGGACCTCGAGGCCGCGCGAAAGTCGGCGGCCGGCGCAGGCGCCGGGTTCACCGCGGGCGCCGCGGTCGCGAGCATTGCCCCGACAGCTGCGTTGTGGGTGGCCACCACCTTCGGCACCGCATCGACCGGCACCGCGATCTCCACTCTCTCCGGGGCCGTCGCGACCAAGGCTGCTCTGGCCTGGCTCGGAGGAGGAGCCATCGCGGCCGGAGGCGGAGGCACTGCGGCAGGCACTGCGCTACTCGCTCTCGCCGGCCCCATAGGCTGGACAGTCGCGGGGGCCACCCTCCTCGCATCCATCGCGCTGTTCACCAAGAACAAGTTCGAGAACCGCGAGGCGAAGCAGGAGGCGCTGACCGCGGTGAAGCACAACACCGCGCTCGTCCATACGATGGACGCCCAGATTGATTACCTCCTCCAGCGGACCACCTCCCTTCGCGAGCTACTCGTGCAGAGTTACAGCGAAGCGCTGAGGTGCTTCGGCCCCGACTTCCGCGCATTGCCTGCGCCCCAGCAGTCCCAGCTCGTCGCGCTGGTGAACAACACAACAGCATGCGCCGAACTGCTGAGCCAGCGCATCGAGCAGCACACCCAAGCGCATCGAGCAGCGCGCCGATGATGAGTGACGATTACTGCCTCGGCGTGGTGTGTGCTGTTCGCAGCGTCGGTCTTAGCTACACGGCGCTGCTCGTTACCTCTCCTGAGGCCCGAGATCAAGCACTGCAGTTCGCGACAGTCGACGCAACGGTGTACGGCGCGCTTGTCCTCCGCGAGAAGAGAATGTTCCGCACGATCATCTTAATAGACTGTCGCCCTTAATATTTCAAGCTGCTATCGGCGCCCCCACTGCCCCACTGTCCGTGTGGTGGCCAGCCTCTCGCGGCGCCCAGGCCGACGCCGATCGCCGCAAGCAACTCACCGAGCCACGTGCTGTCTCCGGTCCATGTTTGCGTTCGCGGCAGATGGATGTAGGCGAGAACGGCCACTTGCATCCCTTGATCGCTGTCGGTAGCCAAGGAAGCTCATGACGCCCACCCATCCACATGATTCATCCGCACCCGATATCGACGAACCGGCTGATATGCAGCTGGCGGTAGCGGCCACTGTCAAGTGACAACGGCTGAATCTAGAATCAACGAATGACGAACTCTGCCAACCCGACCACGACCACAATCGAGTAGATTACGAGTTGGTTCAGCGCCCTCGCCAGCGGTGCTCGCCGCGCGCTTTTCGTCAGCCCACACGAAGAAATCCCCCAAAAGTATGTCGACGAGATACTTCTCAAAGGCCAGAAAGTCGCTCTCCCTTGGTTTGCCGATTCGACCACGACGAAATCATTCCAATTGCCCGACGCTGTAGCCGACTATGTCAACGGACTCCACAATCCTATGGAGGCAGTGACATCGACAGCCCTCACCCGCACTCCCAGCAGGGCAGCCCCGAACACTCAACCCTGAATACAATGCCACACAAGAACTTCGCTACAACAGCATTCGACGCCCGTTCCGACAACCAGCCCTTCCTGCCGAACCAACCGACTCTCCCGAATCAGAAGCGGAACGGTTGACCACCGGTCGCAAGGATTCGCCACAACTGGCCTACCCCCGGCTATCGATCGCCGGGGCCCGCCTGGGCTGTGAGATTTGCATTCGTTCCCAGCCCAGACGAACGTGTGCAGCATGACTCAACACCATAAATGCGCCGTCAAGAACTGCGCCACAACTGCGACAAGAAGGCTCGGAGGCGACGCAAAAGGCGTCCGCCAGCTTGGACAAGTCGAACCGCCGGAAGCCTCGGTGGAGATATGGCTGTGCGACGACCACGAATTGAGCGACGCTGGCTGGGAGTGGATTTCCTGATCGGTCCGAACGATCCCGACTGGGTATCTCTGTCCACTCTTGCTCGTTATCCCCGCCCCGATCCGTCAGGTGCGGGATGTTTTGTGCGCTCAATGGGACCCGGCGGCGCGAAACCTGTGAGCGCCGCACGCCGCCGGGTGATGCGCACCGAACCCGAACGATGCGCTCCTGTCCACCGCTGGCGAAAGAGGTGGCCAGCAAGCGGACCTGTGCAGCACGTCCCGCACGCCCGAGGTCAGCGGCACAGGCAAGGCGTATCCGGTCAGGTCAGATCTAAACCTCGACATGAACAGGCCCCGCTGGACGAGTCGGGGAACGGTAATCCGGCGGGGCCTGACACCCCTCCGGAGGAGCTGTGTTTTCAACTCCTTGCGGCGGTGCGCGACGAACGTACCGGTGGAGTCTCACCGTCATTATTTACGTACCGGTAGCCGGGACCGGACGGTTGTCAGTCCAGGGACTCTTCGAGCGACCCACGATGCCCGCCCCGAGATCCTTGTGCGGGGCATTTTGTGTGTGAGGGGTGGGCCCGCCGACGCCAAACTTGTGAGCGAGCGCCGGCGGGTGCACATCGCCTTCCGATGCGATGCACTTTCCCCTTCGTCCATCTTCTGGCTGTGACCGCACGAGAAGGTGGACCTCCTGCGGCGTACCACTTTCCCGTGATCTCAGCGCCGCACCACCGGCATACCCGAACGGTGAACCTCAAACACGGATTCTGTCCCGCCCCAACATGTCAGGTGACTTGCCGGGTTGGGGGTTTGTGTATCCAACCCGGCAAGCCGATGGCCCGCCGGAAAGGTCGGGGGGACATTCCGGTGAGCCAACCCGTATATCGCCAGAACCTGTTGAGCCGTAAACCGTTCGTGGCACAGTTCACACACCCGCGCCTGATACTCGACGGCATGGCATTCGAACTCGGCACCGACGAGGGTCAACCCGGCACCGTCCTACTCCCGGACGGATCATGGGCGTACAGATGGAAAGACGCACCCGACGCAGAACTGACCTTCATGAAGAAACTCGAGTCGATCTCCACGCCAACGCCGGAGAAAAGCTGACAGCAGAAGTCCCCCATCCTCCGTGTGAGCTCGGCCTTGAAATGTCCCATGAGGACCGGTGCCCAGTAACGACCGTTGCCGAGACAGCGTCAGGTGAGACATGGTGAAGGACTAGGGGAACTCCCAGTGCAGCCAGCCCTCGTCGATGCTCGGAACCCAACCGCGACAAGGGTGTCCGTGCTCGAGCTTAGTCCGCGGCTACAAGATCGTCGCCATCGGCGACGATCAGTCTTCCGTCATCGAGTGCGACCGCCCACCGATGCACCGGAGCCCAATCGCGCCCACCGACTCCAAATCGATGACCATGTCCGCATAGTCCTCGATCACCACACCGCCGCTGCCAGGACCGCGCACAGCGACCTTGACCCTCGATCCAACACCCGTCGCTCTATTGCTTCGGCCGCTCTTTTCGTTCATTCACGGATTCTCCCCCGACCACACCCACTCGCGCGCACCGTTCGTCGCACACTCACGACGAAACTACTGTTAGTGAGGGCTGTGCGCGTAGCGGAGTGGTTCTATATCTGGTCTCAGGCGGGCAGCCCAGCAAGCAGGATCACCGAAGAGCTGCCATTTACCCGGGGCACCGATACCCCCGCCACTCACTGGAAAATATCTACAGCCATTGGGGTAGACATTCTCGGATCAGTGTTGTATCTTTTCTCTCGTAAGCAAAGAACGAAGCAACAAAGTGCGGGAAAGATGAACCACCCGCAAGCAGTACCGCAGGGCAGGGTCGCGCCGAGACCGAAAAGCTGATGTTTGTGTGTGGTCTCGGCAGCCCCTTTCAGAGCGGCTCCTGGATGTCACCACAAGTCCGGAAGCTCGAAAGAGTGCAGTTGTGTAAAGGAAGTTCAACCCAGACCCCCGGCGGCCTCTACGGCGCCGGGGGTCCCGTCCGTTTGACCGATAGAAGGCATCCCATTCGGGCAAAAACTTCTGCCAGCACGATCACGCACTGCCCGAAAAACTCGACGACGACTACCCAGACCCATCTGCGACTCGCCGGACCGGTAGCGATCCGGCGATGCTCGAAGCGGCCGATTACAGTCGAAACGCCTCCGCCGTCACGGCTTTGAGGCCGGCGTGTAGATCCGAATTCCTCCGTCGGGCCCGGTGACAGAAGACGTCGAGTCAGGCAAATCCCGCCACCTCGGGCAGCACGTCGAGGCAGTATCGAGCTTCGAGGGAGACTCGGCACGGACCTTCACCGTCGTTCCTGCGCCCTCCAGGCCCGCAGTTTTGTCAGATACTCCGTCGTCGATCTGACCATCATGTGATTCCCTGAGGCCCCGTGGCCGGCACAACATTTCCGGGATACAGACCCGGCACACAGACCGGTCCCCGGCGCCACGGGGGGGTGGGTGCGCCGGGGACCGGATGGTTGAACTGACTTGCACAATCTGCACTCTTGCGAGCTGCCGGACTCGTGGGGACGTCCGGCGGTCGCATAATAGGGTCTTCCGAGCCGTTTACATACTGGACAAACACACTTTTCGGTCTCGGTACGGCCCTGACTACGGTACTGCGTGCGGGCAGTTCATCTCCCCCGCACTTCTTGATTCGTTCCTCGCTACGACACAAAAGATACAACACACTTTTGAGAATGTCTACCCTCATCACTGTAGATATTTTCCAGTGAACACAGAGGTATATCTGACCAGGAAAAACGTGCCGACCACACGGAAGGAGAAGCTGTCCCGCAACCGGCGCGGGGTGTCACGCAGCGAAAAACCCCACAGTTCGATCGCTGCTGCACTTTCTCCTGCCCGCAACTCCCCTGACACGAGCACATCCCCCTACACATGCTTTGATAGATCGTTCATCGCCCGCCCCGACCGGGACCCGATCGCCTGCGGTTCCCCGGTTAGGGCGCGGCGACGGACCTCGAGCCTTGCCCGCGTCATGCCGCAGCGGCCGACACACAGATGAGGACTGTCATGCCCCTGAGAGGGAAATACTCGGAAAAGTACAACGACGCGCTGATCGCGCTGGCTGCGGCGTCCCAGCGGCCGGCGAACGTCGTCAATCTCGCCGGGGAATACGCCATTCGCGTCGAACTGGAATACAGCCGCTACGTCGTCGCCACCAACACACCCCAGGGACTCTCCGACGAACCCGATGCCAGCGGCTCGTGGCTCGTTCGCATCTTTCAATCCGGCCACGACGACGCACCCCACGAACTCCTCACCGAAGCCAACGATCAATGGCTCATCGACGCCTTCGATTCCGCCCTCGAACATCTCGAAACCGACGGAAACAAAATCGAAGCGGACCTAGACTTCGGCAACATCGGACAGTCCGAGGGATAAACCACAACAGCCCGGCCCAGCCCGGCCCGGCCCGGGGAAAGGATCGTTCCTCATCTACTGCCGGAGAACCCAACACAGCTGCTCGCGGCGGTGCGGTAATCATCCTCGCCCCTCGGCGGATTCGCTCAACTGGGCAACCCGCGCCGCCAGAATCGAATTTTCGGCTTCGAGTGAGAGAATCAACCGAACACCGTTGAGGTTGACGCCGGCGTCGAGCAACGCGGTGATCCGGCCCAAAGTATCCAGATCCGCTTCGCTGTACCTTCGGGTACCCCCACCTGTCCGCACCGGCGTCAACAACCCCCGCCGCTCGTACAGCCGAAGTGTCTGCGGACCCACCCCGGAGAGCTCCGCCATCACCGAAATCCCGTACACCCCGCGCCGTGAACGTGCCCCTAGCTTCTCTGTCATGGCCACTCCTTCGAGGGTCGTCATCTGGTCACGCGCCTCCAGAGCTCATGTGAAATGAAACAATCTCCTCCCTACGATACAGATTTCCTGCATCCAAGCGGACAGGATAATTTCTCGCCGCCCAGGAAGGGCACGAGATCCGAACCCTCACGCTCGGGCGTTCCCTCCGGCCACCGCAAGCGCCGCACCAGGGCAGTACCACATGCGACACGCGCGCCAAGCCCTGCGTGTGGCCTGCATTTTCGTAAAGCCGGGTAGCCATTCGTGCGTCTGCGTTGTAGTGATCGACCCAGTGCTCGTCGCCGCGTCGATCGGATTGCAGCCTCACGAAAACTGCCACCGGGCCCTGCGGCGCGGACTCTCGCGCACCGCCCTCCTTCCGATGCTGCCCTCACGGACTACGATCGACGCGTTTTTCCTGGTCAGATATACCTCTGTGTTCACTGGAAAATATCTACAGCGATGAGGGTAGACATTCTCACAAGGGTGTTGTATCTTTTGTGTCGTAGCGAGGAACGAATCAAGAAGTGCGGGGGAGATGAACTGCCCGCACGCAGTACCGTAGTCAGGGCCGTACCGAGACCGAAAAGTGTGTTTGTCCAGTATGTAAACGGCTCGGAAGACCCTAATAGGCGACGGCCGGACGTCCCCACGAGTCCAGCAGGTCGCGAGAGTGCAGATTGTGCAAGTGAGTTCAATCATCTGGCCCCCGGCGCACCCACCCCCCGTTGCGCCGGGGGCCCGCTCTTTCCCGTTCCTTGCCGTTTTTCACGCCTCGGGGGCCAGTCCAGTAAACGAAAGAGGACACCCCATTCAGGCAGAAACACCCGACAGCGCGATCAATGCTCTGTCCGGCAAATTCGACGACGAAGACTACCCGGCGTACAGCATGGGCCAGGCCGCCGACATTCTCGGTGTGCGGCAAGCGTTCCTGCGTAGTCTCGACGCCGCGAAACTCCTTACCCCGCAACGCTCCGACGGCGGGCACCGCCGATACTCCCGCTACCAACTCCGTATCGCCGCCCGCGCCCACGAACTCGTCGCCGCCGGTACCCCGCTGGAGTCGGCGTGCCGGATCATCATCCTCGAAGATCAACTCGCCGAAGCCCGCCGCATCAACGCCGAACTTCGACACACCCAACAGCAGACGAACGGACCTGGCGCCCCGCCCGACGGACCCTGATCCCCGAGCGCCGGAACCCTGCGTATTCGTACTCCGCAGTAAGGGTGGCCCGCACGGCATGGGAGGATAAGCACATCGAGATCGGGACTTCGATGTGAAACCCGGATCGATTGTGTAGGGAGTTTGTATGGCGCAGGGCATCGTGAAGTGGTTCAACGGCGAAAAGGGCTTTGGTTTCATCGCTCCCGACGACGGAACACCGGATGTGTTCGTTCACTTCTCTGAGATCTCCGGCAGCGGCTACAAGTCGCTCGAGGAGAATCAGCGTGTGGAGTTCGAGGTTGGCCAGGGCCAGAAGGGCCCCCAGGCCACCGATGTGCGCACTGTCTAGTTAAAGACCACAAGAAGAGGGCTGCACCCGCAAGGGTGTGGCCCTCTTCTTACGTCGCGGCGGCCCTTCGGGCCATCAACGAGCTTCGACACAGAGCAACCACACCCGGTGTGGCCCGAGAGCACGACAGCCGACCCGTCCAAGACAGGAATCGCGACATGACCGAGCCCACCCATCAACAACACCCGGCCATCACGCAAGTATCTTCACAGCGCCCCCGCCAACCGCGGGCAACGATCACCAAAGCAAAAATCCTCCAAGCCGCTGCGCGAGCATTCGCCTACGACGGTTATGCCGCCACCTCACTGAACGCTCTCGTTGTCGCCTCGTCATCGACGAAGGGCGCAATCTATTTCCACTTCGACTCGAAAGAAGCGATAGCTCGAGAACTCCTCGCGCACTGGTCGAGCGCGCTGCATCATGCGTACTCAGCCGTGCAGGCGTCACCGCAACAGTCCGTCGCCGAGATCAACTCATTCTTCCGGGACCTTGCGGCGTCTGTCGCAGTCAGTCCGCTCGCACGTGCCGGTCTCCGACTCGCTGCGGAAACCGGAATCGACGGCGCCCGAGAAGCATTCACCTATTGGATCGATATCACGAACCTGCTCGTTGATTCTGCGATCGAATCAGGAGAGCTCCCCGACAACTCCCTCACCCGTCAACTCGCATGGAACCTGTGCGCGGGATTCGTCGGAACCGTCACCATCATCCGAGTCATCGGAGACCAGCGCGATTTCACGACCCGGATGCAGAACCTGACCGACGCGCATCTTTCGGCATGCGCGAGTGTAGAGATGAGTTAGATAATCCGAGACCCCCATGACCGTGTGTCAGATGTACCCTGGCCGCCTCGGGAAGGATTTTAGACACGAGTTCTCGACAGAACGAGCCAAGCGCGCTGCACGCCGCTGTCGGCCGATCAGTGTGTTCACATCAGCGCGAACCTCACCCAACCTGGTTTCACCTATAACTGCAACCACCGACGCCAGGTCACGTGCAAGAGGCCTGAAGCGATGAATGCACCATCGACGATCGCGGCAACGGAAAAACCACGTTAACCGTGACAGATACCGCAGCCGCACAAGCCGAGCAGTCGACGCTGCGGCACTCGCGTCCGCGGTCCCACCGGAGTTGGCGAGCATCCTCACCGAGGTGATAGGAATCGTCGCAGCTGGCGGGGCCGTCACACTCGGCTCGATCCTGGATGGGCTCACCACCACGAACGCTGCAGGCATGCTCGACATCTCCCGTCCCACCCTGATGAAGCACATCCAATCGAGGGAAACACCAGCCCACTAGGTCGGTTCCCACACCCGACTCAAGGCCAACGATGTACTGGCATACTGCGAAGGGATGCGTGAACAACAACGTGCTGCGTTCCGGGAACTGCGCTCATTCGAAGACGACGAGGGCCTGGACTACTGACCGGCGGTCACCGCCCTGGACAGTCGTGATCTCTATCCCGCAACCGAGAATCACTGCACTCCAAGAAAATTGGCAACGACGACACAACAATCACGTCGGCACTTCGAGAACCGACATAGACGGTGCTACCGCTCATATAACGAAGGTGTGGGGGTAGACCACTCGTCCGTTCTCCTTCACCCACGTCTCATCGTCGCCGCCCCAGTTCTCGATCAACAACTCCACGGTAGGAATGTCCGCGGCGAGCGGATCATCGAACGCCGCGCGAGCATTGCTGGCACAGACCGTCGATACCGCGCCGCCGCTGTAGAGAGCGTCGATGACGAACGCCGGGGTGAACCTCCCTCCGAAATCATCGCCGCCCCGCAGAGCAGTTTCACGGCCCCGCCACCACCGACCGAGTGCACGCGCCTTCGTGATATCAACTGGCGCTTCGACATCGAGAATCGTCAACTTCTGATAGTCCGCCTCCGCCAGCTCGGCAAGCAACCGTCGACCGAGCCCCGGCCAGCTGAATGTTCCTTCCAGCACCACGTTTTCACCGATCCCGAGGCAACGCTCGGTGATAGCGTCGACGATGACCGTCGACTCCGTATGCACCAGCGTCGCGAGTTCGCGCGGCATCAACCGGTGACCGTCTGCCAGAACCTGATCGAGAAGGTCGTCGTAGAACCCCTGATCGAGTGCATCACGCAGGAGATAGTCCTTGACTCGGTCCGCGTCGACGACACGCCACCCCTGCCCGGCCAACTCCCGGCGTTCGATACTCGAACTCTTTCCCGCCGCCGGCGGCCCAGCCGTCGCGAGCGCCAAGAACTGCCGCCCCACGGCGACGTCGGTTTGCTCGGACAGGTACATCTCGACGATGTTCATGCGAGTTCTGCTGCGCGATAATGCATCCCGGGCGCGGGTCGAGGAGCGCGGACCGTTCTTGTCCAACGGTTGCCCTGGGATGCACCATGCTTCGAGTTGAGCTGCGACCGCCTCCAAAAGTTCAGAGTGCATTCGCCTGCGCACGCCCCTTCGCCGTGGCCTCGAACAGTACGCGGCGATCGTCGTCAGTGAGAAGATCACCCGCACGTTCGATCTGATCCCACGACCCACGCACATACGATTCACCGATCGGGTCATCGGAGGCGATATGGCCGAACGTGTAATCCCAGTCGCGGAGTTCGTTCATCATCTGTTCGTGGCTGATACGGCCGGCCGCATGTTCGAGCATCACCTCACGCGGACTCCGATCACGAGCGGCAGGATTGAGGCGCAGCTTCTTCAAAATCCGGCTCACCTCGGGTTGCGCGACACCGAGCATCACCGCGATCGTGCGTTGGGGGACGTTCTCGCCGGTTGCCTTGCCCACCGCGCGCAAAAGCTTGAGTTGCAGCAGTTCCTTCTCCGCCGGGATAGCCCGCAGGTCCCGCTCGATGCCGTAATCGATGGTCATCGCCATCTCCCTCCAACTGCAGTTATACCAAATAGTATCACCTTGCGGCGCCTTAGCGGGTGATGCCCAGCGCCCCGCACCCCACCGACTGATACCCCGACGCTCCCGCAGCTGGCATCAGTTGCGACAACACCGCGCAGGCACGCCGTTCACCCTTGCGACGGGCGGCAGATCCGGATCGACCGCGAGATCAGCCGGGGTGTGTCCCGGCAGGCGGTGACGGCGTCAGAGCATAGGCCCTACCGACAACGCCAATGCCGCCCCGGATCCGGGGCGGCGTTGGTTATTTTCACGGATGCGGCCGAACAGTGCCGGCCGAGCATTGAACTGAGAGGTCACCTGGCGATGAGGCGCCGCTCACCACTCGTTTTGAGCTGAGCCAATCTCTTGATCTGAGGCTTCGACGCCCTCTTCAGCTTCTTGTCGATGATCAACTTGGCCCGCGCCGCATTGATCCGCGCGTCAGTGACATGTGCAGCGCCCTGTGGTGTCGAGTCCGTCATGACTGTTCCTTCCGAGTCTTCACTGTCAGTATCGCCCAAGGCGAGCGCTTCTCAACAATGACGTCCGCGGCGGCCGGCTCATCCGGACCTGCAAGAGCATGCACCGGCCCCAGCAGCAAAGTTATCCACAGTGACTTTGTCGCCCGAACCCACTGCCGTCGACACTGAGCACAACATCGCCCCGGCAGAAACGGACACCACCTCACATGTCCCCCGCACCAACACCATTCGGCCGCCGACCTACCAGAAAGACGGATTCGAGCCGCCGCATATTAGCGCTCGGGCTCGGCATATCCACTCTCGGAGCGGGAACCCTGGCGCTCACGGTTCCCACACTCGCATCCGCGACGACGCCGGGGTGCACCGACGTACTTGCAGTGATGACCCCCGGGACGTGGGAGACAACGTCCGACGCCGATCCCAGCGTTCCTGTCGGGATGCTCGCACCGGTGGGCAATTCGCTGAAAACGACGTACGGCGACAATGTCGAGCTGTTCTACACCCCGTACGCTGCTTCGGCGTTCGATCAAGGAAAAACCTACGGCGACAGCAAGGAAACGGCAATTGACGCCATCAACGACAAAGTAAGCACTGTCGCCGCGAACTGCCCCCACACAACATTCATCTTCTCCGGCTACTCCCAAGGCGCGGATGCCACCGGAGACATCGCCTCCGCCATCGGCAACGGCAAAGGCCCGATCAGCTCCGACAAGGTCCTCGCCGTCGGCCTACTCGCGGACCCCGGCCGAGGAACAGACGGTGAATCCGTCGTCGGCCCATCCGCCACCGGAACCGGAATCGCAGACCCCCGCCCCCACGGAATGGGCACGCTCGCAGGACGAGTCGCGACCATCTGCGACCCCCAAGACCTTTACTGCTCGATCGACAAAAGCCGCAACAGTCTTCTCGGTGCGCTCGGAACCGTCCTGAGTAAGTCGCCCGGCGCATCCACCAACTTCCCCGTCGTCGGCGGCGGCTCACGTCTCGCGACGGCACTGACGTCCGATTTCTCCCACGCCAACCTGAGCGGCATCGGCGCCGACGTTGCAGGCCTCGCAGCAGCGCTCAACCCTCCCGCGCGGCAATCTGTCAACGTCTCCAGCGTCGCCCACAGCGCGACAGCACTGCTGGGCACCTTGAGCCCGTTGGCGGAGCTTCTCACGTCCGAGGCTGCGAACCCAGCATCGACGAGCACCCTGTCCAACGCACCTGCAGGTACTGCGGAGAACGCCGCCAACCAAGTACTCGTAAACACCCACGCCTCGAATCTCCCCGGTGCGTTGTCAAACGTAAACAGGATCGCGGCCGCTGCAACGCAATTGATCGACACAGGGAACACATCCCTGGCGACAAGCTCACCGGAAGCCGGCGCGCTCGCCGCCACCGCCGCGGCACTAGGCAACCAGGTAGCACCTTTGGTCACCACACCGCCGGACGTCCTCGGCCAAGCATCTAGAGTGCTGGCAGTTCTCAAGCCGCGGGTCGTGGTCGATCAAGTCCTCAACATCGCCACCGGCATCACCTCCATCAACTACCCCGCAATCCTGAATGATCTCGCGATGCTGCCGCAGAAAGTGGCCGCTCTCGACGTCGCCGGAGCCCACCAGATCGCAGGAGATCTCAACAACCAGTTCGCACCACTGGTGACAATGGCCGCCGACGTCGACCTCACATGGATCTCGCAGATCCTCACCGCCATCCCGGACCCGACCGGCACCGCGCAGATCGCGGCCGCCGTCTGCAATATCCTCTCCAGGGTCGACATCACCCGCATCGCCAACAACGTCGGGCAGATCCAAGAAGTTGCCTGGTCGGTTCTCGAAGGAAACCCGGCCGCACTCGCCGGACTGCTCCCGATCGGGCTCGACCTCGCCTCTGCCGCAACAACAATGCTCACCGGCACAGCAACCAAAACCGACACATCACTACTGGGCAAAGAAAGTTCTCCATCCGTCTCGTCCACCCAGATCAGCCGCCGAACCCAGAACATGGACCTGCGCGGACTAACCCGCTCCCTGACCGCGATGGCCGGAACACAAGACGCAGAAGACTTAACAGCACTCGTCGGCCAAGGACTCGACGCCGCCGCATTCGTCGCCTCCGGCGCACACACCAACTACACACAACTCACCGTCGACAACACCGGCCGCAACGCAATCCAATGGCTCACCGACTGGTTCGCACTCCAAATCCAACACGCGCGATAGTCGATCTGAACCAGCACCAGCTCGACCGCTGGACCTCCATCAACGGGCACCGAACCTGCCGGATCACCGGTTTCGTTCTCTGGCTACGCCAACGCGGAATTATCGGTGACGCCGCCGTGCCGCACAGGCCATCGGCATTTCCCACCGAGGTCGCGGACGCGCGATGAACACGCACGAAGAATCCGGCGACTTCACCGACGCCACCCTCGAACTGCCGCTACGTGTCGCCGGACTTCTGTTGCTGCTGTACGGGATCCCTCTCACCCGAATCCTCGCACTCAGCACCAGCGCCGTCGAGCAACGAGGAAACGAAACCAGCATCATTTTTGCTCGCAACCCGGTTCAGCTGCCACCGACAGTCGCAACTTTGGTGGATGAACTGGTAGCAACTGCCATCACCCATCCTTTGGCTAGAAAGACAGGTTCGCCATTCTTGTTTCCCAGTCCCACCGTGCCCGGGACGGCTCGCCACGCCCGTCCGGCGGGGTGGCGATGTCCGACTTCGATATCCCGGTCAGGATCAGTCGCAACTCCGCTCTCCATATTCTCACCGAAGATCTCCCTGCCCCGGTGGTCGCCGAGCTGCTCGGTTCGCATATCCATGCCGTCAGTCGGTGGGCCAACTATGCTCGCCGCGACTGGGCGCGCTACCTCGATGCCCGAACCAACTGGCCGAATCGAAGGTAGTCATCTACTTATTGGAGTGTGATCCGGCAGGCTGGATCAGACGCCCTATTGGAACCCGGCGAGGAACGCTGCACCTCGGAGCGGGAGTTGGCGAACGATCTGTTCGACGTCAGCAGCGAATTCTGGTGCATGCGGACTTTGAGTCACAGAAAAAGCCAATACACCGAGTGCGACAGTACTGTGAAGACCTCTGGCTTGTTCGGGAGTTAGGAGAGAAAAATGTGTGCTGCCGCCAAAGTTGCCTCGTCGGTGATGCAAGTAGCCACCTGGATCGGTCGGTGAGTTACTACTGCGACGTGTTTTCCTGCCGTGTCGCACTGCGTGAACGCGATGCGGTGCTTCTCCTGACGCCGGATGATTTTCAGATCTACATGTATGTGCAAAAGGGCGCATCCCGGCGCAACATGAGCAACATCGGCGTCCACTACGTCATGTGGTCCGCTGATACAGAAGAGGAACTTACGCGGATCAGTGAGCGTCTACGCGCATACGATGCCTCCACCTTCACCCAGACAGTCGGTGGAGTGACCTTCGTCGACGGCTGCGATCCTGACGGCATCCGCGTCATCGTCGCCCACCCGGGCCCCGAGCAACTACCCCGAGAGCTGATCGCACAACGATTTCACGGATAACTTGCCCGTCGACCGCGGGTAGCGGTGCGTTGGTCTAGTCAGTCCTCGCTGCTCACACGGTCACCGATCCACTCCAGGAGGTCGGGATCGGATGACGTCAGGCGCTCTAATTCCTCGCCCCCGTCGCAGCGTCGTAGTGAGATCGTGATCGATGTGGAGGTGCGCCGTAGAACCCGCCACGTCGCTCCGGAGTCGGACCATCGCGAAAGCGTCTCCACCGGTTGCTCTTCCGTCATGTCGGCTCCGCTCAGGTGTTGGCCCAGCTGTCGGGCCCGAAGACCTCGTAGTGGATATTCTGTGCCGGGACGTCCCTTTCGAGCAGCGATGCGCGCATCGCCAACATAAACGGCATCGGCCCGCAAAGGAAGGCTTGGGTATTGGGCTCCACTGCAATGTCTTGCAAATCCGCCCGTCCTTCGTGAACCGATCCGAACGCAACGTGCGTGCCGAGATCCTCGTACCACCGGTGCAATGTTGCGGCCGGGATCTTGCCGACCAGCGTGCTGAGTTCTGCGCGGTGAGCATGATCGGCGATGGATCGATCAGCATGAATGACAGAGACCGAACGCTCAGCGCGGGTGTCCACGAGATGATTGAGCATGCCGATCATCGGTGTGCATCCGATTCCGGCAGATGCGAGCAGCAGTGGTGAGTTGTCATCCGGCATCATCAGATCGCCGAACGGTGTGGTTACCGACAGCTCGGAACCTTCGAACGTGTTGTTGTAGAGGAAGTTCGACACTTCACCGTCGGGCGTGCCCGAAATTCTCTTCACGCTGATTCGCCAGTCGGCACTGCTCGGCACGGAACACAGGCTATATTGCCGGATCTGGCGAGCGCCGTCGGGAAGGATGACGCCGACTGAAAGATACTGTCCGGGAGCGAATGTGGGGAGCGCGCTGCCGTCGAGTGAAGTGAGGGTGAGTGACACGGTATCGGCGGACTGCAATACCCGTTCGGTGATTCGCACCGTCCGCCAGACGTCGCCGGCTGCGACTCCGGCGAGTTGGTAGAGGCCTCGCTCCATCGCGATGAGGGTTTCCGCCATCAGCCAGTAGACCTCGTTCCAGGCTGCTGCGACGTCGGGAGTGACTGCATCGCCGAGTATTTCGACGATCGCCGCAAAGAGGTGTTCATGCACGATCGCATACTGGTCAGGGGTAATCCCCAGCGACGCATGCTTGTGCGCGATACGCGAAAGGATGAGATCAACCTTGGCGCTGTCAGGTTCGAGCTGCAATGTCGCGAATGCCGCGATGGCGCCCGCCAGCGCCTTCTGCTGTTCGCCCTGCTTCTGATTGCCGCGATTGAACAGATCGCGTTCTAGTTCGGGATGGGCGTCGAACATCGTGCGGTAGAACAGGGTTGTGATATCGCCGATGGCGGCGCCGACCACGGGAAGAGTGACGCGAATGACCTCGGTTGACTGTGGGGAAAGCATGAGCTGCTCCGTTCGGTCGAAATTGACGTTGATCAGCTTGCTTCGTCGCTCCGAGTGGTGAGGCGAAGCAGAACAGTTTTGGACGGCTGCCGGATGACGTCTTCGATCGTGACCGCGTCGAGCGAAATGAAAAACGCTTCCTGAGCGTCGCGCAATGCACTCCTAAGGAGGCAACCCCCGCGCAGCGGGCACGGCTTGTCGCCTTCGCAGTCGACGACCTCGCCCGACCCTTCCAGGCGTCTGGCCAGCCAGCCGATGGTGGCGGTGCGGCCGAGTTCGGTGATGGAAAGACCACCGCCGCGGCCGCGCCTAGTTGTCACGATGCCCAACTCGCCGAGCCGTGTAACCACCTTGGTGGCATGGGAATACGACACGTTGAGCTGCTCCGCAATTACCCGGGTACTGGGGGAAGCATCGGCGTCGAGTACGGCCAACCGCATGACGACACGCAATCCCAGATCGGTGAACTGCGTCAGTTGCATGACCTGAACCTACATAATTCACATCTGAGATGACTATTTATGTGAGGGGGATCTCAACCAAGGCCCAACGCACCACGTCGACATAGTCGAGAAACGCTGTGAAGCGGCACCGATCGTGCAAAATTTGGTTTGTTGCCGAAAGGTCGAATCGGCCACATCGTCCACGTAATGCGCTCTCAGAGGGCGGAGGCAAAACCGTACCGTCGACGCATTTCCTTGATGGCGACGACGTCGTCCGCGCTGAAACTCGTTGCAGCTGACCATTGCAGCGCTTGCGCGTAGTCCTCTCGCCACTGGACGATCTCACGTGCCGTGAGGCGAGTGACAGTCGGTTTCTGCCCCTCGGCTGCGGGTTCGAATTGGGCCAGAAACACGGCGAGCAATGCGGCTTCGCGCCGACACGTGTTCGTCATGGTGCCACCGCTTTGACGCTGATACCGGCAACGCGGATCGGTGCTGCAATGATCCCGCAAGCGTCGATCGGATCTCGGTGAGGCCGATCAATGCGTCGAACGCAACCACGAACAAATGATGTACAGGGACTTTCGATCCGGAAATGCACTGTGCTACATAGTTTCATTGCAGATGGAGCTCCATTCGGCCCCGACCTAATGAAGACGAAACAACATTCAAGTAACTCACCGTAACAGTACGATTCAGATTATCGTTAACCTTAAGCTACCGACGGTTCGCTCACCGTACATCGCACTTGAACGACAACTGTCAACGGGGGGGTAACGACGATGGACTGGATCTGGAATCAGTCCGCCGCCGAAGTCCGTCGTATATTTTTTGCGTCGAGCGACTCACCAACGGTCACGCTTGAGATCGCACGTGTGGGCATCGGCCCCATGTTGCGCGGTTCTGTCCGCCACGTTATTCTGCCGAAGGTTTTGTGGGCCCGTAATCGGCGGTGTAGGCGGATCGGTGGAGTCAACCATCGGTGACATCAGACGCTGTAAGCGACACCGGCGAGATACCGGTGCGCAAAATTGTTCGATGACCTGACCCTACTCACCACCATTAGCCGGAAAGTCGGCTTACCTGGTTTTTGTTGACTACCGCGTCGCATCTCGGAGCGTATATGCGGACACGTCGGGAACGATCCATTCCTAGCCGACTTCCTCGATCGGGAGAACATCGAGGACGATGTCCGGATCCAGCGGTATTTCTCCCAAGATCCGGGGAACTCGCGTGCCTGTACCAGGAGGCGATGGGCTGCGCTCGTCCCAGCTGATCGAGACCCCCGCAGCAAGGAGGGCATCCTGATCGATAACCACCACTACCAGTGGAAGTCGGAGGTCTCCGTACACTGTCGCGAGAACATACTCGAGATCCCCAGCAGTGGCAGCGTGGATAAAGCCGGCGAAAATGGATCGGGCCAGCGCCTTTGTCAAAGTTGAGGCGCATGTGTCGGACTTCGCCGCCTGACGGTCGAGATTGATGAACTCGCCGCCGAGATCACTTCCCGGACCACCGTGCTGGCGCCGTCCTTGCTGGCGATCCCGGGCTGCGGCGCGTTGACCGCGGCGAAGATCATCGGTGAGACCGCGCAGGTCGGCCGATTCCACTCCAAGGATGCGTTCGCCCGCCACAACGCCGGCCGCGCCGTTACCAGTGTGGTCGTCGAATCATGCGCGACATCGTCTCTCGCGCACAGGGAACCGGCAAATCAATGCAGGTATTCACCGGATCGCTCTGACTCAAGCACGGTGCCACGCACCCGCCCGCGAGTTGCTCGACCGACGCCGAAAGAACGGTGACGGAGGTATGGAAGCACTTCGGGTTCTCAAGCGTCGACTTTCCGATGTCGTCTTCCGTGCCATGGTCGTAGACCAGTCACTGACGGTCATCGACGCTGCTGCCTGACAGAGGAGCTAGAAACAGTCCCGAGCTACGCGGATCGACCAGGTTCGGTGTCGCGTCAACTCTGGCTTGTGGTGATGAATGAGAATCAGGTCGCCACGTGTGACCGACCTGCAAACGTTCGTGCAGGTCAGGACTTCAGCTTTCGCTGCGGTCTGGTCAGTGTGGCGACCTGGTGCTCGTCGCGATTTCGATGGTATCCGAAGGTTCCGACATGATTGAGGCTGCCAGTATTGGGCGGTGTTCGGCCAGTTGCGGCAAAATGATGTGG
Source organism: Rhodococcus sp. KBS0724 (assembly GCF_005938745.2). Lineage (NCBI taxonomy): Bacteria > Bacillati > Actinomycetota > Actinomycetes > Mycobacteriales > Nocardiaceae > Rhodococcus > Rhodococcus sp. KBS0724. The sequence continues at coordinate 131,757 of NZ_VCBX02000002.1, forward strand.
ACGTTGTTGTCGAGGTGTGATGCGGGGGCTTTTGTGGGCAAAGATTCTTACAGTGCATCGGATTTGGTTGCGCTGGGTTATGCGAGCGAGCGTTTAACTTCGATGTTCGGGGAGCCCGAGTCCGTTGATGGGGAGTCTCATTGGGATGTGGAGACCGTCTTCGCGGTTGAACGTGATGTCTTAGCTCCTGCTGCACGGGTGATGTTTGATGCGTTTGCTCCGGAGTGGAATACCCGGTTGAGTATGCAGGCCGCAAATCTGTCGTTGGGGTGGCCTCAGATGGAGCAGATGCTTTCGCGGGTGATGTTGAGGGATTCGTGACGGTACACGTGCTCCGGTCTAATCGAGATTTCGTCCGCCCCGCGGTTCAGTTCATAGCTATGAAGATTTGATCTTCGAACTGCGTGTAGCGCGCTTTCATAGTCTGCGCTAATTCATCTTCGAGTCTGACTGCCAGCGTGCATGTTTCGCCTGCGAGTCGGGAAGTGCGATCAGTCGCATTCAGTATCGTTCGCGCCCACCTGATGACGGCCGTGAGTGACATGCTGGCATGAAACTCTCATGGTCCCATCGACTCAATCGCGCAAATTGCGCCGATGAAACAGATCAATCTTCTGGTCTTGCAGCTGTTTTCAGGTCCGATCGGAACTGTTCACATCAAGTAAGCTGCGATACTCTTCTACTCGATCGAGCACCACATCGAACGAGGGCGCATCCACGCCGTAGTAGAGGCCCCGCATCGCTTTCTCATGCTCCACCCGCAGCACCCCCGAATGTCTCCACTCGCGGGAAAAGATTTCCGAGGCCGCGAATCCCCCTACCGGAGGTTCCTCATCCGGCAGCGGATAGGCCTGCGAGACGACGATGCAGTCACGAACGATCGCACGAGCGGTCTCCTTGTCGGACAACAACTCCAGCACGGTGTGGTCACCGAGCAACGCCCACACGTCGTAGAGTTGCCGTCCGATCCTCGACCACCCATCGGCCTGTCCCCTACCGCCGCGGGTTCGTGCCACGAAATTGTTCATACGCAACAATTTTTCGATCAACGTCCGGCCCGGATGCAACATCCGCACCTCAAAACTTGCCAGATCCGGATACGCCGCGATCGGCACACCCGCAGCCTCGAGTTCACGTCCGAGCAGACTGGTCACCGGCATCACCTGTGTCGGTGTCGGTCCCCCTGCCTGACCGAACTCGAGCATGATGCGGGTCGGATCGGCGATCCCCATCGTGTCCAACTCCGGAGCGAGAGGCACTTCGATATAGACCTTGCGCCAAAAGCTGTCGTCGGTGCCCTCGGCCCCTTTCTCTCCGCCGGAACCGTTTTCAGGTTTGAGCGCGACCGCACCGGGAATTGCGTCCGCTGCAGCCTCACACATGCGTTTCAATGCTCGTTCGGTTGCCCGCTTGTTGCCGTACCGGCCGGTGACCAACAAGTCGAGATCTTCGGAAAACCGTTGCACGAGACGCATCTTCTCCAGGCTGGTGCCGCCCTTGAAGACGAGGTCATCGGCGGCATGCGAAACAACAGCGCGCAGTGCCTCGCACACCCAGTAGTCCTTGGCGACCGCCAACTCCGAAATGTTCAACTTCGATGCCGCCGCAGCTACTGTCTGAGAAAAAATCGACTCATTCTCGTTCCGCCACAACATGACCGGGCGCGAACTCACTTCTCGTGCTCGAAATCGAGGGCACGAGCAGCAGTCCGTTTGTCCGCCGGCGGGATCCGCGCCGACAACCGATCCCGCCCACAACTCGTCAACATCGCCCGCAACCGAGCACGGGTGACGCCTGGCTCCGTGACCGCAGCGACCGCCAACTTCTCTGGGCGTACCGACTCGGATCCGAGCACCTCGAGCAACCGGTTCCACGACAACTGCGCACTGAGTTCACTGACCGACAGATCACCGAGCACTTCCAAAAAAGCCACCTCGAGACCCGTCAGATCCGCCTTGGCACGACCCGGCCGCGCCGAACGCGTCAAAAATTTCACCGTCGACGTTCCCGCTGGCGCCCTACCGGGCACCGCGATTTGCCGGAACCTGGGAACCTGGGTCGACAACCGCAACGCGCTTGCCGCCGACAGCCCCGCAGGACCGACACCCTTCATATCGCCCACCAGCTCGGCCACCACCGCGGAGTCCGGCGGCGGACTCATACCCAACGGCGTCTTCACCCCACGCCAGTACACGCCGCGCCGCACCGGAATCAATTCACCCTCGCGGACAAGATTGGAGAGCACGTTGCTGATTGTCTTCGACGTTCCGGGGAGTTCGTCATGGTGCCAAAACCGTTCCGCCGAGCCCAACACTCGAGCGCGCGCAGAACCCGGTCTCACCTGGCGCTGCGGAACCTGAGATTCCACCGCTGCTGAAACCATCATCCATCCCACCTCCGGCAATCCCCTATTATAGGCGAACTTGCAGATCAAGCTGAACAATGTGACACGAGAAGCTCCCGAGAAGGGCCTTCGGACGAGAACTGCGCGCCGCACTCCCCTATCTTCACGAACAGCGAGCCACAGCCGACGAGAAACGACACAAGGAAATCGGTACCCGCGACGCGGATAACGCATCCCTACACAGCTATGTCATCGTCATCGCATGGAGACCCGATACCAACGCACCAACGTGTGGCCGACACCAAAATTCTGTGCTCACTATGTGAAGTGAGATCAACACCCTGACACCGGCGCCGAAATCCATCAACCGCTGGCAACAGCGCCTAGTCTCGAAATCAGTCTCACCACCGAATTCGCTAGTCAGTTAAAAAGAAGGGCCACGCATGACCACTCACGCACACGCCCGGCGGACTCCACGACCACAAACCCCTTGCGCGAAACCATCCGACATCCATTCCCGACTCGCGACCGGTGCCCGCACCATCATCGTCGACGCCGATCAACTGTTCGAACTCGACGACACACACTTCACCACCGCGAAACAAGCCTGGACGATGCGCATCACCGGCATTTCCCAGGTGAAAATCAACCTCACGAAGAAACTCCCCCCACGAGTCACGATCGTCGCCTCAGACTCATCAATAGTTCAGGTCACCGGCTTTACTGAACTCCACGCCTACACAAATGCCACAGTGGACGCTTTCGATAATTGCAGGGTCACCGGCCACAACAACTCGACCATCAACGCCTGCGACAAGGCCGAGGTCAACGCCATGGAGAACACAATGGTCAACGCCTACGACATGGCGACAGTTCATGCCACCGGGAATGCGGTCGTCCACGCCGCGGACAAGACGAAAGTGTTCCTCCACGACAATGCTGTCGCCACAGCCGTGCGCGGAGTCACCGTTTTGGGTCCCAGTCGACACAACGTCACCGTCCGCCCGTGAAATTCTCGCAGATTGCCCGCAGCTTCAGCGGAAACTGAGTTCCACCCGATTCTCTCGATACACGACCGTGGATTCACCGCACTTCGGGCAAATCTCACCGACGACGCGCGAATCGACTATCGAATCCAAGTCGGCTGTTGCCGAACAACTTCGCAAACGCGCCTGGATGCCTGCTGCACTGCCCCAAGTGCAGCGCTGCACTTTCTAGCAGCACAATGCGCGAGTCGGCCAAGAACAGGTGCACGGACACTCTTGGACGCACACCCTGGCATGTGCCGAAACAGCAGAGAATCAGGCACACAATTTCCTTGCAGGGTGTCATGCCTCGTCGGATTACCTCCACAGCCGTGGCTTGCCATTGGCACTCCTTAACCGACGAAAATCCCCCACCTCCAAGAGGTGGGAAACTTTCGTCATGTCTAGGCCTCAAGTTTTAGTCCTCGCTCCACTGGTTATGCCTTCTCGTGCGGCGGCAAGTTCTCGAGCGGGGCCGCCGCAGTGGGTCCACCTCCCGTGCGGTCACAGCCGGAGTTGGACGAAGGGGAAAGTGCATCGCGTCGGACCGATGCGTACCCACCGGCGCTGCGCTCACAGGTCTAGCGTCGGTGGGTCCCGCCGACCAAGCCCCACCCCGACGATCGGGACAGGCGTAGGAAACAAATGCAGGGGCTGGTTTCGAATTCGATGCCACTGGTTGGATAACTACGGTCGCGCGGCGTTGCAGAACAGTCCCTGGCTACACGCGATGAATGAGGGCGATATCGGACGCGAGTTTTCGCTTCGTCTGGCCTGCCTGTCGGTCGTCATTCACCGGAACTGGGCTCACCTGGTCTCCGCCCGGCACGCCCGCTCTGTCCTCACCTGAATCCGTGAAGCGCTCGATCTCGGTGCTGGATGAGCGGGATGGGCGCAAGTTTTCTTGCACCTTGGCACTCACAATTGCATGTCTGCAAGCAGGCGCTGCTGCACGCATATTTGCGGTCGTTCATGCGCGCATACTTGCACGCATAGGTGCTTGTATACATGCACGCATAGATGCGGGCATGTATGCGTGCGTACTCAAAGGCATGAATGCGCTGGTCGCGACCGGCACGGCTGGACGATGGGTTCAGGAGAATTGCTGCATCGTGGTGACATGACCACCCCTCCCCCATCGTGTCCCTTAACCGACATTCGTTAGCTGGCGTCCTTGAGGGACGAGCGGACGGCTTTCTTTCGCCTCGTCGATCCACCGATAGATGGTGGATGGGGACCGGTCGACGGCTGCTGCGATGTCTGTCATCGACGATCCACTCGCGTTCAGGGCAAGTGCATACTCTTTTCTGTCCTCATTTGAAGCGAATTTCTTGATTTCGGACTCTGAGAGCTCTTCTGGCGCATTGAAGTCTTCTTTGGATGGATCGGTCGAGGGATCCCCCGTTACTTCCTCCTCGTTCGCCTCAGGGATAGCCGGCAGAGGGATTGCTGTTTCATTTTTGCTGGCGATCAAGGAGGGAGTGGGATGTGGTCGTGATCGACGAGCCAGAATCGTCAGTCCATGGGATGAGAACAGCAGGGCTACCGGTGCGATGGTTGCGATGACAGCGGCCAACCATGGATTGAATCCTGGCGCGTGGTTGGTATACGCGTGCAGTGCGTTGCCGAAGATGCTGGCGGTCGCGGAGAAGATCAGCACTATCCAGAAGAAGCGACGATCGCTTCTCCCCTTCTCCCCTGGCGCGTCAGCAAGCCAGACGACCGAAATTGTGGCTTGCAGAATGGCGCCGTCGAGCAGGATTGCGAACAACCATGAGAGCTCTCTAGGTTGTCCGACTTGCGTGAAGAGGTCCCACAAGGCCGCGAAGCTGAGTACGAATGAGGCCACCGTGATGACTCCAGTGAGCACTACAGCGCTCCAGAACGGCGCTCGACTGGGACTGGTGGTGGCCTCGTCCCGCGCAGAATTGTCGGTTTGATCGTCGTTCTGGGTGCTGCCGGCTGCGCTATCTGAGTGGAGCGAGTTCCGAAATGGAGGCACTGTGCCGTCCTCTCTTATGTCGGTTGTGGTGCGATTCGTATGGTTTCGCAGATACGAAATGTGAGAAGTCGAGCGAAAAGGCAGGGGAGACCAGACGGTGCTCAGTCCCACTGCGGCACTCGCAGCTCTCGCAAATGGTGGTTCGTGGCGGTTTTCGGCGATCGATCGTGCGATTATCCGTGAGCGGATTGCGAAATTTTGCGGCTTCGGACGAGCTAGTTGAGCTGAGAATATCCCATCATTTTCGCATCTCAGTTCGCGGTAACCGCTGGTAGAAGACGTTTCTTGCTGAGATGGATCGCAGCGTTTTCGCATCTCTGCGGTGCTGGCAATTCTGCAAGATTTCGTTCCCAAATGCAAGAACAAACACAAGCAAGCAAGAATGCTTGCAAGCTTGCGCGCATCATCACGTGCATCTGTTCGTGCATTGTTTCACGCACACATGCTTGCATATTTGCTGTCATGCAAGCATGAACAAGTGCTCGCAAACATGTAATTAAACAAACCAGCAAGTTTGCATGCTTCTACGCATGTATAGATGCTCGCATGTATGCGTGAAAGCTTGCTCACTTGTTTGCACGCATTCATGTTTGCAATTTTGCTTCAAATTTTACAAGCAACTTTGCGCGCAAATTTGCTTTCATGTGTGCGTGCAATAACGCATGTTTAATTGCTTGCAAACTTGCCAACACCAAAGCATGTTTACTTGCATGTGCGAATGCGCGCATACTTGCACTCATACACGCAAGCGTGCGCGCATCGATACGTGCATGCTTGCATAGTTGCTAGCAAGTGTTCATGCGAGTATGGTTGCGTGCATGAGAGCGCGCAGCCGTGCATGCGCGACCGCGCGCAAGAACCGGTACGACGATTTCGAGAAGACATCCATTTCCAGAAAATCACCGGCCGCCCCAATGACTCTGACTTCACGCTGATGTTCGCAGCCGTTGATCGGCAAGTGATCCCAGCACCCGCCGTCGATACCGAAAGTGAGGTGCGGGCATGACCTCGCACAGACAAGCACGCGTACTTGCGATCGCACTCCAGAAGGGCGGCGTCGGAAAGACGACGACAGCTACCAACCTCGCCGTCGAGTTGACCCTCCTCGGACTCAAAGTCCTCCTGATCGATCTGGATCAACAGGCGAACGCAACGCAGGGACTCGGAATCGAACTCGGCAGCGACGACGCCACCATGTACGAGGTACTCCACGAAGACCGCTCGGAGCGTGTCGCTCTCACCGAAGTCATCAAGGCCAGCACACACGGACCGGACGTTGCCCCCGGCGACCTTGCACTGCGCAAGCTCGAACGAACCGGCCTCGGTGCCGGAGGGCAAGCCCGGTTGGCACGTGAACTCGACGCATTGACCGGTTACGACATCGTCGTCATCGACTGCCCACCGTCTTTGGGGGAGTTGACCACTGCAGCCATCGCAGCAGCGGACAGTGTCCTCGCCACCGTCTCACCAGGCGCAGACGAACTCAAAGCCCTCGTCGGGCTGGGAAACACAGTGCTCGATGTTCAGGAAGGACTGAACGCCGACGTCGACATCCATTTCGTGCTCGTGACGAACTTCGACGGACGCACCCAGCTCGCAAAGGACGTTCGCAAGAACCTACGACGCGACTGGCCGGACGAGTACCTCGGCGAGATCTCCCAAACCATCCGCGTGGGTGAGGCAACAGCGAAACAGATCCCGGTCTCGCTCCATGCCCCCAGCAGCACCGCAGCCGGCGACTACAAGAGAACAGCACGACAGATCGCTGAGAGGATGAAGATCAATGTCTAATTCGCCCGGAATCGGGTCTACCAGCACTCGACCATCCCGCGCGCAGCGCAGAGAAGAAGCAGCCAGGGTACTTCCGGAGCCTGCGCCCCGGGAAGTCGCTCAGCAACCCACTCAGGTGCCCGCTCCGGCTGCAGCACGCCAAGCTCCTGCGGCCACCACAAGCCTGGAACCGAAGCGTGGCCCCGCCAAGGAACCACTCAATACCCGGATCCTGGTGAACACCTCCAAGCGCCTCAACTGGTTCACCAGCAAGCACGGATACGCGGTCACTCAGGTCGTCGACGTCGCACTGCAAGAGTTCCTGGACCGAAACAACGTCCCGGACGTCGACGCAAACGGGGAAATCACCGAATAGCTCACGGTGGGGGAGCGAAGGCAGGGGAACGAGCCAGTCGCCCAGTTCGACCGCGACGACACGATTCCAACCGAAGAACTCCCTCCTCGAGAAGAACTCGACACGATTCCGACCCGATATCCACCGAAGCCGACACCCATGAGCGAAGTACGCGATCAAAACCGCACAGACAACCAGGAAGGGGAGTGGCCATGACCTAGTCAGGTTGACGGCCCAGCATCCAACAACGCGGCGTAATAGGCCTCGTCCGGAGGGTTCGCAGCGTCCTCGACAACTGCATAGAGATCAAGAGGCAAATCAGGTGGGGTACGGGCATCTTCCCGCGCAGCAAGCCACTCACGCCAGACGATGCGCTCAGCCCGGTGCCTAACGACCCGCTCACGCACTGCCGTTGCCAATCCGTGCAAATGCGCAATCGTGTCCAGATCGACCGAACCTAGAACAATCTGGTTGTTTTCCACAGCGATCAGACCGGCAACACGAAGATCCAGCAATGTTTCGTAGCCACTGGTTCGACCGATTGAAGCTGCCGCGAGTACATCTTCGATGGTCAAGGGTGCTGCCGATGAAGCAACGACGTCATAGACAGCCTTGTGCCGCCATCCGATCACGCTCCAAGCTGGATGTACTGATTCAATCTGCAACTCCTGCCTGGAGAACTCAACCTCGTCGTTCGATCCCTCGCTCCCCGCCGTGACAAGCGCGTAACGATCCGGATTTTGGCCCATTCCTCGTTCGATCAGAAGCAATGGAGAACCTGGAGTTTCCCTAAGACGCCCCAGTATCGACCAGACCGTTGACTCCGGAAGCAGCCCCGCTGCAATTGAGAGCGATCGCCCACCTACACCGACAACGGGCACACCATCGACCTCATGTCCTGAGACCGCGGCAGACCAGGCAAGCGCCTGAATGACCGCATAGGTCGTCCATCTGTCTTTCCGACCTTGGTATTCACGGGTGACCCAGTTGCTTGCAGTCGTAAGCCACTTCCGTAAAGCCGGACTGTGAGTCCCCCCTGTGTGCTTTATCTTGTGCCCGGTATCCCGGACAGGTTCTGGAAGGGACGATGCGACCCACTTAAGTGACTGAAGAGCGTCCCGGAGTATGGCCTGATCCGGATTGGCATAGTGAACGTACGCAGCCCGTAGACCAGCCCACTCTGACGTGTATGAGCGAGCAACAACGTTGGCCGGCGTGGCTCCGATCAGGATCTCGTGAGTAACGACCGATTGACGAGCCTCGGAACGAGATGGCCATCTCGTTGTATCGAGCCGACCTGTCTCAGCGAACAAAGTCACCGAATCAGGCGGTGTTGACGCGGCACGGCAGAAACTCGGATGCAGACGCACATGATCGCCGGCACCGATAATTCGGTCGCTCACGTGTGATGCGTGGATTTCAGCCTGGACTCCACTTGTACGCGCATTCGGAGTCGGGATACCGCCGAGCAGGGCAGCGAGACGGGGCAAAGTTTCTGGGTCGGATCTAACGGCAAAGGAGTCCACTGCTGTGGCTAGATCTTCGACAAGCCGGCGATGACCGCCTTCGCGGCATGCCGATCCAGGAACAGTGATGCAGCCCGTCGCTGCATTCGTCATGGGAGTGATGTCCAGCGTGGGCAGCCTCACAGCGAGCTGGTCCAACAGCGAGCGAAGCTCATTGACAGCGATCGATCTCCCCGGTGCCAACGGGACCAAGACGTGCCGACCGCCACTGCTCGACACATCGACCACCGCACGGCCGCCACATTCCCCAAGCCACGTCAAAACCCGGGCGACATCCTCAACAACCGCCCCGTGACCATGGTGTTTAGCGTCGAAATCGAGTGCAATGACCGCAGCTCTACCACGCAAGAACAACGGGACAGCCGCCGGCACAACGGGAAGTTTCGTCGTCAAAGGACGTGCCGACACGAAGCCTTGCCGCGCCACGTCATAGAGCCGCATCGACCGACGAGCAGCAAGCAGTGGAGCAAGACGGGACCATATGCGGTCCGGCGTCGACTCAATCAAGCCGACACGAACGGTAGATCCTGTACCAATTTCAGGGCGCGATGTACCCTGAGACATGTCCGCCAAGACAGTCCCTTCGGGGAAGTGCAACACGAGTCGCGAGCTAGTCACTCGTTACTTTCGAAAAACCCTCGGTTATCCGGGGGTTTTTCCTTTTTCACGTGCTGCATAAATTCAGTTGAATGCCTGCTCCTACGGTCAAGTGCGGAGCAGTTACAAGTGCAGTCCAGCTATGCAGTCAGAGGAAGTACCCCCTGGTCATGTCCACGATTGAGTTCAAGCGCGAGATCCTCACGATCACTGGCGATCGCGATCAGGTCAGCCACGTACTGGCTCAGAGATGTAGCGCCTGCCGAACTCCGCTGTGTCTTGAGTGTCTCGATCAGCTCTGACGGGAGTCGGACAGTCAGTGACGTCCGGTCACCCTTACTGGGCATCGGCATGGCACGGCCTCCTTCTGTCTGGCAATAATACGTTCCGAACCTTGTGCACCATCCTGAACCAGAATCAGCTTCGGGCGCCGCTGACACGCCGCACCCATTCGAAGAAATTCCACAAACGCGACAAGTATCAGCTGCGCCCTACGCCGGTGGCACCTCGAATCGGGGGGGGGGTGGGGCACGTCGGCGGGGCGTCGCTCCATCACGTGGTTGGTTGGAAAGCCTGTGAGAGCCAAGAGAAACGTATACGGCACCGGGCGCCATATACCAGTTTCCGTCCGGTAACACGTACTTGATAGGTCAAACACTGCGGTGGGTTTCCGCAGGCTCGGAAAGCGGAAGCGAAATGCCTGTTGGGAGGATCGCGGCGCCGTCACCTCCGGCACCACTGCCAACGACGAGCCGTGGCAGTACTACGACCTCGGGCACGGGTATTGCACCTACACCTTCTTCGAACAATGCCCACACAGGATGGCGTGCGCCCGCTGTGACTTCCACGCCCCCAAGGCATCCGGCAAAGCGCAGCTGCTCGAAGACAGGACAACCTGCAGCGCATACTCATCGCGATCCCACTCAACGATGACGAACGCGCAGCCGTCGAGGACGGCCAGCGCGCCCTCGACAACCTCCTCGACCGGCTGATCGACGTCCGGACACCGACCGGCACGACGCCACGCGAAATCGAGGTTCCGGCGACGAGGTTCCGGTGACCGCGACCCTGCTTCGGATCGTTTCCGTCAGCCAGAGCAGACGAGAATGTCCTTACCCATTCAGATTCCACGTAACTATCAAGATGCTCAGACGTCAAATGTACGGACGAGCTGGTTTCGACCTACTCCGCAAACGAATACTCCTCAGCAACTGACACATTCAAAATCGATCACGGAAAGTGGGCCAGAACCCGAGGACGTACAGTCTTGACGGTGGCCCGGCCCGGTGCAGGCTGGTCGGGGGTCGACAGCCCTGGGTTCGGTCTCCACTGTGTGGTTGTTGGTGGGGCAGTTCGTCTCTAGATGTGATGCAAATACTTTGGGGCAGAGCCGGATTGCTCCGGCTGCCGGTCATCCCTTCGCCTGGCCAGTGGCGGGCATGGAACGGTGCGGTGGCAACACGTGGGGTCAATCAAGCAGGCGACCTCGCCGAGAGTTGGGGTCATGACAAGGCCTCGTCAACTTAACTACGCCGTGAGTAAGGGATGATCGTCCGATGAGTTGTGGAGACGGGACGCTGGCGGATGCGGTGCGGTTGCTGTGCAAATGGCACCGCTATCCCGCTGAGATTATCGCGCACTCCGTGTGGCTGTACTACCGGTTCACCTTGAGCTTGCGCGACGTCGAGGAGTTGATGCTCGCTCGCGGCATCGTCGTCTCGCACGAGACGATCCGCACATGGTGGGCCAAGTTCGGGCCCGAATACGCGCATGGCCTCCGCCGACGCGCTCCCCAACCCGGCGACAAATGGTATCTCGACGAGGTGTTCGTCAAGATCCGCCGTAAACGGCACTACACTACCTGTGGCGTGCGGTCGATAGGAGGGGAGCGTCCTCGACATCCTTGTCCAGTCTCGACGTAACGCGACGGCGGCGAAACGTTTCTTTGACAAGCTGATGCGCAAACAGGGCCGGGTGACGAGGGTGCTGGTCACCGACAAGCTAGCCAGTTACGTTGTGGCTCATCGGGAGTTGATGCCATCGGCCCAGCACCGGCGCTCGAAGTACCTCAACAACCGGGCCGAGAACTCCCACCAACCCACCGGGCAGCGCGAACGGGTGATGAAATTCTTCCGCTCACCGGGTGCAGCGCAACGGTTCTTGGCGGCGTTCAGCCTGATCTCGCCGCACTTTCGGCCCGGCCGGCACAAGCACCGCGAGCGATTACCGCTCCGAAATGACCGACCGATTCGCCACCTGGAACGACGTCACCCGTAGACCAGCCGCTGTCTGAACCCGGTTTCCCGCCAACAGAATCCATCCATATTCTCCCGAATGCTGTTGATCTCCAGTCGTGTTCCGTTAAGTTGACAGAGCCGGTCGGCCAAAGTCTCGCTCGATAACCAGCACCCGGAACCAATTGAGCACACAATACGGAGACCGCTCTCCGATCCGAGCTACCACGCATGACTCGCCCGTGGACACCCACGGTAGAACTGCGTTCGACTCCGGTCCAGGGTTCGCTCGGAGTGTTTTCAAACAAACTGCGAAGGTCCGACCTGGCGACGAGGTAGAGACCTTGCGGTGATGTGAGAGATAGGTAGGCGCCCAGGTAGTTCGGTGGATACGCCGAGGTTCACGTCGATGACAGGTTCAGGGGTACCTACATCGGAGATAGCGGCGATGATGACTCTCGTGGATCGATTGGAGAATTGTCAGTACCTGCTGGCACGAGCATGGCTTACAGGTGACGACGATGCAGTTCGGAGGTTCTCGGAGTATCGGCTCATTTTGGCTAGGTTGTTGGCATCAATTTTATGCCTGGCCACCGTTGGAGTGGCCCACCCCCCGGCGGACGTCAGTTGGAAGGGCAGGTCATCCGCGGCAGACTTCTCGATACGCGGAGCGTCGCTGCACCTGAAAGTCTTGCCAGGATCTGGGCAGATCTTCAGGCCGAATGCGCCGAGGCGTGCGGGGTGAATGTGGTCGGAGATCCCAACTGGCGGCACACCTGCACCTAAATGTCTCGAATCTCGATGGGGCTGATCCGGCTGCTCGCCGCGCGCATGTTTGCGTGCAGTGATGCGCGCATCGTTGTTTTCGAGGCTGCGAACTACCAATTCTGGGGTGAACCGAGATGTGTTCGGTATGTCAAGCAGGCTTTTCGAGTTCTCGAGAGGATATCGACGCGAACCAACTCCTCCTGCGCCCCGGCCCGGGGAGTTGATGGATTCCTGAACCGACATTACTGGGTTCGGATTGACTGTGAGCGTGGATGTTTCGTGCGCAGTAAGGTTTTCGCTGTGCGAGCCCGAATTCTTACCACGGGCGTGTCGTCGACCGGTGTGGGGAGAGAGTTGCAGGTGGCTCATTATAGAGGGTGAAGCGCAGAGGGACTCGCATCTCGAGGCCAGGGATGGCGGTGTGTACGTAGCTCGAGAAACTATGTCACGAAATACGAATGCCGAGTTGGGGTGGGTTTGCCAGCAAAGTGCGATGAACAACCTTCGGTCGACTGGACCTGCAATCATCCTGACATACCAACGAACGTCATCTGCCAGGTGCACGCACCGGACGCTGATGCGCGGCCGGTTGGGTGCAGATCATGTTGGTGTGGTGAGGGTTTGAACTTCTGAACTGTAGTGACTTCGCGTCCTTGTCGATTATTTGTGTGAGTGAGTCTGATCGACTCCTAGCAGGTTCGCAGGCACCGCAGTGGGATATGCGCTAGAATTATGTACATGACAACTCTTCCGGTGGCTGACGCCAGGGCACAACTGTCCCGTCTCGTCGACGAGGCAGAGCGCACGCATGAACGGTTCGAGATCACTCGCAATGGACACCGGGCCGCAGTGCTTCTCGGTGCTGACGATTACGACGCGCTTCGTGAGACGATCGCTGTGCTGGCCGATGAATCGCTGCTGGCGGACCATCTGACCGGCATCGCCGACGTCGAGGCCGGCGAGACTCTCGACGCTGCAGGTCTTGCCGAGTTCCTGGGCAAGACCGAGGAGTGAGCACCTCGATCGAGCCCTACACTCTGGCTGTGGCTCGCTCCGCCGCGCGTTCACTGAAGCAAACCTTGCCGGAGAAGGTTGCGGCAGCGGTGTACGAATTCATTACCGGACCGCTACTTGAGAACCCACGCAGAGTCGGCAAGGTGCTCGTACCGCCTCTGGCGCCGGCCTATTCGGCCCGCCGTGGTTCTTATCGGGTGCTGTATCTGATCGACGAGCGCTCCCGCCGGGTCACTGTCACGGCGGTCTCACATCGCGCAGATGTTTACCGCACCTGAACCGGACCGCGAAGAAGCAGTGGCCGGCGCATGTGAGATGCCCTTTTCCGAATCGGCACCAGGGAACCTCACCCGTAACTGTGGGACCCGAATTGAATCCCGCTGCGGTACCATCTTGGTATGAGTACGCAGATCGCGGTACGGTTACCCGACGAGATGGTGGCCTTTCTCGATGGTGAAGTGAGCAGTCACCGTGCGTCCTCGCGCGCAGCATTGGTGCTGCGTGCTCTGGAGCGTGAACGCCGCAGACAGATCGCCGCTCGGGATGCTGAGATTCTCGCTCAGGTGCCAGATCAGGATGATATGGATTCCCTGGCTGCGTATGCCGAAGATGTGTCGGCGGACCTGATCTGATGCGACCGATCCACGAAGCGAAGCTGGACAAAATTCGTCCCGTCCTCGTACTGACCCGAGAGTTGGTGCGCCCGCACTTGACCCGCGTGACAGTTGCGCCGATAACGACCACTATCCTCGGATTATCCACCGAGGTGGCGGTGGGCCGAGTGAACGGACTCGACGGCGATTCGGTGATCAATTGTGACAGCATCACGACCATCCCGGTGAGTGCGCTCGGCCTGGGAATCGGCTATTTCTTTCCGGCGCAAGAGGAATCGCTGTCAGAGGCGATTCGCGCCGCATTCGATCTCGAATGACGACCACGAGGACGGCAAGGGGTCGAATATGGCAATGAAGAAGGGCGAGCAGTTCGCTCTGTTCGACGTCGATGTACCCGTGCCAGCACCGATGAATCAGGAGGCTTCCGAACCACAACAGCCTGCACTCTTCGATCTTGTCGACGCCACGTCGCCCGAGCAGAATGCCGAATCAGCTGACGAGGTAGTCGAATCCACGAACCACGATGCCGCGGTGGAGGGTTCGGGCGTTGATGTCTCGGTACCTGCACACGATGAATCTCCTTCCTTCTCGCTGCCTCCGGCGGGGGAGAGTGCTGACGGGCACGCTGTCATCGTGACGGCCGCTGGGACGTACACACCGTCTGGGCAGGTGCTCACCGGGCCGGTCGATTCGGTCGAGAAGCTCGACAAACTGATCCGCTGGGCGGCGCTGACACCTCTCGGGGCTCCGGCACAGATCTGGGTCGTCGGAATCGATGCCTGTGAGATGCTCGGCTGGGTCATCGACCCGGGCAGCGAAGACGACGTCGACGACATGGAAGTTCTCCGCACCCGCGCCGCTGCCGAGTTGACCGGTGTTCTTCAAGCCACGCTGAATCCGATGCTGACCGCCGGATGGGAACTGCGCGGCGATCCCGGCCACGTCGTGCATCTTTCGCGGACGACGGGAAAGTTCACGTCGATGGTCGATATCGTCATCGAACCGTATGTGTGGACGTACTGGAACAAGGATTTCGGGTGGGGCAACCGAGTGGGGGACATGGGGATCCTCGGATCACCCACCGCCGGCACCTATCTCCCCGACGACGACCTACCCGCAGCCCGCGAACTCGGGCGCCGGCTGGCGTGGTGCGCAACCCATCTCGGTGTTCTCCCCGGCCCTACTCCCGCTCGCACCGGCGCGGCTGTGCTCGACAAGATCAAACGCGAACGGACCCGCAGCGGCAAAGGCATCGTCGTCACTGCCGCCGGTCCGGTGCCACCCCTCGATGGTGAGCATCGCGGTGATCTCGAGCCTGCAGTCGGGTGGACGAGGGTTCCCGACCGGGAAGAACTCGACGATGCCACTGTGCTGGTGTCGATCGATCAACGCGCCGCATACCTCGCCTCTGCCGGGATGCTCGACTTCGGTTACGGAAAACCACGACACCTCGGCGACGATGACGCACGGGCCGCGGCAGCGGCTTCGAAAACTCCGTTCGGGCTCTGGCACGTCACTCTGCCGGCGGGGAACATGCTCGCCCTCCCGGAGAAGATGCCGTTGCCGCACCCTCACATGCTTAGCGATCAACCCGTGCACACGTGGGTGACGTCGGTCAGCCTCGACGCACTGCAGGCTCCTGTCGCGGACGGTGGTATCGGTGCCGAACTCGACGACCTCGACATCACCGAAGCCTGGGTGTACCCGGAACAAGGCCGGGTGCTGGACAAGTGGGCAAGAATTCTGCGGGAAGCCCGCAAAGTCGCTGTCGATACCGATGATGCGGCGATGAAGCGGTTTCTCGGCGCTTGCTACAAGGGGTACATCGGCCGCATGGTCAACCCCGACATGTGGACTGCGAAACAGATGCAACACCATCACCAGCCGCTGTGGCGGGCAGCGATCATCGCGCACTGCCGCTGGCGGGGCCGCCGCGTCGCGATGCGCATCGCTAGGGAAACCGGCCGCTGGCCCCTGCGTACCGTCACCGACTCCTGGGTTTACCCCTTGCCCGATGGTGTCGATCTCGCGGACGAGAGTGATGCGTTGGGCAAGATGACCCTCGAAAAACATGCCGCTCTCACCGAAGACCTGGCGACCGCACTCACCGACGCCCGCGATACTCACGAGATCAATCTCGCGATCAAGGCAGTCTTTACCGACGGCGACGTTTCCGACGGCAATGTTGTCGACGAGGATGAAGGAAACAACTAGTGGCACTGCATCTTCCGAAGCCACGATCAAAGCAACCCGCACAGAAAACCGTCGGATTGGACGGGCTCAAGGTGTCGGTGTCCACTGCGGCGACGAGTGGGATCGAAAAATCGAAAACCGTCAAAAGTGGTGGTCTGGCGGGGTTGACCAGCAAAGTGTCCGTCCGGCAGATCCGCACGGAAATCGGTAACGACGGACTCCGCCAAGCAGCGATCGATGCCGGCCGGACGCCGCCGTCGGATCGAACGCTGCGACGGTGGGCGCAACAAGGACGTATCCCGCATCCGGAGGT
Organism: Rhodococcus sp. KBS0724; assembly: GCF_005938745.2. Classification (NCBI taxonomy): domain Bacteria; kingdom Bacillati; phylum Actinomycetota; class Actinomycetes; order Mycobacteriales; family Nocardiaceae; genus Rhodococcus; species Rhodococcus sp. KBS0724. The sequence goes on from NZ_VCBX02000002.1 coordinate 148,512, forward strand.
GTTCGAGCGTGCTCAACGCCGGGCGGCGATCGAGCGTCTCGGCGGAATCGATGCCGTCGCGCAGAAGATCGGGCGTTCTCGCTCTGCGGTGTCGCGGTATCGGTCGGGGGAGACGAACGAGTTGCGTGCCGATGCGAAGAAGAAACTCAAAAACGTCAAAGCCCACGACATTATGGACCGCGCTGGTGTGCTGCGTCCGGACGGGCAACCGAAGAAAGCGACCATCCGGGTGCGTGGGGGAGTGTCCGTCCGTAACGGCTCCGAGGAAGGGTACGACTATCGGGTGCGTACCTTGGATTTCGCGAATTCGGACAGCCCGTTCAGTGTCGAGGAAACCCGTGAACTCGCCGCAGCACTCGCGAACGACGACAATGCCCGCGTCGTGGCGATCCTCGAACGCCACGCCACGATGGACTATCCGGAGAACAAGGGCTTCGACCAATACAGTGATGCCTTCGGATTCCACTTCGATTCGATCGAATCCGTCCACATCGACTGGACATAGATAAGGCGTCAACCAGAGATGCCTCGATGTGTATCAAGTGGCATTTCTGGTCCGAATTCGGCGAGCGTCAATCCGCCTCGTGCATGTTGCGATCGCTGCCTGTGATTCTTCCGGTTGGTCCAGGCGATGATGAGCAGGCGCAGGTCCCACGCGGGTTGGAGTCAGGTGAGTTGGTTGAGGAAGTTCTTTCTACAACAGCGACCAGAACGATTCCATCGCCGCGTTGTCACTGTCTTGACCGGCTAATCACAGTTGAGGGAACTTCGTTGTTGGGCAGAATGGTTCATCGTCGTAGTCACGAATCACTTTCAGCCGCCATGGTCGGGCCCCGACGACGGAACATCCGGAAATTGGGCGAATTCCTGGACAGCAAGCTCGACAACGGTAGCGGAGCGGCCGAGCCCATTCCACCTGTGGTCAAGCTGGCCCGAGGAACATGGCGTCGCCCCTGACTGGGATATGCCGATCGACTGGCCGATGTCACCAACTCGGTATCGAGGCAGGAGACACAAACAATCATGATCGTCATCGGAATCGACACGCACAAGCGCACCCACACCGCCGTCGCCACCGATCAGGCGTGGCTACAGCTATCGACGAAAACCGTTGGCACAACAAGTAAAGACCACTTCGCGCTACTGCAATGGGCGAGAAGGGAAAACGATGATCGCATCTGGGCGATCGAGGATTGTCGGCACCTGAGCCGACGACTCAAGCTAGATCTGCTAGATCTGATCGCCGCCGGAGAACGGGTGGTGCGAGTACCACTGTAGTTGATAGCCCACGCCCGAGACTCGGCCCGCAGCTATTGAGTTGCTCATGGACGCTCGCGGGGTCGAGGTGTCGTACGCGATGATCCGCGCTTGGTGCGTCCGGTTCAGGCCCGAATTCGCCCGCCGGCCACGTCGCAGTCAGCTGCAGGCCGAGGGCAAGTGGCACCTTGATGAGGTGTTCGTCAAGATCGGTGGAGTCCAGGAGTACTTGTGGAGGGCAGTCGATCAGTACGGCAACGTCCTCGACATATTGATCCAGTCCAAGCGAGACAGTGAGGCTGCGACCAGGTTCTTCAGGAAACTACTGAAGAAACAAGGCCGTCGACTGTAGGTGCTGGTCACCGACAAGCTTCGCAGCTACCAGGTTGCGCATCGGAAGACGATGTTGACAACTGAGCACCGGAAACAAATATTTGAACAATCGGTGCGAGAACTCCCATCAACCGACAGGGTAACGTGAACGCGCAATGGAAGGGTTCCGCTCAGTCGGCTCAGCGCAACTGATTCCGGCCTCATTTAGCCGCATCTCCCCGCACTTCCGCCCGCCCCGTCACCGGATGAACACCACCGACTACCGCACCGAACTTGTCATTAGGTTCCAGGTATGGAATCGGGTTACCGAAATGACCGTCGCCGCCTGAACGACTGCTCAGTGTTATGGCCCATTGCGCTCCAAAAGTGCTGCATCCCCAACAGATTGAAAATATCTGGAAGATACTTCGACATGATCGCTATGTGGGACGAGACTTCAAGGTCGAAGCAACTGGCCAACGCCATGGACGTGGTTCGGCACCATGCATCTACAGCTTGCGTCGGCGTGCCGAGATCGGGGCCAATTTGCATCCCACATCATTCCCGCTCTTCCGGCCGGTGATACGGGACGCATCGCGGGTACTGAAGTCGTACCCGGCAGTGGTCAGCGATCGGAGTTCAGTGGCCGGAAGAGCGGGAATGCGTTCCCGCGCTGACGTTTTACGATCCGGCGGGACCCGAGAACGAAATTTCCATCCCGAGTGCACCTTTGCCGAGGGACTGGGCCATTTGTTCGGTTTTTAATGCCATCACGTTACCGCCGACGATGTCGCGGAAGATTCGTTCGAGTGCACGGCCCTTAACATAAGCGTGGGCCCCGCAGACGCGCATCGATGCCTGTGCGACTTCCTCGCTCATGCGGCGCAGGTGATAGGTCAGCCTCGTCAGTTCTTGCGTGAAGTCCTCCGCTCGGTCCCGTTGAGTCGACAGTTTTGCGATGAAGTCGTAGAGCAATGCGTCGCCGGTCCCGATCCAATGGTCCATGTGGCCGATTTCGATCTGTGCCCATGCCTGATCAGAACGCATACCCTCGTTGGTAATCTTCGCGCCGGGAACTGCATTGAATCCGTAACGCTTGCTGGAATATTCGACAGTGAAGTCGAACGCAGCTCGGGCGAGCCCGAGCCATATCCCTAACAGTCCGAGCACTCCGGCGCGATGATCCTGAGTATTGGTGGGGCCGGTTGAGCGTGCTGAGGCAGCCCGGTATTCGGCTGGAGAGGTAATCAGCGCTTGGCTTTTGGGAATCAAGACATCGGTAAATGACACGTCGTGGCTTGCGGTAGCTCGCAAACCCATGGCATCCCAGTTGCCCATGACCTTGACGCCGGGTGCGTCGATCTTGGGTAGAGCCAACACGATCTGTGCATCCTCGCCATCGATGCCTTCGAGAGCGCCTACGGCCATGACGTACGAGGCAGCGTCGCTCATGGTGCCGAAGCCAGACTTCCCGTTCGCGACGAGTTGATCACCGGTGTCGACGAATCGGAAACCGGCTGGACGTGTATCGAGTTCGGCGAGGGGAACCGAGCCCGGAAAGCACATGAGGGAGCCGTTCTTGGCGATGTCGTCGAGCACAGTGTCGCGATGTGCGAAGCTCGGCGCGAACACCAATGCATCGGTGTTCAGCACATGCATGTTAATCGCTACCGCGGTCGAGCCGTCCCCATACGCGAGCTCCTCCATTATACGAGTGCGGGCCTCTGGGCTGACTCCTAGGCCGCCGCGCTCGACTGGTAGCCCCATCCCAGGAATTCCGAGCTCCTTGAGCGCACTCATGTTCTCGGCGGAGAGGGCGCCTTCTCTGTCGAGCCTTGCGGCGCGGTCGGTGAATGGTCCTCGTGACAAGGTTCTGATCTCCGCGAGCAGTTGAAGCTCGGTTGGTGTCATTGTTTCTCCTGATGTTGGGGTTATTGGAAGCGCCGACACGCAAGATTAATCGTTTAATGTTGGATTCGTCAACGATGTACCAGATGATCAAACAAGGGTGGCTCGGTTACGAATGGAGGCGAAAACTGTTCGGCGAGTGCGGATATTGCCTACGGCTTCGTCCGTGACGAACCTGGGGCACAGACTTATCTGTCATCACGACTCAGCGCGTGAATCCGGTGGGCGGGAGACAAGTAGGCTGCAGATCGTGAATGGTGAGGATCACACACTGAAGAAGCCGGTCACCCTGCGTGCCGTCGCCCAGAAGGCCGGCGTTTCGATCGCAACGGTGTCCAAGGCTCTGAACGGGTTACACGTGTCGGCAGTGAACTATGCCCGTGTCCACAGGGCGGCCGAGTCTTTGGGATATACCCCCAATGTCGGGGCACGTGGTCTCAGGGGTGCACGAACAATGTCGATCGGTGTGGTTATCAATTTCGATGTGCATCCTGGTATCGAGTTGATGACTCTGATCGACAAGACGGTCGAGGACATGGAACGCGGTGGTTACGGCGTGCTGTTGGCGACATCCCGGCCGGGTGGAACCGATGTCGACAGTCTGTTGCGTCGGATGTTCGAGCGGCGGGTTGACGGCCTCTTCTATTGGAATGCGCAGCCTGCCAAGTCGTTGATGCTCTACCGAGAAGCCGGGATACCAGTCTTGGCAGTCGCATTCCGGAGTCCGGAATGTAGTGACCTTCCGTTGATCTCGGCCGACAGCCGTCAGGCGTATACCGATCTCTTCAGCACGCTTCACGATCTCGGTCATCGAATGGTCGTCGATCTCAGTGGTGAGATATCTTCTCGTGGACATGAGGTTGGGGCACGCGCCCGGTCGATCGAGTATCAGCGACTCGATATCGGATTCGAGCGAGAAGATGTCCGTAGATTAGTGCGTTCCATTGCCGGACGTCCCCTCGGTCCGACTGCGGTGATCGCGCCCTACCCGACAGCGCTACAAGTGCTGTCGGTATGTGATGAACTCGACGTGGTAATACCCGACGAACTGTCCCTGGTTTCGGTCATGGATTCCGAGGCGACCTCGCTACTGCGGGTTCCATTGTCCGCGATGAGCATGGATTATCAGTCATTGGGATCAGCAGCGTCGCAGGCGATGCTGGACAAACTCGCCGGCGGCGAAATCCGCGACATCGTTCTGTCGGAAGCAGTCGAGCTGATCCAACGTAGTTCGATCGGACCAGCACCACGCCGACCATGAGAGCGGTTGCGCCACCGTTGCGTTTCGCGCTCGAACATCGGGGTTCATCGAAATCATCCTCTTGGTCTGACCGATCGACTACTCTGTCAGCCAAAATGCGTCGATGGCGCCCTGGCGTGATGAGATGAAGAATAACAGGATGCAGGCAATTTCATACGCTCAGCAGGCGAGCCCGACGTCTTGACGCTAACCGAGGTGGCAGTCCCCGAACCGGGTGTGAGGTTCGCATCGCATATCACCGCCCAGGCGTGAACCCCGCCGATTGGCGCACCCGGCGTGGGTCCGGGGCGAGTGTTGCCGTGAGCCCGGCGCGTATTCCTAGCAACGACGGAGCCGGTACAGTCGACGCTGCTGTCGGAGAGGGAGTGAATCCCTCGCCGCTTGATTCGCGGATGTGGATCGGGGAGGCGGCTATGACCGGATCCGGCAGCTGTCAGGAGTTCGGTGTGGTCCGGTCGGACAAAGTGGCCCGGTTGCCGGGTCTGGCTCCTTTGACCTCGGGGCATGCCTCGGTGTCCCGTTTCTGACGGCTCACCGATGTATGACCGTGGGTGAGGACGGTCCCAGTAACCTTGGACCGGAGGCTCTCTCGGGCAGAACTGTTTGGTTGCCGGAGGGGCAGGTGCGGTCGGGAACGCGGCGATCCAACTGGCGAGGTGATCTGGTGCAAGGGTGATCAGCACGATCAGTGGTCCGGCTAAGGCGGAACCAGCAACGACGGCCGGTGCTCACTTCGTCATCGATTACACCATCGAGGCTGTCGCAGAACAGATTCGCGAGATTTGCCCGAGCGGGGTTGACATGATTGTCGAAGTCGCGCCGGTGGTCAACGAAGCTGTCCTCGGTGTCGGTGGAACGATCACGATGTATGCCACCGATGGCGGCGCCGAACTTCGACTGTCATTTGTCCCTCCTATGATGGCGAACGCCCGTATCCAGCTGGTCATAGCTTTCGGTGTCCCGCCGCGGCGAAAAAGCGGCGGGTTATGGATATCAGCTCGGCGCTCGCCGCCGGTGCGATCAGAATCGGCGCGGATCACGTTCTTCCATTGCGCCATTTTCAGCATCGAGGACGGTGCGGGGGCACACGCGGCAGTTGAACCGCCCTCTGTTGGCAAGGTGTTGATCGATATTCGTCAGTAGCCGATGACGATCTACACAGTGACTTGAAAAGCGTCGTGGCGCTCGGCCGAGCTGGCAGCCGAGTTGGGAGCTCGCCCTGACCCGCCGGTCACATCAGCCTGCCCCGGTGATTTCCAGGACCGTTTCCCGTCAAATAGCTCGACAGATCGCTGGCCAGGAACAGGACTGCGCCGGCAACCTCAGTGGGTTCGCCGGCGCGTCCCATAGGAATCTCCGACATCTTGAAATCCCAAGCCTTTTCGGCATGGCCTCAGCCATGGCGGTTCGGATGAGGCCGGGCTGAACAGCATTGATTCGTACGCCGGCAAACGCGACTTCCTTTGCCGCTGCCTTGGTGAGCCCGACGATTCCGGCTTATGCTGCCGAATAGTTGGTCTGACCGATCATCCCGACCTTGCCGGAGAACGATGACACGTTCACGATTGCGCCGCCCTGTCGTTCTCGCATGCGGGCTGCAGCTGCCCGGGTGTCGTTCCACGTTCCCTTGAGATGAATCACGATGACATCGTCGAAGTCTTGTTCTGATATCTTTCGCATCGTGCGGTCCTGGGTGAACCCAGCATTGGTCACCATCACATCTAGCGCATCGAAGCTCGATTCGGCCTTGTCAAACAGGGCTTCGATGTCGGCGACGATGCGCGCGTCGCCGATGGCGTATTCTGCAACCGAATCGCCACCGAGTTCTTCGACCGCGGCCCTGGTGGTTTCCTCATTCGCATCGTCCAGGACAACACGCGCGGCGTTGTTCGGCGGACAGGGAACCGGCCGTCCGGTGCGGCGAGTTTGGCGATTATGGCCTCGCGGGCCCGGGTCCCGGTCACCAGCTGTGTTCCTCCGTCTTGCGTCATTGGAAACCTAAATCGCTTCGTGCATAGGACATTTGAAAAGATGCTGTCCGTCATCGATTGCACCACAACGAATGACTTCGATCGCGTCACACGTTCCGGATGCCGGAACACGACAGGATGTGTTGTGTTGCTCTTACGCCCATGTCTGGGCAGAAACGGGTTATCCGGTTTGGCGAATGGGCATTCTCGCGCCCTAGTCATGTGCGCGGTCTGGGTGCGAGGTGATGAACGGACTGCTTCATATCGGTATCTGAGGTATGGTATATCACGCAACCTTAAAGGGCTGTGCTGACATGCACGCCGACAGAGCCGTCGACTGCGGCGACCAACTACCGAATGAGTGCGCAAGAGAAGAGGACATTGATGACTGCGGCAACCGATCTACCGAAAATAATCAGCGTCGACGACCATGTGATCGAACCCCCGACGCTGTTCGAGCGGTGGCTTCCACGCAAGTATCAGGACCGTGCGCCACGCGTCGAGCGCAAGATGATCAGCAAGGCCTCCGGTCTCTATGATGGGCTGGTAGAGGATCCTGACGGTGATCCGGGCGACGTGTGGTTCTTCGGGAGTTCGGTATACGTCCTTCGCCGTCCCATTCTGATTCTGAAGGATGTCGAGACCACTGCTGCGATGCGTGGGTCAGAGCCGGTGACTTTCGATGAGATGGACCCGGCATGCTACGACCCGAAGGCGCGACTGGATGCGATGACCTCGCAACATGTCGAGGCGTCTTTGGCGTTCCCGACGTTCCCGCGGTTCTGTGGCCAGGCGCTGAGTGAGCAGACCACAGATGATCGGGTGTTCGGTTTGGCATGTGTGGAGGCGTACAACAACTTCATGGTGGAAGAGTGGTGCGGTGATTCTGATGGCAGGATGATTCCACTGCCGGTTGTGCCGCTGTGGGATCCCGTCCTTGCGGCAGCCGAGGTCCGCCGTAACGCTGCCCGCGGAGTGCGCGCGGTGGCCTTCAGTGAGATCGTTGGACACCTGGGCTATCCCAGCATTCACAACAAGAACTGGGATCCGTTCTTTGAGGCGTGTGAGGAGACGGAGACAGTCATCTGCATGCACATAGGCTCGTCATCGAAGATGATGCCGTTGCCGCCTGAGGCACCTGACATCATCGCGCCGACCCTGCAGTTCACGAACTCGTACACCTCGATGGCCGACTTCGTCTTCTCCGGCGTTCTCGATCGTTACCCAGCTCTCAAACTCGCATACTCTGAGGGGCAGGCGGGATGGATGCCGTACGCCATCGAGCGGATGGATCACGCGTATCTGCACCACACGTGGGGGCATGGCGATCACAAGATCGAGGAACTTCCGTCGACGTACATTCGCCGCAACATGTTCGGCTGCATCTTTGCCGATCGTCACGCGATTGAGAACGCGGCACTCATCGGTGACAAGAACATCATGTTCGAAGTCGACTTCCCGCACGCCGACGGGCCGTATCCGCGCACTCTCGAGCACCTTAGTGCTCAGTTTGAGGGAATCGACGCTGCGACGACGTATCGCATCGTCCGCGGCAATGCCAATCAACTGTTTGGTCTCGGGCTTGACAGCCATCTTGATCTGAATGGCAATCGGTTGAACTGACCTGTGCATGTCGATTTCGGCCGCATTCGATGGGGGATGTGGCCGAAATCGTTTGTGCTGCATTGAGCTTTTCGCATGATGCACTTTCGGTCGACAGCGCAAAACGCAGGCCAAGCGAAGCTCCGGTTGGCCTGCGTTTTGCGCTCTGAGAGGTGACTCTATTGATAGTTTATGCTTCGAGCTTTCTGAACTTGCTCGAATGGAACACCATAGGTGCGATGTCTGGGTAAGACGTGATGGAGGTGATCGTCAGAACGACGATCACGTGGTCACCTGCGTCGACTTCTTGTTGGATGTTGCACTCGAGCCACAACGCCGAGCCATGGACCAGAACAGCGCCCGCTGTAGTCGATTCCCAACTGACGCAGTCGAATCGGTTACCTGTCTTCGATGAGAGTGCCCGGGCAACGAAACCGTGTTCGGCTGACAGGACGCTGATTCCCAACTGTTTCGCTCGCCGCAGTACTGGCCACGTGGTAGAAGTTTTTGCGACGCAGACCGATACCAGCGGTGGCTCGATGGACACCGAGACAAATGAACTGGCTGCGATACCGACAGGGACATCGTCTATCAGTGCGCAGACCGCAGTGACTCCGCTCGGAAACATTCCGAATGCATGTCGAAGAACCCGGGGGGTCAGTGCACCGCTCATGAGAGTCTCATCTGTAGATCACGGACCGGAAGGGTAAGGCTGGGGGTCATGGCGGATTCCTTGGGGAAGAAGGGAGACTTCGGGTGATCAGACGATCTGAAGGGTGACTCGCGCCTGCTCGATGCTGGCGACGCTCCGATCGAGGTTGCGGGCCAAGGTAGCCGCTCGCTCGACAAGGCACGAGTTACCGTCGGCGAGCTCACCTTTCCGTAGGTAGAGGGTGTCCTCGAGACCCGCGCGGCAGTTCCCGCCGAGCGCGAGCCCGATGGCAGTGAGTTCGAGGTTGGCCTTGCCGATCGCGATCACCTGCCAGATTGCTCCGCTCGGGAGGCGGTCGACCATCATCGTCAGGTTGGCGGGTGTCGCCGCCATCCCACCTCGGACGCCGAGCACGATGCTGAACTGCAGCTGTTCGCCAAGCAGGCCTTCGTCGCGTAGACGAAGGCAGGCATCAAGATGGCCCGTGTCGTAGATCTCGAGTTCAGGTTTGATGCCAAGTTCTTGCATCCGTGTGGCAAGTCGCCGAACATCTTTCGGCGGGTTGAGGAACTCGCCTGCTCCGAAGCTCATGCTGCATGGATTCAGTGTGGCCATCGCCGGACGCAGCTCGACGAGAGCTTCCCGATCCTTGAAAGGCACCGTCAGCCCCACCCCAGTGGAGAGCTGGATGAGGATGGGGCATCGTTCACGGATCAGATCCATAGTTCGGCGCGCTACGTCCAGATCGGCCGTGGGTTGATCATTTTCATCCCGCAGGTGGATGTGGGCGACCGAAGCCCCGAGTTCGTACGCCTTGGCAACCTGCTCTGCGATCTCTTGCGGTTGAGTGGGCAGCGTCGGATTGTCGGACTTCGACGCAATCGGCCCGGTCGGTGCGACGGTGATGATGACACTCATAGGAGCTCCAGATGGTAGATGGTCGGACGGTCGTCGAGGCGCGCCCATATTCCTTGAATCGTGTTAGTTTCCAGCAGTTGTCACTACAGATTGTCGATCTGAATCGTTAACTTCTCGGCTGCTGGACGTCGTCGCAGGTCGGAGGTCGTCCTCACTGCGTGTTCGAGCTCTTGTGTTTCTTGGCTCGTCAAGTGACGATATATGAAGTACCGTATCTCAATGAAGCTGAGCCCGCGAGTCGTCCGGTGTTTTCAGCAATGCCATTCAGCGAGCCGAGATCCACACTGAGCAGGAAGTAGCTAGCCTTATGGTCGATCCAATTACGGTCTCCGTCATCACCCACCGCTTCGAGGCGATCGTGGAGGAGATGGGCGAGGCCATGCTGCGTACAGCCTATTCGCAGATTCTCAACTCCAGTCGAGACTTCTCTACTGCGATTGCCGACCAGCAGTCACGTCTGGTGGCCCAAGCCGAGCATGTACCGATTCACGTCGGCTCGATCCCCTGGGCGGTGCAATCGGTTTCGGACTTCTTTGCCGGTGATGTGCATCCAGGCGATGTCTTCCTTCTCAATGATCCCTACCACGGCGGCAATCACCTGCCAGACCTGACGGCGTTTGTGCCGATCTTCGCGGGCGACACACTCTTGTTCTGGTCGATCAATCGGTCTCACCAGAGTGACATCGGCGGATCGACACATGGGGCATACAACCCGGCGGCCACTGAGATCTGGCAAGAAGGTGTCCGCATCACACCGCTGAAACTGTATGACGCAGGCAAGGTGCGCGCAGACGTCATGAAGATGGTCGCGACCAATGTTCGTCATGCGGAAGACTTCCTGGGTGACCTGCGCGCGATGATCGGATCGGCTCGTGTCGGCGAGCGCCGGGTGCACGAGCTACTTGAGGAGTACGGTGCGGAGACAGTGATCCAGTCTGTCGAAGAACTCTTCAACAGTTCGGAGCGAGAGGCCCGCGCCTGCATCTCAGAATGGAAGGATGGAACCTACTATGGCGAGTGCATTCTCGACGACGACGGACAAGACTTCACCGACGTCCATATCCGCGCAAAGGTTGTCGTGCACGGTGATTCTTTCACCGTCGACCTGAGTGACTCACACAAACAGGTCCACGGCTTCATCAACTCGTCGTATCCGAACATGATGTCGGCGGTATATATGGCGCTGGCATACATGATCGAGCCGACGACTCCCAAGAATTCGGGTACATTCCGCGTCGTAGATGTCATCGCCAAACAGGGCACTGTGGTATGGGCATTCCCGCCGGCGCCCGTAACGTTGGCGACCAACCACTGCGCGCAGGAGATCGGCGAGGCCATCATCAAAGCGCTTGCCGGAGCTTGTCCGGAACGCGTAATCGCCGGCTGGGGCAGGCGATTTCGGATCGCCATCAAGGGCATCGACCCACGCACGGAGCGTCAATTCATCTGGCACCTGTTCCACGCGCGTCCAGGCGGAGGTGCATCACCAGTCGGCGACGGCTGGGAGACCGCAGGCGAGGGCCAGGCCGCCGGAGCATCGAAGTTTGGCTCTATCGAGGTTGCCGAAACCCGCTTCCCTCTCTTCTTCGAGAAACACGAATTCCGTCCGGACTCGTTCGGAGACGGGGAGTTTCGCGGTGGCGCAGGATCGGTGCTCACGCTTCGGATGGAGATCGAGGAGCCAGCCATTGCCAACACTGCCGGTGACGGAGCAGTCTATCCGTCCTATGGTGCACTTGGCGGGGAGGACGGCAAGCCTCACCATTACACCCTTGTGTCAGGTGATACAACACGCGTCCTGAAGACGAAAGAGGTAGGGATCGCAGTCAATCCCGGTGATGTCTTCTACATCGAATCTGCCGGCGGCGGCGGGTACGGTCCCGCTGAGAAGCGATCAGCTCATGCACGCGAGTTGGATCTGCAGAACGGCTTTGTCATGGCCTCTGATCTCCCGACCGGCAACTAGACACCTCCCCACACACGAAATAAAGGACTTGAGTATGTATCGCATCGGCATCGACATCGGAGGTACGTTCACCGACCTCGCGGCGGTTGACGAACGTGGGCGGATAGTTATCGCGAAGTCGTCTTCGACCCCCCACGATCCGTCCGAGGGACTCCTCGAGGGACTCAATGTCCTGGCTGCTGAACTCGGATTGGATCGAGAATCCCTGCTGAAGCAGACAGAGCGCATCGTGCACGGCACAACCGTTGCCACCAATGCACTGCTCGAGAGCAAAGGGGCGAAAGTTGCGCTCCTGACCACAGAAGGTCATCGCGATATCATCGAGATGCGCGAGGGCCTCAAAGACGATCGCTACCGCGTACGTATGGCACCCCCTAGGCCGCTTGTCGAGCGCACCCACCGGATCGGGGTCAAAGAACGGATCCGCGCTGACGGAACCGCCTCGACACCGTTGACCGCGGAGAACCTGAACAAGGCCGTCGAAGCAGCCGCCGAGCTCGGAGTGGACGCGATCGCGGTGTGCTACCTGCATTCATACAAGAACGCAGAGCACGAGATCCAGACAGGTGAGGCGTTGGCAGCGAAACTGCCCGACACGTATATCTCACTGTCTTCTGAGGTGCTTCCGCAGATCAAAGAGTTCGAGCGGGTATGGACCACCATCGTTAACGCCTACGTCGGACCGGTGTTGTCGAATTACTTAAATCGGTTGAGCGAGAAACTAATAGAGGCCGGGTACAGCGGCGACGTGATGGTCATGCACTCACACGGTGGTGTCGCCCCGATCGTTGAATCCAGCCGCCTCGCAGCCGGCGCCGTACTGTCCGGACCGGCCGGTGGCATCGCGGCTGCTACGTTCGGCGCTACGCTTCTCGACCAGCCTGATCTCATCACCTTCGACGTGGGTGGCACAAGCACGGATATCGCGCTGCTGCAAGATGGAGAAGCGGCGCTCGCCTCGAACAAGAAGGTGGGTATCGCCAACGTGGCACTGCCTACCCTTGACATCCACACACTGGGTGCCGGTGGCGGGTCGGTCGCGCGCGTCCGTGGAAAGATCCTGCACGTCGGCCCGGAGAGCGCCGGCGCGTATCCCGGTCCCGCGGCTTACGGCAACGGAGGCACCGGCGCGACAGTCACAGATGCGAATGTTGTACTCGGGTACCTTCATCCGAGTAACTTCCTCGGTGGGCGGATGACGCTCGACGCCAAGGCGGCACACGATGCCGTGGGCCTGGTTGCAGACCAGCTTGGAACCAGCGTCATCGAAGCAGCCGAAGGTATTTCGAAGATCGTCAACACGACAATGGCAGAGGGTATCCGACTGGTCTCCGTCCGCCGCGGCGTCGATCCCCGGAAGTTTGCATTGATGTCATTCGGTGGTGCGGCAGGCCTACACGTCACTGAAGTCGCGCGCCTGCTCGACATCAAGCGAGTGTTCGTGCCCAATGTCGCTGCGGTTCTGTCCGCATGGGGCATGCTAGCCAGCGATCTGCGCTACGAGATGGTGCGCTCACACGTCAGCGAGGCATCCGCCATGAGCACCGAGAGCCTGCGCGAAATCTTGGGCCGGATGGAGGCAGACGGCAGATCACGACTGGTCGACTTCCATGGCGACGTCCTAGTCCGCTACGCACTGGACATGCGGTACGGCGAACAGATCACCGAGATCAGCGTTCCGATCGATGATGTCGATCTCCATGCCGAGGACGCAGTCGACCAGATCGTCGACCGTTTCCACAAGCGGCACGACGAGCTGTACGCTCACAGCGCGCCGGACCAGGAAGTGGTCATCGTAAACGCCCGCGTGGCCGTCGTCGGCAAACTTCCCGAACTTCACGCCGCACCGCTGACTCAGCAGTCATGGGAAGGCGTCTCAGAATCTGGAACTCGGAGAATATATCTCGATGGGTGGCGGGATGTTCCGGTCTTCAAGTTCGACGGGTTGATCCCGGGTGCAAAGGTCGATGGTCCGGCGATCATCGAGTCGCCGACCACCACCGTCCTCCTTCATACCAACGAGGCAGCGTCGGTGACCCCGCATGGATGGCTGGACATCGCACTGTGACATCGATGCAATCGACTCTGTAAAACAATTTTCCGAGAGGTGATCTCATGCCAGAAGCCATAGAAAGGGCTGATCTGGAGGATGCACTGGCCGACTGCGAACTTCGTTTTGCTGCGGCCAATCCGAACAGTGAACGCCGCCACCATGATTCGATGTCGGCACTTCCGGGAGGAAATACGCGGACAGGCCTCCACTACAGTCCGTTCCCCATCGCATTCGAAAGCGGGGAGGCACAGCACCTGACAGACTTCGATGGCCACGTCTACACGGACTTCCTGGGCGACTACTCCGCGGGCTTGTACGGGCACTCGAACCCGACCATCATGGCCGCTGCGCGCAACGCGTTGGATCGTGGTCTTGTGTTCGGTGGTCCGAATGAGCACGAGGCGGATTTCGCCAGGTTGCTGAAGGCGCGCTTTCCCTCCGTGGACCTGCTCCGTTTCACCAACTCCGGTACGGAAGCGAATCTGATGGCGATGGTCACCGCGCGAGAGGTGACGAGGCGCGATCATATCTTTGTGTTCTCCGGCGGATACCATGGAAGCGTTCTGAACTTCCGCGGCGATGGTCCGCTGAATGTCCCGTTTCCCTATATCGTTGGTACGTTCAACGATGCCGAAGGATCATACGATGCCATCGAGAGGAACAAGCACAAGATCGCTGCGGTAATCGTCGAACCCATGCTCGGAGGATCTGGTGCGATTCCGGGATCGACCGACTTCCTCAGTGCTCTCCGCGATGTCACCACCAAACATGGAATTGCGCTCATCTTTGACGAGGTCATGACGTCGCGTTTGGCACCCGGCGGTATTCAGGAAATCGTTGGCATCGTGCCCGACATGACTACCTTCGGAAAGTATTTGGGTGGCGGGTTCGCATTCGGTGCGTTCGGTGGTTCGTTGGAATTCATGGAGCGCTATGACCCAGTGAACAGACGTCGACTGGATCATCCTGGCACATTCAACAACAACACGATGACCATGGCTGCCGGCGCAGCAGGGCTTCGCGAAGTATTCACCCCGAATGTGGCTGTTTCGCACAACCTTCGTGGCGATGCGTTGAGAAATGACCTGAATGCGTTGTTCGGCAAGCGAGATGTGGCGATGCAGGCGACGGGAATCGGGTCGTTGCTCAATATTCACTTTCAGCGTGGGGTGATTACCGATGTTTCTGATGTTGTGCCCCAAGATCCGAAGCGGGCACTGTTTCAGCTCGCAATGATGGAGCACGGATACTATGTATCCCGGCGTGGTTATCTGTCACTATCGCTGCCGCTGCAGCAGTCCGATCTCGATGGCTTCGTCGGTGCTGTGGGCGAACTGATTGATCAATACTGGCCTCTGCTGCATTAATCTTAGTCCACAGAGTGAGAAAGTTCTTAGGCTTCATATAGAGAAAACACCTCCTGAACTGGTAATTCTGCAATTACAGGGTATTCATCCGGTTTACATCGCAAGCGTCACAATTGAAACCAAATTCGTCGGCCTCGTGACCAACCCTTGGTTCGCTTACTCTCCGCGGAGTTCTCAACGACCAACACTGCTTGGATTGGATTATCTGCGCAGCCATTGCCCGCCTTCTGTGAACTGAAGGGACCTTCGACAGCAGCTACAGGTTGCTGCAGCACTCTATTGACACCGAGCATGGCTACGCCCGACCCAGTTTCAACCTATCGCCGCACCTGCTCACCGATTGGCTTTGGTTCGAACCGTTTACCGACAGTGGCGCTGCACGACCGCCCTCAACTGAATCCACGCCGCTAAATTGTGATCAGAACTCACATTGAAGGTGCTGTATAGAACAGTGAATCATGCTTGGCTAGAACCGGTTTCATCGAGAAAAGGCGAACGCCTGACCACTAGGAGCGGCGAATCCAGGATTCAAAATTAGTGCGCGTAGAGGTGGACACAGACAAGCACAATCTCCTCTATGGGTCATGTGTCATTCTGAGGTCCACCCCGAAAAGCGGACAGTGGTCACGCGACCATCAAGGTCGCGGTCAGTGACTTTTCGTAGTTGTTGGTGCTGAGCATCCCGATCGTGGAGCGTCTACGGCGAGTCTTGTAGATGTGCATCTAGTTGTCAACTACAGCAACTAATTCCGATGCGTAGCCGAAAATGTGTCGATAGTAGTACTCATGCTTAAATGTCTACCACAGACTTTCGGCACCAGCGTTATCCCAGTATATCCCGGTATCTCCCATAGAACGGCGCAACCCGTACCGTTCACATGCCTGCTTCATGACGTTGCCGTATCTTGGGCGGATTCAACCGGTCTATGCAACACCGCGTTGTTCGAGGCTGCGCGGCGAACACTTCGGCCGGGGCCTTCCATCCGAGCACTTTTCGTGGCCGGTTGTTGACTGCCAAAGCGATGGCTTCGAGGTCCCCCGCACTCAAGCGAGACAGATCAGTTCCCTTCGGAAAATACTGTCGCAGAATTGGACTGGACCCCGAATCTAGATCCCCTTCTTCAGGGAGTAGTCAGATGTACGCGCAAAGCACGTTGAACCACTCCGACACCGTGTCGGCTGTCGAACTGTTCGCGCAGGGTTACACGGCGAAGTTCGTCGCCTTGACTCTTGACCTCGCCCCGAACCCTGTCCAAATGTCGTATCAACGATGGCAACTAGCAGGTGCGCTGGTGACGAGAGACCGAAGACAGTACGATTTCGAGACCAAACTCGAGATCGTGCGTCGCAACGTCTACGGAGAGTCTGGAAGGGCTCTGGCCGAAGAGTAGGACTTGCCCTCGCCCACAACGGTAGCGAACTGGACGATCATCCACCGATGCGACTGAGAAGACGGATTGCGCCCGAAGGAGCGCGGTAGGCCTCCAACCAATCGCGGGGATTTCGCTGACGAAAAGCGAGCTCGAGACACTGCGCGCGGAGAACGAACGACTTCGCGCTGAGGTCGCGTATCTGGGAAAATTGCGGGCGTTGAAGTCACAGAGGAACGCCGGGCGAAAGGTCGAGCTGTCGACGACCTCAAGCCGCACTACCCGCTGACCGGGGTGAACCTCATTCGTTGAGGCGCAACGCCAATATTCGCATACGATTGAGGGTAGCCATCTGCGCTTGAGCACCTGGCGGTAGCCCAGAGGTGTTTGGCGCCTCCCGTGTCAGGCCGTAGGCTTCCACAGAGGGAATTTCGCATAAATCGACGGCATCATATTTCTGACGGCGTCGCTCGAGCGCGTCCTGGATATATGGTGCGAGCTCGGCGTACTTACGGCGTGCTCTTTCCGTTGCGGTCTCGGCGAACTCTGGCATGACTTCACTGGCGAATAGAGACAGTGACGCCGAGATCTGATCGTGGGTCATGGTGCCAGCCTGATGTAACAGAACGACCTGATCGATACCGGCGTCGCTGAAATCCCGCATCCGTTGGGCCAGTTGACGTGGAGTGCCAATTGCGTGACTTCCCATGATCGGCGGGTCGCCACCCAGTTCTTCGCGAACCGCAGCCCAATGGGCCGCGATGTCGGTGTGACCTGGGCGATGGCGGCCGAAGGTGTAATAGTGTCGAACGGCATAAGTCCCGAAACCATGGGCCGACATGCCGATCCGCAGGGCGTCGTCCTCGTCTGCATTGCAATAAAATGGATTCAACATTGCGATGTTCGGATTCACGTTGTGGCCGATAGGAATACATTCAGTCTTGAAGATCTCGTAGTACTCGTCCACGATGCGCTTTGCTTCACTGGCATCGGCAAAGCCATGGGCGAGGACGCCGACCCCGATACGAGCGGCACGCTGAATCGTTGCTTCGTCTGAAGCTGCCATCCAAAGAGGCGGGTGTGGCTTCTGGGTTGGTTTCGGCACCACATTGCGAGCCGGCATTGCGAAATGCTTTCCCGTGAATCCTGGAAAGGGCTCTAGCGCTAACATATTCGAGACCTGTTCGAGTGCCTCGGTCGTCATATCCCGACGTTCTGATGGCTCGATACCGAATCCTTCAAGCTCCATTCTCGATTTCGAGTCACCAACACCGAAATCGAGACGACCGCCGGAGAGAAGATCCAGTGTTGCTATCCGTTCGGCCACCCTCACCGGTTCGTTGTAGCCCGGCGGCATCAGCACGATGCCATGTCCCAGCCGAATGCGGTTGGTGCGCTGGCTCGCCGCAGCGAGAAAGATCTCGGGCGCCGACGAGTGTGAATACTCCTCGAGGAAATGCTGTTCGACGGCCCACGCGTAGTCGTAGCCTAGCGTATCGGCCAGCGCTACCTGATCAAGGCTGCTGGCGAACAGATCGCGTTCCGATTTTTCTGTCCACGGCCGTGGAAGCTGTTGCGTGAATTGAATTCCGAACTTCATACACGACTCCTTTGGCGAAGATCCTTGCCGTACTTGGGATTGATGTCGTGATCGCTGAAACTGCTGCGATCGGTGCGACTGTACCTGGAGCAAGCGGAAATGCGACGCAATACGAATGGTTTTTCGTTGAGACTGGTCTTCGTACTGGGACAAGACATTTGGCTAATTCGGATAGTCTCCGAATTAACCGACCAGGTCGTTGTTCCCAAGGGTTGATCACGGCACACGAACCGGGATAGGTCATGACTCACGAGCGTGGTCGTGCTGGTAACGACTGGAGTTACCGCCCAAGGTGCCCTGTGGCTGGCTAGCGCACTCGGGCTTTCTTCGTGTGCGTAGTGACTTTGTCGGTACCCGGTGCCGCCAGCCAACGAGCGACGGCGCGCTCAAGTGCGGGCGAAGGTTTGTCGGCACGGAGGAACAGCACCACACCTGCGTCTGACTTGGACAGATCACTGAGCATGTCGAACAGTGATTGTCCTCCGACATACCAGGGAAGCCCCAACGTGATCCACTGGGGATCTTCGTAGCGGACCCCGATAATATGCGCCCGGTGAGCGCGCGAAGGCCGTGCGTCACTGCGCAGTAATGCCGAGTGTTCTTCGCCCGAGACCGAATCCCGGAAGGTGAGGATAGTTAACGGCCCGACCGGTGACTCGACTTCCGATGCCACGCCAAGAGGCAATATCTCGACACCTGCGTACCGGTCGATGTCCTCGACGTCTCGGGACGACAACCAGACAAGATCTTGCTTGCGAGCGAAGTCGACCCCTTCTGCACCCGTCGCCATGCGAGTGGGATCGGCGATCCCGACCATTTCGGCAAGCGCAACCGCCGGACGGAGCCCTGCCATCCTCGCTAACGTGAGAGAAATCGAACCCAGATCCATCCCCGATGGCGAGGACCGTAGTGGGACAACGTGTCCCGGTCGGGTAAACGATGTTGGAGTTGAGTCCGGATCGGCGAGGTATCGTGCAGTCTCGGCGCGGTCGGACGCGGATATCCCGGTTCCGGTGTCCTTCTTGGTATCCACGCTGACGGTGAAAGACGGACGATCTGTAGTGGCAGTCGGCATTGCGGGAAGTTCGAGTCGATCGCATTCGGTCGGAGGTAGCGCGACTGTTACATAGCCGGACGAGAACCGGATGATGAAGCTCATCTGCGAGGTAGAGGCAAGCTC
The DNA here is from genome assembly GCF_005938745.2 of Rhodococcus sp. KBS0724. Lineage (NCBI taxonomy): Bacteria > Bacillati > Actinomycetota > Actinomycetes > Mycobacteriales > Nocardiaceae > Rhodococcus > Rhodococcus sp. KBS0724. Next base: position 167,928 of record NZ_VCBX02000002.1, read on the forward strand.
GGCGGAGAGGATCAATTCGACATGACCCCCAGTCGTTTCATCACTGATGAAAACGACCGGACGCCCCGCAGCAAGGTCCTCGAGCGCCTGCGCCAGTCGGTGCTCGAGGATTCTGGGCGCGCTCACCGCAGACTCCGAGTTCGTGGTGTCTGGTACATGTGTGCCCCTTCTCTGGATCAATCGAGTTCGAAAAGTTCTACAGGGCCCCCTGCTTGCGCAACTCTGCGATGTCTTCGGTCCGAAGATGCAGTATCTCGGTGAGCACGGTCTCGGTATCCTCGCCGTAGCTCGGACCGGATCGATTCAACCGGCCACCGATGTAGGTCGGTGTGTGGGAGAAGTGAACGGGATTCTCCTTGACGGGCCAGGTGCCGATGTTCTTCTGTTCGAGTTCGACCATCCAACCCAAGTGTTCGAGCTGAGGGTCGTGTTCGTAGCGATCTTCAGCTGTCTGACAAACACCGGCAGGAACCCGTCGAGCTTGCAGATCGGCCATCAGTTCGAATCCGTCGAGATCCGCTGTGAGCGTACTCAATACGTCGTCGAGGGCGTCCTGATTGGCAATTCGCTGCTTGAGTGACGAAAATCGGATATCACACAGCGATTCCGGGCGCCCAAGAACGTCGACTAGACAATCCCACTGATGTTCTGTGAATGCAGCAATAGCGATCCACCGGTCTTCACCCTGAGTCCGGTAGACGCCGTGTGGTGCGGCCGGTTTGTAGGGCGATCGGTTGCCGTAGCGTGACCAGCGTCGGCCGTTGACCGAATGATCAAGGATGGAGCTGCCGGTGAGGTAGAGGCCCGTTTCGCCTTGAGAGGAGTCGATATGACAACCCTCGCCTGTGACATTGCGGCGGTACAGCGCTGCGATCATGGCTGTGGCCATGTTGTAGGCGCCAAACCAGTCGAGGTACGAGTATCCGATGCCCGCGGGTGGGTAGGGTTCGGGTAGTCCCGACATTTCGCTCAGTCCTGAGATCGCCTGAGCGCTCGGTCCATATGTGCGCGCTCGTCCGTAGATTCCCTTTTCTCCAAGACCGCTTTGCTGGACGTAGATGATGCTCGGGTTGAGTTCCTTGAGCCGGTCGTAACTCAGACCCAGCCGTTTCATGGTGCCTGGAGAGAAGCCTTCGACAACCATGTCGGCCTCCCGAATCAGGTCCTCGAGCATCTGGTGCCCACGCGGATCCTTCAGGTTCAGCGACATGGCCAGCTTCCCGGAGTTGATCTCCATGAAGGAACCACTGCGATTGGGATCATCTGTTATCGGCGGTGTCTCGAGGGGACCCGTCGCGTTGTCGCGTTGTTCCCGCCCGCCGGGAGGGCACGCGCCCAATGGGCTGAAACGCATTCGGTCCGCGCGGGTGATGTGCTCGACCTTGATCACCTCGGCGCCCATCGCACTGAGGAAGCGGCCTGCACCGGCACTTGCCAGCATCCAGCTCAGGTCGATCACCCGCACATCAGAAAGTGCAAAAGGTTTGCCACGGGTGCTGATCAGTGGATCGGTGGTTGCTCGTTCGGACACGAAGACACGTACGTGTTTGTTGTCCGAACGCGTCCACTCGGACAGAACCTCGCTAGTGTGCTCGCCCACCAGCGGGGGGCGGGGGCCACGGCGCCAGTCCTGGCCCTCGGTGAGCCATTTCGCGCCGGTGTAGGTGAAGGTTTCGTCGAGTTCAGGATGGTAGACATCGAAGAAGGCACCGCGCTGGATCCAGTGCTCGTCGACCATGTTCTCTTCGGGTCGGCGGATCGGCGTCCAGGGAAGTCCATGTGCCTGCGCATCGCGCCAGATATCGCGATCGAACATCAACTGACTGACCAGTTTGTCGATGAGAATTCCGAGGTGCTTACGAGCCTCCGGAGTATCGCGATAATCGGTCTGGTACTTCGGATCGTCCAGATCGTCGTGAGCATGATATTTCTTCAACAGGGCAACTGTGCCATCCCACTCGTCCAGTTGGCTTCTGAGATATGTCTTGTACGGCAACATGTATCGGCCATCTTTGGTGATCGAGAGGGCCGGACCTCGAGCGGTGGTGGTCGAATGCCGGCACGTGAGTCGCCGGTGGGTCTGCTTGAGATAAACCCAGTCGGGAATATCCGTCTCGGTGTTCTGGCTAACCGCCTCATGGACGCTGGTCGTCAGATCCTGTCCCATGCCGGTCGAAAGCCTGTAGTTAAGGGCGCCGATGATCGACATCGCAGTCATCTCTCCTGCGATCTGGTATGACTGCCACATCTGAGGCGCCACGGGAGGGGTCTCGTAGAAGCCTGTCGGATCTGGATCGTATCCGCAGTTCATCACCACCCCACCGAGTGCGAGGTGTACGAGGTCGCTCGATTCGTAATCTCTCCACGGTCCGGTATCCCCGAACGGACTGATCCGTGCGTAGATCAGTCCGGCGTTCGATTCTCGCAGAGTTGCGATGCCGAGATTGCGTTCATCCAGGTAGTCACGGTGGCGGCTGTCGATGATGACGTCGGCAGCGCGTGCCAGACGCGCGAAATCCTGCTGACCTTCCGTGCTGTTGAGATCGATCACCGCACTGCGCTTGGCGAAGTTGTAATGCCAGAAGTGAAGGCTGCGATCGGGATGCTTCTCGTCGTGGTAAAAGGGGCCGATCGAACGGGTCTCGTCGCCGTCGAAAGCTTCGATCCGAACGACGTCGGCGCCCAATCCGGCGAGCAACTTTCCGCAATATTCTCCGAGTTCGGAGCCGACCTCTAATACTCGTATGCCGCCGAGGAAGCCCTCGAAATATTCGCTGTTTTGTGCGGGTTCGGCAACTGTTCCTGGCATGGTCGGTGATTCGGAATTGTTTCGAGTCACGTGGAAGCCTTTCGATTCGTCGGCGAGTCGATATTGTCACTCCGAGATATCAATATATGGTACCTGATATATTGAATTTGGCAAGATGTGCAGTATCTCCATGGTCGTCGCTGACGCGAACGCTCGCGGACGAGCCCTGTGGTCTGTGAGGATCTCGGGTTGGTATCTTGAGGAAAAGCGAATACGGTGTATCGGTCACGTGAGCGCCGTGCCAGGAAGGTCGAGGGGAAGAGGTTACGGTTCTGATGAGTACGATGAACTCTGCAGGACATATCGGCGCTGGTTTGGCACCCCTGGCGGTGCGGCCGGACAATCTCACAACTCTGGTTTTCGCTGCGATCCGCGACAAGATTGTCGATGCGACGCTCGCGCCTGGTAGTTCCGTCAGTGAGGCTTCCTTGGCGAAGCAGTTGGAGGTCAGTAAGACTCCGGTCCGCGAGGCGCTGTTGCGGCTCCGTCATGTAGGGTTGGTCGAACCGACTCCCCGGGGGCTGAGGGTAATCCAGCCGTCGGTGAAGGGGATTCGTGACGCCTTCGAATTTCGTGCGGGGCTGGAAGCAATGGCAGGTCGGTATGCGGCCAACCGATCCACCGAAGAAGAATATGAGAACATCTACCGTTTGGCCGAAGAGTCTCTGGCCGCCGCTAACGAGGGTCGAGACGCCGATTTTCATCGTAGTGATCGGGAGTTCCACGCCGCGATCGCCCAAGCGGCACGCAACGAACGTTTGATCGAAGCGGTTGGGGACTCGTTCGTACTTACTCTTGCGCTCCGGCAGCGAGATGTGAAGGTGGAGCGTGATTTCATCCCCGATGCGCACGAGCACGTGAAGATTGCCGAGGGTATCCGGGCTGGTGACGCAGAGCTCGCGAGCAGTCGACTCGCCGGACACAACCAGCGGATCATGGCCCAGCTTCTCGAGGCTCACCCGCACGGCGCAGTCGGCGACAACGCCGAGATGTAGGTGAAGTTCCACCGTTTTCTGCTGATCTGGACCGCTGCGGATCCCTCTGTGTGATGCCCGTAGCGAAAGTGCTTGCGGGTTTGCGTACTTGACCTTCTTCGATCGGATTCTCATGATTGATACGTCCAGGCGGCCGGTGCCGCATCCTACCGCGTTGACGGTGCCCTTCTGGGAGGGCTGCAAACGCCGCGTCCTGACTGTCCAGCGGTGTGAGGACTGCGGAAATCATGTGTTCATTCCGCAGAGCTTCTGCCCAGTTTGTCTGGGTGCCGATCTCAGCTGGGTTGAATCTGGCGGAGTTGGTTCGGTGGTGTCGTATTCGGTCATTTGGCGGGCTCAGACGCCGGCGTTCGAGGCGCCTTATGTGGTCGCCATTGTCCGTGTGGACGAGGGATATGAGATGTTGAGCAACATCGTGGATGCGGATCCGTCAGAGGTTTCGATCGGGGCGCGTGTTCGGGTCAAGTTTGTCGACATTGATTCGCAGACAACGCTTCCCTGTTTTCGGTTGACTCGGTAACAGTGGCGTGACAGGGCAGGTCCATCTTCGAGGAGTAATGCAACATGAACGATTCACGACAAGGTGCTGTCATTGTTGGGGCCTTCAACACAAAGCAAGCCAAAGTCCTTGAAGGTGAGAATTCCGACACGGTGACTCTGGCGGCGATCAAAGGTGCCTTGGCTGATGCGGGTCTCGGGATCGGAGACGTCGACGGGGTGAATATCCTGCCAGGGCTGGACTACCTCAATGGATCTCGCAAGTTTGCGTATGCTCTCGGGATTCCCTACTTTTGGGTCGGTCGTGCCGCTCCGGGACCGGCTGCGGTCTTTGAAGCTGCGCTTGCGATCGAGGCGGGGATGTGCGACACGGTCGTACTGGCAGCCGGTGAGGCAGGCATATACACGGACCGTGCGACGGTAGCGCCATGGACGAGGCCGTCGAACGAGTTCATCGAGTGCTGGGGTCTGATGACGCCAGCCGAATTCGCTTTGTCCGCACAGCAGTACATGCAGAAGTTCTCTGTCGACCCGGCCGCCATCGCTTATATTGCTGCGGTCATCCGGAACAACGGTTCGCGCAATCCTGAAGCTATCTTCCACGGCCGGGGTCCGTTCACTCCCGATGACATTCTCGCGTCGAGGATGGTCGCCGATCCCTATCATCTGCTCGAATGTGCGATGACAGGAGAGGGTGGTTCGGCGTTGGTGTTAACCACTGCGGAGAAGGCACGCGACCTCCCGAGCGTGCCCGTTCGCGTTCTCGGTGGGGGATCAGAGAGTTGGGGTCCTTCCTATACCCATCCGCCCACATACGAGCGCACGGGGATGCTTGGACGCAAGGCAGCGGACAGGGCATTCGCACGGGCAGGTTTGTCGCGTTCAGACGTGGATGTCTTTGAGCTGTACGACAATTTCTCGTGGGAGATCGTCCGCTACTTCGAGGCGTTGCGATACTGCGATGTGGGTGAGGGGCCGGCATTTGTCGCCGACGGGGCTATCGAAGTGGGGGGCAGGTACCCGATCGTGACCGACGGCGGAACGATGTCGCATTCGCATACGGGAGAGTCGCAACGTCATCAGCGTGTGGTGCAGGCAGTTCGTCAGCTGCGCGGGACGACATCGGCGAACCAGATCGACGACGCTGAGGTGGCGCTGGTCATGGCACTCGGGGACATCGTTTTGCTCAGCAAGTAGCTTCGAGGACTCAGTGATGAACACTTGGACCCATCCTCAGTATGCTCGCCTCACGAAGACATACTGCACCTCCTCTTTATTGCATGCTGTGGTGCAACGGAACTCGACTCCGAAAGCGCGATCGTAGTCGCCTAGATCTCGGACCAACTGGTTCGCATCGTCGGCAGTCGGTGTCGGGTTCTGGAACTGCTCTCGCAACCGGGCGGCTGATTCCACGTGCAGTGGATCGGTTACTGTCAGTCCACGTGACCATCGCCGATCGTGTTCGGCGAGCACTCGACCTTCCCGGGTCACCGCGACTCTGCGCAGGTCAGCGGCGACATCGACCATGTGTTCGATCGCCGACGGGTCCAACGAGTAGTCGCTTCCGTGGACTCGAACGTAGTAGTCCCGCGGCAGTCGGATCTGCGAGCATGCGGCGGTCTGCGGTGGAACCGGCGGCAACGGTAACATTGCCGCGGTATCGACGGATATCAAATCTATTGGACGACCGTCGATTCGGCGGACAACCTGAGAATTCGCGATCGGGAGCCAATCGGCCAGCTGGGTGTTGAAGTCCTCAGGTGAACGAAATGTTCGACCGGGCATGAATGAGGTTTCCTTCAACCTTCAAACTGGTTGGCGCGCTCGACGATTCCTTTGGATTCTTCGGTCGTACGGTTTGAGCTGGATCAGTGTCGCGGCAACCGTTCCGACGAATGCGGTGAGACGGATCGGTCAGTCGGCCGCGGCGGCCGATCCCGGATTCGTTGTCCCACCACAGACGGTGCGGGATTGCACCGAGAATCATGGGAAAGTAGCTGCCACATGCCGGCGGCCAGGTCCGTCGTGACGCGACTGGGCAGCATCATCGCCGGTGAGAACCGTGTCGCCCGGTTGTGTTCGCAGCAACGGATCTGGTCGGTGTTCTCGAAGAAGAAGGGACTGAACAGGAAATCGGGTCCACCGGTCCATGACGATCTCGTCGCCCGCAGGTTCACGGCACAGAAGCCGAACCAGGTGTGGCTCACGGACATCACCGAACACCGGACCGATACCGGAAAGCTGTACTTGTGCGCGATCAAGGACGTGTATTCGAACAAGATTGTCGGCTACTCGATCGATTCGCGAATGAAAGCGTCACTAGCTGTCCGTGCACTGACCAATGCCGTCGCTCTCCGGGAGCCGGCCGGGACGATCGTACATTCCGGCAGGGGCAGCCAATTTCGGTCGAGAAAGTTCGTGCACGCATTGTCGGACAACGGTTTACAGGGTTCCATGGGAAGATTTGGGGCATGCGGCGACAATGCCGCTATGGAATCTTTTTTCTCGTTGTTGCAGAAGAACGTCCTCGACCGTCAACGGTGGTCGACTCGTGAACAGCTGCGGCTTGCGATCGTGACCTGGATCGAGAAAACCTACCATCGCAAACGTCGGCAACGACGCTTTGGAAAGCTCACACCGATCGAGTTTGAGACAATCACCCAGACCGCATACGCGGCCTGAAACTATCAACCCCACAAGTCAACCGAAGTGGGGGCAGTCCCTCACATCGACGCCGTGTCGGTGCTCGAACTGTTCGAGGAAGGCTTCACTGCGAAATCCGTCGCGTTGGCTCTTGACCTCGCCCCGAACCCTGTCCACATGTTGTATCAACGATGGCAACTACGGGGAGCAGGTGCGCTGGTGACGAGAGACCGCAGGCAGTACGATTTCGAGACCAAACTCGAGATCGTGCGACGCAACGTCAACGGAGAGTCCGAAAAGGGCTCTGGCCGAAGAGTACGACTTGCCCTCGCCCACAACGGTAGCGAACTGGACGGTCATTTACCGACGTGACGGAGAAGACGGGTTACGCCCGAAAAGGCGTGGCAGACCTCCAACCGATCGCGGGGATTCCCCCTCGAAGAGCGAGCTCGAGACACTGCGCGCGGAGAACGAACGGCTTCGCGCGGAGGTCGCGTATCTGGGAAAATTGCGAGCCTTGAGGTCGCAGGAACGACGGGCGAAAGTTCGAGCTGTCGACGACCTCAAGGCGCACTACCCGCTGCCCCTCTTACTGCAGATCGCGGACCTTCCCAGGTCGACGTTCTACGACCATCGGAATCGACTCCGTCACGAGGACCGGCATGCTGAGCTCAAAGAAGCCATTCGTGAGACCTTCGAAGATGCGAAGGGAGCCTACGGGCACCGACGTATCCTCGCTGTCCTTCGACGGCAGGGACGGAGGGTGTCGAAGAAAACCGTGCTCACACTGATGCGCACCCTCGGACTGCAGTGCCTGGTGCGTCGACGCAAACGGTACAACTCCTTCCGAGGCGAGGTCGGCGAGGTGAGGTTCACCCCGGATGGTGGACACCGAGATAGCGGGACTCATCGTTCCGCTGGGAGGATGTCCTCATGTCCCGCAAGCGCAGGTCGTTTACGACCGAGTACAAGGTCGAGGCCGCCCGCCGGGTGATCGATTCCGGCCGTACCATCGCCGAGGTCGCCCGCGACCTCGGATTGAGCGAGAACCTGCTCGGACGGTGGGTTGCCGACGAACGACGTCGCATCGACGCCGCCGCTACAGTCGGAGATCAGCCACTCAGTGCCGCGGAACGTACCGAGCTGGCCAGGCTGCGCAAGCAGGTCTCCGAGCAGGAGAAAGACATCGCGTTCCTGAAAAAAGCGTCCGCGTACTTCGCGGCGCATCAACAAAAGTAGAGCTCTACGCGTTGATGGCCATGGAGTGCGCGAACTCCGCCATTCACCGGATGGCGCGCCTGCTCGAGGTGTCGACGTCCGGCTTCTACAAGCATCAAGGGCGCAGGGTATCAACACTATTGGGAGAACGTCAGCAGCGACGGGCAGATCTGGAAGTGAAAATCCTCGCAATCCACCAGGAGTCGAAAGGTGTCTACGGGGCGCCGAGGGTCACCGCTGAGCTCCATGACCGTGGCGAGGTGATCACCGAGAAGACGGTCGCTAAGATCATGCGATCGCTCGGCATCGTCGGGATCAGCCCGCGCACGTTCAAGGTCCGTACCACCGTCGTCGACCAGTTTGCTTCCTTTCCGGAGGACTTGGTACGACGCCAGTTCGATCAGGGTCGACTCGATGCCGTCTGGACATCTGACATCACGTATCTGACCTGCGGTGAAGGCGATATGTACCTGTGCGCGATCAAGGACGAGCACTCGAAGAAGGTTCTGGGATGGTCGATTGCGAATCACATGCGGACCGAACTGGTCATCGAAGCGTTGGACATGGCGGTAGCAGCTCGCGGCGGTGACGTGGTCGGCACAATCATGCACTCGGACAGAGGAACTCAATACACCGCGGAGATCATGAAGCAGGTGTGCGAGCGATACGGGCTGCGCCGTTCTATGGGAGATACCGGAATATGCTGGGATAACGCCGGTGCCGAGAGTCTGTGGTCAACGTTTAAGCACGAGTACTACTATCGACACACTTTTGCGTATGCATCGGAATTAGTTGCTGCAGTTGACAACTGGATGAATTTCTACAACACTCGCCGTAGGCACTCCACGATCGGGATGCTCAGCCCCACGAATTACGAACAGTCACTGACCGCGACCTCGATGGCCGCGTGATCACTGTCCACTTTTCGGGGTGAACCTCAAGGCAGCCGACAACGTGTTGAACCGCCAGTTCGCGACCGAATTCCGGCACACCAAGTGGGCCACGGACGTAACCGAGTTCAACATCGGCAGTTCCAAGGTCTACCTTTCGCCCATCCTCGATCTTCACGACAACCGAATCATCTCAGCGACGGCGGGGCCCTCTCCGAGCGTGAAGATGGTCACCGACAGCCTCCGCATGGCAATCGATACCCTCAATGCTGGCGATAAACCACTTGTCCACTCCGACCAAGGATTTCAGTACCGCCATACCCTCTGGCGGGACACGTTGCGCGAAGCAGGGCTCACCCAGTCAATGTCTCGCAAAGGCACGTGCCTCGATAACGCTGTCATGGAGGGATTCTTCAGTCACCTCAAGGAGGAATGGTTACCACCTCAAGGAGGAATGGTTACGCATCCAGAAACCCGGAACTCTCGACGAGTTTCACACGGGACTCACTGACTACCTGCGATGGTGGAACACCACCCGCATTCAACAGCGGCTCGGCTACCTCAGTCCCGACGAGTACCGCGCCCAAACACCAGCCATCGCATAAGGTTCCATTAAGAGTCCAACTTTCGGGGACCACTCCACCGCTGCGGGACTACTTCTCCAAGGGTGCCGACCTGAGTGTGCATTCGCAGCATCTCCTCGAGGTTGAGAGAGAACTCAATTTCCTACCCCACCGAGTTATCCAAGACTGCACTCCCACATAACTATTCGAGTCACTGCTAACCTCAAGCCACATCAACAGGATGCAACGATGACTAGAGCCCGCCCTGTCGTTTCTGGACTAGTTGTATCAGGCACGGACGTTAGTTACGCGGTGCCGGCGGTAAGCGGCGGGCGGTCGTCCTCCGCGTGCTGAATGCGGTCGGTGATAATTGTAGTGAACATTCCACACTTCAACGGCAGTACGTCGTTGCTGCTCGCTGGTGTACTCGCGGGAGTAGAGCAGTTCTTCGGCGAGGATGCGGTTGTAGCGTTCGACTTTCCCGTTGTGTTTCGGTGTGTACGGCTTGATGCGGTAGTGCCGCGCTTCTCGCAATGAAGCGGTGAAATCTGATGCCCGATAACATGATCCGTTGTCGGTGATCACCCGCTCGATACGAGTGATTCCGTGTGCGGCGAAGAAGAGGCGTGCGTTGTTCATGAAATCGATGGCCGTTGCTGCGGTTTCGTTGTCGCGGGCCTCGGTGTACGCCAGCCTTGTGTTGCCATCGATCGCGGAATGCAGGTAGGTGTAGCCGATGCGAGGTTGCTTGTTCTTCGTTTTCCTGCGCTGGGATCGTTTGGCCTTGTCGGAACCGCGGCCGTGGGCACGCCACCCGCCACCGTCCGGAATTTTTCCGACTTTCTTGATGTCGACATGCACCATCTGACCTGGCCGTTTCGCGATGATGACCTGTGGTTTTCGGTTGTTCTCGCCGTTCGGGTCGATGAACCGGCGGCGGTGCAATCCCAGGTTCCGCAGGATTTTCGTGACCGTCCGGCGAGCAATGACGGCTCCATCCATTCGGAGTTCGAACGTGATTCGTGAGGCCGACCATTTCCGGGTTCGTCGCATCGCTTCGATCTCGGCCACAAGCCTTGCCGCTGTGGCGGTCGGTTGATGGTGCGGCGTGCTGGATCGGTCCTGTAATCCCAGGTCACCGTACTTGCGATACCGGTTGACCCACTTGGAGGCGCATCGGCGGGAGATACTCATTTCGGCGGCTATGTGGGCGATCGGCCGGTCATGGCAGCGCTCGATCAGGCGTCGCCTTCCTTCCACTGTCAATGGGGCATTACGGTGTGTCACAGGGCTGGTCCTTTTTGGTCGAGAACGGCTATGTCGCAACTCCCATTCTCGCGCCGAGGACCAGCCCGTCTACTTCAGTCCCGCGTCAACAACGTCCATACCCACAACAACTAGTTTCAACCGTCGTTAACGTCGAAGAATAAAGTCACCCTGTTCCCGGGTGTGCCCCTGGCGTTAACTGACCTCGTTGGTTGCAGTCGACGGCGACGGCTGTCAATGAGGTCTTGTGCGGGTCGATTCCGATGATGATCACTTCGGATGCTCCTGTTGTCCGGGTGCGGTTTCGATGTGCACCTGCGGTGGGCATCCTGACTTGAAGTTGGTCGTTTCAGGCCTCTGTCGAACCATACCGTAGGCCGGTGTGGTTCGACCGGGCACGCTATCAGTGAGCCAACCATCTGATGTGGCGGCAAGGAGCTTGCGAGCCTGCACCGACCGACACCGTGGACTTTACGAGACTGCAGATCCCGGTTGTCCTGGTTTTCATTGAACAAGTCAGGAGCTTGGGTCGAAGCCCCGTCAACGTCTTGTCTGCCCTTCCTGACCGGCGAGCCCTCGTTTGGTAACAGGAAGGCACTTTCCATCATGACAATGATCGAGCTGGAAGTCATCGCCGGGATCGACACCCATGCCGACACCCATCATGTCGCCGTGATCGATACCACCGGTCGCAGGCTAGGAGACGCGGGATTCCCGACAACCTTGAAAGGCTACAAGGCGATCGCCGCTTACCTCGCCGCGTTCGGCCTTGTCCGACGGGTCGGCGTTGAAGGCACCCACTCGTACGGCGCTGGGATCACCCAGCATTTGAAGGATTCCGGAGTCCGTGTCGTCGAGGTGATCCGTCCGAATCGGCAAGTGCGGCGTATGCGAGGAAAAACCGATCAGGTCGACGCCTACGCAGCCGCATCAGCGGCTTTGGCCACCGACGATCATCCGAAACCGAAACAACTCGACGGTCTCGTCGAGGCCGCCCGCTACATCCACGCAGCGCGTCGCAGTGCGGTCAAAGCACGCACTGCCACTCGCGTTCAGATCAAAAGTCTGCTGGTCACCGCACCCGAGCAGATTCGGGCCCGGTACCGAAGTACCGCCGACACGGCATTGTTCCCCGCCTTGGCCCGCACGAGGCCGGCACCGGAAGAGAACATGCTCACCCGCACAATCATGTCGTCCTTGAAATCTCTGGCACGCCGGTACCAGCACCTCACCGCGGAAACCGACATACTGGAGGCCGAGCTCGAGCAGCTGGTGTTTCAGATCAACCCGGGGCTGGCGCAGACGAAGGGCATTGGAACCGTCACCGCCGCACAACTATTGATCACCGCCGGTGGAAACACCGATCGACTGAAGTCGGAAGCGTCTTTCGCAGCACTCTGCGGGACAAACCCTATTCCGGCTTCCAGCGGCAAGACCACTCGTCACCGGCGGGGTCGCGGCAGCTACCGGCATGCAAACTCCGCCCTCCATCACATCTCCCTCACTCGAATGACCTACGACCAACGAACCCGCGACCACATTCAACGTAAGAAGCAGGAAGACAAGGGAACCAGAGAAATCCTCCGCTGCCTCAAACGCGCGATCGCTCGAGAAGTCTTCACACTCATCACCAACCCCATCCCCGTTGTCGATCACCGAAAGCTACGACCGCTCCGCCAAGAACGCGGACTCATCCAAGTCCAGGCGGCCGCAGCCCTGGGCGTCAGCATCGCCAAAATTTCACTCGCGGAAAACGGACGAGTCCACGACGCTACCTTCCTCGCCACCTACGAAACATGTCTCAGAAACACCGATTTGACACCATAGGAGCATCAATGCTGAGCGATCGTCAGATTTTGACATCGATCCGCGTACGTTCACCGCAGTCGGTGCCGATACCAGTGCCAGCGCGATTGTTGCTCGTCGGTCTGCTATCTCGTTTCTTGTTGTTGGGGCGGTCTACATCCAGGTCCTGGGGATCAACGCACGTCGTCCTTGGGGAGTTCCTGTCGAGCGGTTGGCCGAGGCCATAGAAACCTTCAGCGCAGCGTCGCCGGTCCCGATGGTGTTACAACGGCTACTTGAGCGACGGATTCGAAGTCGTGCCTGCGTCGATCTGTTCGGACGGCAGAAAGAACTCCGCAGAACCTGCAATGGCGATATTCGCGGACTCCCGTTTACACGTCAGATCGACGGCGACGAGGACACCACCCTCGCGAGGTTGCACGCCAGTCACAACGCCGGAGCAAATCAGCACATCACCTGGCCATACCTGCTCTTTGAAACGCACCTTGAAGCTGCGGATGAACTCGGCCCCGAGCCAATCAGTTGCGTACCCGGCCAGAATCGCAGCCTGCAACATGCCCATCGAGAACACAGTCGGAAATCCGGAGCTCCTCGCAAAGTGCTCGTCATGGTGTAGCGGGTTGAAATCGCCGGAAGCGCCAGCGTATCGGACTATGTCCGTGCGGGTGACCGGCCCAAACGAAAGACTGGGCGGTTCATAACCAACCTCCGGCACGGCAACGTTCGCAGTTGTGTCATTCATGTTAACTCCCGTCAGACGGCATGCCGGTCTCGACAATCGTGGTGTGTTGCTCTGCGACCAGGTCACCCTCGGAATTCCGAAACTCGGTGACGGTTACGGCAAATCGCATTGTTCCACCGCGCCTACCCTGCTTTTCGTACTGCCGACCCAGTCGAGAGGTAACTGTCAAGAGGTCACCCGCACGTGGAGGGCGAGCGTGAAAGATATACTCTTCCTCGGCATGGAGGACCCGGGCCACGTCGAAGCCCAGCGTTGTCGAAGGGTTCTCACCTTCCGGCGCCCAGCCCAGACGAGCCGTCGTCAAAAACGTAGGCGGTACCACCGTATCGGGACCTTGGTAAGCATTACCGCCGGCATGTGCTGCTCGGGCGAACTCGCGGATCTTGCCACGTTCGACAGGGAACTGATAGCTCATGGTCGCTGCGTCCTCCGTCGGTCCGCCCAGACCTGGACTATAATTGCACCCGGATTATCCATCTCGATGAGACCTCCTGCGTTGCTGGTTCTTACATACAGCTGATGTCACTGCCCGGTCCGAGCCGGTCAGATCGCGGTGAGTCCTCCGTCCACGAAGTTCACCCGCGACCCCTTGTTTTATTCTGGGCTTACTAGTTCTGTAGGGATGACTCGTATGCGGGTGCACCCGAAGGAATTTCGCTGAGCGCAGTGGCCAGTTCATCGACGGTCCACCGTGAATCTTTGTCATAGGCAGACTGCTCGGTCCACCCTCGTTCCCACCCGATATGCCCGCCTTTGACGCTGAAGACCTGACCCGAGATCTGGCAATTGGCGGTCGCCAAGTAGGCGACGAGTGGGGAAATATTTCCAGGATCGAATACATCAAATCCGCTTGTAGCAGCGTCTAGTTCGGCGAATCCAGGCGTACTCAGAGTGAGCCGCGTTCGAGCCACCGGAGCGATCGCGTTGACCCGGACGCCGTAACGCTCGAGTTCACGCGCAGCGATGACGGTCATGGCGGCTATCCCGGCCTTCGCGGCTGCATAATTGAGTTGGCCAGGGTTCCCGCGAAGGCCCGAAGGTGACGAGGTGTTGATGACGGACCCGGCGACAGTGTTACCTGCCTTCGCTTCGCGCCGCCAGTGATTTGCTGCTGAACGTAGCGGGCAGAAGTGTCCCTTGAGGTGGACATCCATGACCGAGTCCCATTCGGACTCAGACATATTGACCAGCATCCGGTCCCTCAGAATGCCAGCGTTGTTGACGAGTATGTCCAGGCCTCCGAAGTGGCCTACTGCGAGCTGAACCATTTCGTCGGCCTGATCCCAGTTGGAAACGCTACCGACGTGTGCGATTGCATTGCCGCCACGTGCAGAAATCTCGGCCACGACCTCGTCCGCGGGCGTCGCCGAGTCCGCGGAACCGTCGGACGCGGCGCCGTTGTCGTTAACCACCACGTTGGCACCGAGCTTTGCCAGGAGTAATGCATGTTCGCGTCCGAGTCCGCGACCGCCGCCCGTGACGATAGCGGTGCGACCGACCAGAGTTGCCATTCGTTCATCTCCTGAATTTGAGGGGATCATCGCATCAACCGGCACATGAAAGATGCAGGGAGCGTGGGCGCTAGTGTCGAGTTGTGTGCTCGCTGTGGAGATTACGTCGATCTTTCTTCCAATGTCAACAGTCGTTAACATGGGTATTCGTTGCGCGCCGGCGGTAGTGGCATGCCGGAAGGCTCGGCGCCGGTACGATTGCCGGATGAGCTCTCAGGGTGAAAGGTTGCTGTGACCAGGTCTACCGCCGGTGAACGTATCGATGCGCGGCGAGCGGAGATCCGCATCGCGGCAAGTCGACTGTTCCGTCAGCGCGGCTTCGCTCAGGTCGGCATTGATGACATTGGCGCTGCGGTTGGTGTCAGTGGCCCTGCGGTCTACCGCTATTTCCCGAGTAAGCAGGCGCTGCTTGCAGCCGTATTGATCGGGTATCTGGAGCAACTGCGTCTTGAGTTCGAATCGCAGACGCGACTTGTATCTGTAGGTGTGAAGCGGGCGGCCCGAGGGGTGCCGGTTCCTCAAGGGGACAGGGTCCTGAGCAGCGCCATCGCGGTCGGGTTGCGCGATCCTGACGGTCTCGTTGTCTATTTGAGGCAAGTGGGCAACCTCGAATCGCAGTTCCTCGAGCAAGTCGCAACCGAGAGGTCGAAGCTCTCCGCCGGTTGGGATCGATTCTTGCCGGCTGTCGAGAACGCGGTTGATGCAGCGTCACAGCAGCACCTCAGAATGCGTTGTATCGCTGGAGTTCTCACTCACTTCGGGCTGACTAAGTCTTCCACGCCGCGGTTTCGAGATGAGCTCGCAGCGTCGCTGGTCACTGTCATCCTCGCAACTCCGTTGAGCTCCCAACGGAAGGTGCCTGGGTCGGCTGCACGCTCGGATTCTCCGCGCCGCCTTACTCACGTAACGAGGCGGGAGGCGATACTTGCGGCAGCGGTCGAGTTGATGCGGGCGCGCGGATTCACGGCGGTATCGCTCAACGATATCGGAGCCGAGGTGGGGATCACCGCATCTGCGGTCATGCGGCATTTCGATAGTAAGGAACACCTGCTCGGAACAGCAGTCAATCGGGTTGGCGAGCAGATCGCGAGCGGCATTGCCACTGCTCTCCGGTCGTCGGTCGACGAAGAGCAGGCCGTGCTGAAGATCGTGTCGATGTATGCCGATCTTGCGGGACAATGCCGTGATCTGGTGGCGGTACACACCACCGAAGTCCATTTCCTTTCGGAGGTCTATCACGCCGAGAGGCGAAAGCGGCAACGTATGTACATCGATGAGCTCGCACACGTCATCCAGGGGGCGAGTCCCGGAATGTCTCCGCAAGAGGGTCGACTTCGTGCGGGGGCGGTGTACGCGATGATCAATGAATCCATCATGAGTGATGTCCTCGCACAGCACGCGTCGACGGTGGGCGATCTGCGAACTCTGGCGCTGGCAGTCACACGCGACGTGAACAGTCGTTAACGCTGCGACTGGCCGCCAAGGCTGACGGGTTAACGCATGTCAACTACAATATGTGTCGATTGTCGCATCGACTGAGGCCTCAACTGGCAATATATCGACATTCGCCCGACTGCGTGAACGGATATTGACATTCCGTATTACGAATGCCTATTCTGCTATCGAGAGCATGCCTGTCAGTGCGGTGGCTGCTCCCGAGAGTCGGTAGACGAGCTCCGGGCGGTCCGGAGCTACGCCCGGCAGTGATTCTTCGAATTCTTAGGGGTCTTGATGACTGATCATGTGTCGCCGTGGATGACCGATGAGCTCAAGCTGTTGCGCGACACCGCGCGCCAATTCTTTCTACGGGAAGGTATGCCGCATGTCGCTCGATGGGAGCGTCAACAGGGTGTTGATCGAGAATTCTGGATGAAGGCGGGAAGCCTTGGGCTGCTGTGTCCCACTGTCCCTGAAGTCTACGGGGGCGCCGGTGGAAACATACTTCACCACATCGTGATCACCGAAGAGCAGGCACGCACGATCGACAAAGGTTGGGGCAACCCAGTTCACAGTGGAGTGGTGGCCGGCTACCTCTTGAGTTACGGCTCGGAAGAACAGAAGCTTCGCTGGCTACCTGGAATGGTCTCCGGCGAGACCATCGCTGCCATTGCGATGACCGAGCCCTCCGCCGGGTCGGACCTGCAGGCAATCAAGACAACGGCGGTGCGCGACGGCGATGAGTACATCATCAACGGGGCGAAGACCTTCATCACCAACGGCGGCAGCGCCGATCTGATCCTAGTTGCGGCGAAGACCGATCCGACTGCCCGCGGCAGGGGTATCTCGTTGATCGTTGTCGATACCAGGGATTGCCCGGGATTTGTACGCGGACGTGTGCTCGACAAAATAGGTCAGCATGCTGCCGATACCGCGGAACTCGCGTTCCAGGACGTGCGTGTTCCGGTGTCGAATCGGTTGGGCGAGGAAGGTTCCGGCTTCAAGATGCTGATGCAACAACTGCCTCAGGAGCGATTGTTCATCGGCGTTGGTGCGGTGGTTCCGATTGAACTCGCGGTAGAGCGTACGGTCGAGTACGCAAAGGATCGTGAACTCTACGGCAAACCTCTGCTGGATCTGCAAAATACACGTTTCGAGCTCGCCGAATGTGCCACGGTTGCGCGGGTCGCACGGACATTCATCGATTCTTGCATCGAGAAACACCTGTGCGGCGAACTCGACTCGGCCACCGCTGCCATGGCAAAGCTGTGGTTGACGGACATGCAATGCCAGGTCATCGACCGTTGCCTTCAGCTGTTTGGTGGCTACGGATATATGCGTGAGTATCCGATCGCGCGGATGTACGCGGACGCTCGGGTGCAACGTATCTACGGTGGTGCAAACGAAGTCATGAAGGAAGTCATCGCGCGCTCGCTGTGAGGCGCTTGCTGCCCGAAGAATAGGAAGGCCTGTAGTGAGTATCCGAGACCCTTTGGCATCAAACGAGTTGGACGGTCAGGTTGCGTTGGTGACCGGAGGTGGCGGTGGGCTCGGAAGTGAGGCTGGCCGAAGGCTCGCGGCATCCGGTGCACACGTTGTGTTCGCGGATCTGTCTTTTGAGGCCGCTGCCGCTGCCGCCGATCATGCCATCGCACAGGGGATGTCGGCACAAGCAATTGATCTTAACGTGACGAAAAGTGCATCGGTGGAGAGAGCAGTCGAGGAAATCGAGAGGTCACACGGCCGCCTCGATATCTTGATGACAAGTCACGGGTTTCCACGGGATGGCCGTCTGTTGGACATGACCGACGACGCCTGGGACGACGTTCTCAATGTCTGTCTGACAGGGACATTCTATTGCATCCGCGCAGCGGCTCGATTGATGACGAAGCGACGTTACGGACGAATCATCACCGTCGCATCGCGGGCATGGCACGGAAACCCCGGACAGGCAAACTATTCCGCGGCCAAAGCCGGTGTTATCGGCCTCACGAGATCTGTCGCCAAAGAATTCGGTCGCCATGAGGTCACGGCCAATGCGATTGCCCCGGGATTGATCGAGACCGCATCGTTGCGTGAATTGGACACCTACGACGCGCTCGTGGAAAGGGCGAAGCGGGACAACAGTATTAAGCGTGTTGGCCAGCCTGCTGATGTGGCTGCGGCCGTCCGTTTCCTGGCTTCGCCGACGTCGGGTTTCCTCACCGGCGAGGTCATCCATGTATCTGGCGGACGCTTTGGATGACCGGCTGTGAACCATGCGCAAACTATCACTCGACAACTCCCTCGAGAGGCACACCATGAATGACATCGTTGCCACCGGATCGCCGACAGTTGGCATCACGGCGTACTCGGTCTACGTTCCGCGGTACCGACTGAGTCGTAACGAGATCGCAGCCGCGGTAGGCGAAGTTGCGCGTGGTGAACGTGTCGTGGCTGGGTATGACGAAGACACTACGTCGATGGCGGTCGAGGCGGCGCGGGGAGCCCTACCGAACGGCGGATCCAGGCCGGCGAGCATCTGGTTCGCGACGTCAGAGCCAGCGTACTGGGACAAGACTAACGCCACTACGGTGCATGCTGCACTTGGTCTCGACCGCAGTATTGGGGCATTCGATCTTGGAGCAAACAGTAGGGCGGGCGCGGCCGCGTTCCTGGCCGCGAGCCGCGACCAAGGAATGGCGGTGCTCTCTGATATCCGGGGAGGGCGCGTTGGCAGCGGTGACGAACGTATGGGTGCAGATGGCGCCGCCGCCTTCCTATTCGGTGACAAAGATATTCTGGCGCACGTTGTCGCGACATCGTCTGTTAGCGAAGAGTTCCTTGATCGATGGCGCACACCCGGGACAGTGGGTGCCGGTACCTGGGAGGAACGCTTTGGTGAGCGTGAGTACGTTGGACTGGCCGAGAAGGTGTTTGACGACTTGCTGAAAAGTTCAGGTATTGCTCAGGGCGACATTTCCGCGGTCGCGGTCGCTGGTAACAATTTGCGATCGGTCAAGTCCGTCACCGCAACGCTGCAGCGTCGCACTGGAGGTCGTGCAGACTCGACCGATCTTGTGAATAAGTTTGGCAACGCGGGTGCGGCCCAGTTGGGGTTGGTGACCGCTGACACTCTGGACCAAGCGAAGCCGGGCGAGTTGTTACTGGTGGTTTCGTTAGCCGACGGTGCAGATGCGTTCCTGCTGCGTACGACGGATCGACTGCTCGATGGGAAAGCGTCTGTTCGGGTTGCGGCTGGCAACGGCCTCTCCGTCACATATCCCACGTACCTTTTATGGCGTGGCCTGGTGGAGCGTGAGTTACCACGTCGGCCCGATCCCGTTCGTCCGTCAGCGCCCTTCTCGGCCCGCGACCGTGAGTACAAGTTTGCGTTCAGTGGCGGCCGCTGCAGAACCTGCGGCACCGTCCAGTTCCCTCTTCCCCGCGTATGCTTGCGATGCCGAGGCGTCGATTCGTTCGATGCGGTATCGGCTGCCGGGCAGCGGGCGAGGGTGGTGACCTACACAGTGGATCGGTTGGCGTTCACACCAAGCCCGCCCTTGATCAGCGCGGTACTCGATCTTGAGAACGGTGGTCGCGTTCAGGTTGAGCTTACCGATGTCGATCCCGCCACGGTCGCGGTTGGTGACGAAGTAGCTCTTACATTCCGTCGGTTGGTAACGATCGATGGAATCCATAACTATTTTTGGAAGGCGTCCCCAATTCGGTTGCACGCCAATGCTGGAACCCAAGAAGGAGATGGAAATGGCGCTGAATTCAATCAGTGATCGTGTCGCAATCGTCGGAGTCGGATGCACAACTTTCGGTGAACACTTCGGGAGGTCTGTCGACGACCTGATTGTCGATGTCGTCACCGATACTTGGGCGCAGGCAGGAATCACTGCGGACGACGTGGACGCATACTGGATGGGTACCTACGTATCCGGTATCAGCGGACTTACCCTTTCGCGTCCGCTACGACTCGACGGCAAGCCCGTGACCCGCGTTGAAAACATGTGCGCGACGGGATCAGATGCCTTCAGGAACGCGTGCTATGCAGTAGCGTCTGGTGCAGTCGACGTTGCGATGGCGGTCGGTGCCGAGAAGCTAAAAGACAACGGCTTTTCGGGCCTGCCGTCACCTCGACCGCAAGATGATGGCACACGACCCACCACATCAGCACCTGCTCTCTTCAGCTTGTTAGGTCCTGCGTACCAAGAACGGTACGAGGTGGATCGCGAAACGTTCCGAGCGGCGATGACTCACGTGGCGTGGAAAAACCATGCAAATGGGGCGCTGAACCCGCGCGCTCAATTTCAGAAGCTAGTCTCGAAGGAAGTCATCGAGAACGCACCGATTGTTGCTGGAGAACTGGGCATTTTTGACTGTTCAGGTGTATCCGACGGCGCGGCCGCGGCCATCGTTGTACGGGCTGAGGACGCGCACAAGTACACAGATCGACCGTTGTACGTTAAAGCCCTTGCGCTGGCTTCCGGTTACGGCGCAGGGGCTGTGGACGGCGACTACGACTACACCACGTTCCCGGAGGCCGTCAAGTCGTCGCAGCAAGCCTATCGGCAAGCCGGGATCACAGATCCCCGGACTCAATTGGCGCTCGCCGAAGTACACGACTGCTTTACACCGACGGAGCTGGTACTGATGGAAGATCTCGGCTTCACATCGCGCGGGTCGGCGTGCAAGGAATCGATCGATGGCGCATTTGACCTACACGGTGATCTCCCGGTCAACCCGGACGGTGGGCTAAAAAGTTTTGGGCACCCGATCGGTGCAAGTGGACTCCGGATGTTGTTCGAATGTTGGACCCAGCTCCGTGGTGAAGCGGGCGATCGTCAGATCGACACCGCAGGCAGGGGCCTTGCGCTGACGCATAATCTGGGCGGGTCGCCAGGTGACGCAGTGTCATTCGTCTCGATCGTGGGTTCGCGACTTGGCTGATACCCTCGCTTCCAGAAGTTGGTTGCAATAGTCAGGGCCCTGCCGGTGGTAATCCTGGTGAAGCGGCAAAGACGTGCCTGAATGGGGCGATCGGAGTCTTGTGATTTGTCCGGGGACGACACGGTGCAAATGTGATTCAGCACTGACGCCGTTTTTGTTCTTTGGCCCCAGTCTGTCTCGAAAAGGTGAGCCGAATTCTGGAACGGCCAACCGGAATTTGCAGTTCTCTCCGCGGTTGCTTTGAATGCCGAATGAACGGGAAGGGGGACGAGACTCTGGCGAAGGATCCTCTCTAAGTGATGAAATGGTTGCGAGCCCCGAAGATACTGTGGCAGCTATCTACAAGCCTTTTCCTGTCAGGCTAGTTCGCCAGCTGTTGGAATGAGTTCATTGCTGCTGTCATTCATTAGTAATGATTGATTTCGCGAGGTAAGACTGCACGAGGGACACGGGCTTGCCGACGGAACGACTAACTCAGAGTCGATCGGTCACTCAGGCACGTGCTGTATTGCCTCGAACTAGGTGCTGGGGCGTGTACACATTGCTGACATGCGACTTGGTCGAGGAGGTGGCCCTCCACAGCGGGATAAGGGTCGCTACTCTCCTGTTCGTGACCTATAAAAGAGCTACACCGCAATTCCCCACTTGCGGTCGAAGGAAGCTGCCGCCTGATCGAGTCGTGCGGGCGGTCGCCCATGCCATCTCCGGATAGGTATCTCTCGACAATGCGCCTCCACATGAATAGACCGTGTCGCAAATACGGCGAACTGGGATTACAAGAAAGATCCAGCGCACCGGAGCAACAACCGATCGCTACAGCAGAAGAGCTCACGGCCAATATCGAATCGGAGCGACGGATCCGGAGATGATCGGCCTCACGAAGCACAGGAAAGCTCGTTTGAGTTCACCTAGTGCAAACTACGACTTTTTTTGATTCAACTCGACGACGTCCAGGATAGGACGCGTCTGGATCGGAGCGGTCGTCGGCACCCGCCGTTGCAAACTGTTTTCAAATGTACTTGCTGTGCTGGTGATGAACGTTAGTGTGCTGGTTGCGAGATCCACTGCAGCGCTCGGATAGTCGGCAAACCCGAGCCCGCTCAGGACCGCCTCGCTTCCCGCTCGCGCGATGGCCTGCGCGGTGTCGGCGTTGAGCTCTTCCCAGATCTGACTGATGACCGCTGCCCAGATGTCGTCGTAGTCCCGGCGTAGCCGCCCGATGCGTTCTCGGTCTGGTTCGTCCAATCCTCCGGCCTCGCGAACGAGCACCGAGAGCAGATTCCGATTGCGCGCGGCGGTCTCGGCGAGCCCCGACACCAGGCGCTGCAGGGCATCCTCGGCGTTGTTCGAGCTGTCCAGTGCAGTACTCGCCGCGATCATCAGTTGAGTGATCCCGCGGTCGAATGCAGCCACGAGGATCTGCTGTTTGGTTGTGAAGTGCTGGAAGACAGACGGACCTGCGATGCCAACTGCCTTACCGACGTCGTCAACCCGTACATCTTCGTAGCCGCGTTCGCCGAAGAGAGTGATTGCCGCATCGAGGATTTCCTGACGGCGCGTCGGCCGGACATGCCAGCGGCGAGCCAGGGAGGGTGCGCTGTCCACGGTCGTATATGGGGCAGTGATCATGTTGTGCATTCCGACCGTGAACGCGGCGCGAAGACGTGCGCCGCCGGCGACGCGCGGTGCCACGGCAGACGCTGCGATGATGGCGCTAATGGCCTGGTGGCGGATCATAACCGCGAAAGGTGTCAGGCTAGGCGCGACGGCGATGATTGCGGTGCGCCAACCAGTATCGTGATCGGTAGCGCGGCGCGCCACGTCGCCGAATTCGATGGGGGAAATCCAACGGCGATCACGGGCGTACACGATCACCAGATCTGGACTGTCAACGGCGGCTTTGAGTGCGGCAGCGATGTACTTGTCCAGGTCGCAGCCTGTGCACTCCTGCCGCGTAATCGCGGCGGCGAGAACTGCGTGAAGCAGAGCTAGTTTGCTTGGGAAACGCCTGTACAAACGGGGAGGAGTGCAACCCAACTGATCGATGATGTCGGCGACCGAGACCGTTGTGTATCCGCGCGCCGCGAAAAGTGTCGCGGCAGTCTGAACGATCTCATCCCGGTCGAGACGGCTCATGGCGTGTCTCCTCTCGTTGCGGGCCTGGGCTGGCTCTTTCGTACGTTTGCGCAGTGGCAATTGATGTGTCATCGCGGTGAAACACCTCTGCCGGCGAACACCCTACGTAGCGCAGCCTAAGCGATCGATTGTTGAAATAGGATGTGTCGATCACTAGCTAGTTGCGGTACTCATTTTCGGAGTCGGCAAGCTGATTTGGAGTGCGTATGTGCGGGTTTGGAGTTTCGAGTAATTGCAGTCTGTAAGAGACGCAGTTTTCATTGGACGGATATTCGAGCTCCACTCAGGCCGATCTAGGCTCGGCAGTAGGGTTGACAGCTCGCGACGTTGACCCGTTTGATCGATCAAGAGGATGTCAAGTTTAGTCAAGCACTTACATTGACGAAGTGGCGCGTCGAGCGATCGAGACCGGCGACAGTATGGAGCCGACGTTCAGCGACCGGATGCAGGCTTCGATAAAGCCTATCGAAGCCTGCTGGAGATATTATCAAGACCTGTGGATCAGTCAGGCGACCTCCGCTCCGGTTGAACCTTCTTGTTCCGGTGTTGATTCCGGCGTGATGTCGGCGGGTCGTTCGAGTAGTTTGCCTTTGTGGAAGGCCGCGCCGGCCCGCACGAGCGCAACCAGATGTGGTGCGTTGACCGCACACCAACGCGCTTGTGCGGCGTCGATCAGCTTGTAGGCCATGGCGAGTCCGGCGGCACGGGATCCGGGTCCTTTGGTTACCTTGGTTCTCAATCGCACTGTGGCGAAGGTGGATTCGATGGGGTTTCTGGTGCGCAGATGCACCCAATGCTCGGCCGGATACTTGTAGAATTCGAGCAGTACATCCATGTCGTCGGTGATCTTGGCGACTGCTTTCGGGTACTTCGCGATGTAGTCGAGTTCAAAGGCCTTGATCGCCAGTTGCGCTTTGTCGATGTCCTCCGCCATATAGATGTCTTTCATCGCCGCGAGCGCGCCTGGGTGTGCAGATTTCGGCAGCGCGGCAAGAACATTGGATTGCTTGTGGAACCAGCACCGTTGTTCACGGGTTTCGGGGAACACCTCCCGCAATGCCTTCCAGAACCCCAAGGCTCCGTCGCCGACCGCCAGGACAGGAGCGGCCATGCCGCGCCGGCGACAACTGCGCAACAGATCCGCCCAAGACTCCGTCGACTCGCGGTAGCCGTCGGCGAGGGCGACGAGTTCCTTCCGTCCGTCCGCGCGGACACCGATCATCACCAACAGACACAGCTTCTCCTGCTCGAGCCTCACCTTGAGGTGGATCCCGTCGACCCGCAGGTACACGAAGTCGGTTCCGGAGAGGTCCCGATCCTGGAAAATCTTGGCTTCGTCTTGCCACTGAGTCGTCAGCCGGGTGATCGAGGCCGGTGAGAGTCCTGCGCCGGTTCCGAGGAATTGCTCCAATGCAGGCCCGAAGTCGCTGGTCGAGAGGCCGTGGAGATAGAGCAGTGGCAGGACCTCGTTCATCTGCGGGGACTTGCGCACCCAGGCCGGCAGAATCGCCGACGAAAACCGTTGACGTTCACCTGTTTCCGGTTCGAGACGCTTGTCGTTGACCCGGGGAGCTTTCACGTTGACCGCGCCGGCGGCGGTCAGGACGTCGCGTTCTGTGTGGTATCCGTTGCGGACCACCAGGCGGCGACCGTTCTCATCGAGGTGGTCGGCGAACTGTTCGATGTAGGCGGCAACCTCCGCGTGCAGTGCTGCGGCAAGCATTTTCCGGGCGCCGTCGCGGACGATCTCGTCGAGCAGCGACCGCCCGCTGTCGTCTGTTGGACTGGCCGTTCTCGTGTACTACCGTGAGCACGGGCGTACCTTCCCGCCAGCGTTGGCGCGCTGGTCTTGATCAGAATTTTCGATACCGTGCAGATCATCTTCCGGGAAGGTACGCTTTCACGTGATTCACAAGTTCTGATCATTTCTCGGCTTCGATGAGCGCCTAACAACGTGGCTGCCAGCGCGCCTGCAACTCAGATAGGTGAGGCGACCAGTGTGATACCAATATCCACGCGATCGGCGGATCGTTCGCTACAGCCTGGATCAGCGTATCGGCGGCGTTGATACATACCGATTGGGTGTTCATTTGTCAGGCGGCAGCTATTGTCGTGAGCGCCGTCGCGTCTGCCCGAAATCTGCTCATCCGCTGAGAAGATACCACCGAACTCACTCCCTAATGGGCCGGGCCCCAAGTTTGCGATTGAGTTCCCCTCAGAGAGTGCCAATGCGGCTAAACCGGGTGCAGAGTCAGTCAGAAGGCGCCCGCCATGATTAACCCCGCGCGTAAGGATGAATCGCACTGGCGAGTGATGTTCCCCGAGTTTCGTGGAGTCGTCATATTTGACTTCAGGCTACGGGTTGGCGTGTGAAGTGTACGTTCTCGAACTCGATCGGTGTCAGCATCCCGAGGGCACTGTGCCGGCGTTGGCGGTTGTGGAAGATCTCGAGGTACTCGAACATGGCGTTGGCCAGTTCGATCCTCGTTTTCCATCGTTTCCTGTTCAAGAGTTCGGTTTGCATTCTGCCCCAGAAAGATTCGATGACGGCATTGATGCTCCTATAGTTGTCAAATCGCGTTGGCACTGGTCACGGGATTGTTGACGAGGTGATAGACCTCGCGGATGACGTAGCGTTTCAGGCAGCGAATGATGTCTCTTTTGGCCTTTCCTTCGGCGGTGCGGCGTGCGACGTAAATTTTGGTGGGCTCGTGAAACCGCATGCGTACGATGACTGTTCGATAGATGGCGGCATTGAGCTGCCGATGACCGCCGTGGTTGATCCGGTATTTCCCGGTCGTCGTCCCTGAGGACGCAGGGATCGGACTGATCCCGGCAAGCTTGGCCAATGCAGCTTCGGACTTGATTCGCTCCGGGTTGTCACCGAACACGATCAAAATCTCCGCTGCCGTGTCAGTTCCGATTCCATATGATTGAACGAGTTGTGGTGCAGTAGTTTTCACTAATCGTTCGATATGTTCGTTCAACTCAGCTGCTTCATGATCGAGCATGAGCCACCGGTGGGCGAGGGTTGCCAGCGTGATCTGCATCGAGTCGTCAGGACTGTCCAGATGCTCGACGGTCAACGCTGCGCAGTGACGAGCCAAGGTGATTTGTGTTTTCCCAGCCATTTCGGCGCGTAATACTTCCGGTGCATGCACCAGCATCGCTTTCAGCGTCACCATTGTCGTGGCACGCGCCTTGACGGCAGTGTCATGTGCGACTTTGAGTTGGCGAATCATCTCGACCGTTCCGTCGGCGGTTTTCGGTTCGGCGGTAGCGAACCCGGCCATCACTGCTTTCGCCGCATTCTGGGCGTCGATCGTGTCCGATTTTCCGACCAGTCGGCGTATCCGTCGATCCGGTCGGGCAACTTCGATGACGCGGTAGCCGCGACGTCGGATGAACGAGGTCAATGCACCACCGTAGGAGCCGGTCCCTTCGATTCCGAAGGCTATCGGCTGTCCGAATGACTCGGCCCACGAGAGTAACTGGATAAATCCGTGCGAGTCGGCGGGAACGCTGATGGTCGAGAGCAAACCGGCGGTGGTGTCGAATACCGCACCGACATGCACGTATTTGTGGGTGTCGATCCCGACAACAACATCGCCTGATTTCGTAGTATCTACAGCTGTGGTGGTGGCCATGACGGTTCCTCCGGAACGTCGATCCGATCTACCATGGGTTGCACACTGGCATCAGGCCTGATCGACAGGACTGTCACGGGGACGCTCGCAAACCGACCTCCAGGCTCCTTATCAAGTCAGATCGGGCGTGATGCCAGTGCCGTGCGCCCAATTAGAGGGCTGACAGATCAACGCAAAGACACTGAAAGGGTCACTCGTAACAAGAGTCAAGCCGCTCTAACTGGGACTTTGCCGAATCTACGCGCATAGACCGGCAGGAACAGACTGACAGTCGTAGCAATCGCCGATCGATCCCATTGACGGGACCAACCCCGAGTCGTGGGCCCGGCGGGTGAATGCCCACGATGTGAATTGCACTCCGTGGTCCGAGTGAATGAGTGTGCCGGGGGTCGGGCCCCTGTTCGAAATGGCCATTCCCAGAGCGTTCGTCACCAATGTCGCTGTCTGCGAGCTGTCGATAGACCACCCGACGACTCGCCTCGAAAACGTATCCTTTGGCAACAGCGCAATATATTTTACCTTCGCGGGTGGGATGTTCGGTGATATCCGTGACCCACAGCTTGTTCGGCTCGTCGCGGGTGAACTTGCGGTCCACGAGATCGCTCGCGGTGGGGGTTTGATGCTTGGAACGTGCCCGTTTGTTTCCCGGAAGTCCTTTCACACCAGCAGCTCTCATCAACATTTCGATGCAGCCGTGCCCAACAGCAATGCCGCGGCCAAGGGTGAGTTCTTCCGTGGACCCGGCGGGCACCGTAGGTGCCATGCGAGGCGGTGTGAACCTCGGTGATCAGCTGAGTCAGCCACGCATGTCGTAGTGAGCGTTCCGAGGGTGGGCGATTGCGCCACTCGTAGAAACCGGACTCCGACACCTCCAGAATGCGGCACGAGGTCTGTACCGGTAGTCCTTCCTTGGCCATCACCTCGATCGTTTCGAACCGCCTTTTTAGGCCGCCACCGACTTCAGCAATTCCGTGGAGCGCTTGGCTATGGCGAGCTCGGTCTCCAGCTCGGCGATACGACGACGGGCGGCGGCGAGTTCTTCCGCTCTCGATCGAGCTCAGCCCCGGCCTCTGACCGGTATCGATGAGCTCCTGGATACGCCAGTTGTAGATGGTCTGTTCGGTGACATCGAGACCTGCGGCGACCTCGGCGACCGTGCGTCCTGACTTCAACAGATCGAGGACTTTCCGGCGGAACTGAAGGCGGATAACGTCTGGGCATCGTGAACCTCTCTCGGGTGCATCAATGCCTGAAGTAAAACAAACGAACTCCGGAAAACTCGGGGAACATCAAAGTCCCCGGACTCGCCGTTCCGATTCAGGATGCCGACGAACTGATCAGTTGTGGCTGGTGCCGGTGGGCAATATCAAGCGAGGGCGCGATATCCGAAATATGGTTTATCGAAGTCCCTGCATGGCAGTCCAGTCATAAACTCGCACGCTTCTCTGTAGATGGGATGGCCTCGGTTGAGTCCAGCAGAGTGGTGTACGACCAGTCGCCCTGAAACCGTGGGCGTG
Organism: Rhodococcus sp. KBS0724; assembly: GCF_005938745.2. NCBI lineage: Bacteria > Bacillati > Actinomycetota > Actinomycetes > Mycobacteriales > Nocardiaceae > Rhodococcus > Rhodococcus sp. KBS0724. The sequence goes on from NZ_VCBX02000002.1 coordinate 196,544, forward strand.
TCGCTACCCGGATGAGGACGGCCACCGCGTGATTCTTCAAGAGAGCTACCAACTCGACCTGAAGAGGGAACACGCGATGACCGATCACAACTTTATCGACCCCGAAAAGTTTCTGTCCGACCAACTCGCTGGAGCAAGCCCCGATTTGCTGCGCTCGATGCTCGGAATCTTCATTACCGCGCTGATGGGCGCCGAAGCGGACAGCCTCTGCGGCGCCGGCTACGGCGAACGCACCGACGACCGCGTCAACTCCCGTAACGGATACCGCCACCGCGACTTCAACACCCGTGCAGGAACTCTCGACACCCGTGCAGGAACTCTCGACGTCTCCATTCCGAAGCTGCGGCAAGGCTCCTATTTTCCGGATTGGCTGCTCGAGCGCCGTAAACGCGCGGAGCGGGCCCTGACGTCGGTGGTCGCTACCTGCTATCTGCTCGGGGTTTCGACGCGGCGGATGGAGAAGCTCGTTGAGTCGTTGGGCATCAACAGCTTGTCGAAGTCGCAGGTGTCGATCATGGCCCGCGACCTCGACGAGCAAGTCGAATCGTTCCGAACCCGGCCACTCGATCAAGGCCCGTATACGTTCGTCGCCTCCGATGCACTGGTACTCAAAGTTCGGGAAAACGGGCGCGTGATGAACGTGCACGCCCTGATCGCGGTCGGCATCAACAAAGATGGGCACCGCGAAATACTCGGCATCGACGTCTCCTCCGGTGAGGACAAGGCCGGCTGGTTGACGTTCTTCCGTGGCTTGGTCGCCCGCGGCCTGAGCGGCGTCAAGTTGGTGACCTCCGATGCCCACGCCGGTCTCGTGGCGTCGATCGGTGCCACCCTGCCCGGTGCATCATGGCAACGGTGTCGCACGCACTACGCGGTGAACTTGATGTCGATCACTCCGAAAGCGCAGTGGCCGTGGGTGAAGGCGATGTTGCATTCGATCTACGATCAACCAGACCGGAAAGGTGTTGAGGAACAGTATGATCGGATGCTCGATGCTTTGTCGGACAAGCTTCCGAAGGTAGCGGCGCACCTCGATGATGCACGGGCCGAGTTGCTCGCATTCACCGCATTCCCGAAGGAGATTTGGCGTCAGATCTGGTCCAACAATCCGCAGGAACGACTGAACAAGGAAATTCGTCGGCGGACCGATGTCGTCGGTATCTTCCCCGACCGGACCTCGTTGATCCGGCTTGTCGGAGCCGTTCTTGCCGAGCAGCACGATGAGTGGACTGAAGGCCGCCGATACCTCGGTCTGGACGTCCTTGCCCACTCCAGGGTGACTATCGTGGCCCCGGAAACCGGTGACGACAACACAATCGACGAGGAGGTCAACTCGACTACCCTTGCAGCGCTGACAGCCTGAAAGAGGAGATCACGCAGTGCCCGTCCCCACACACCACGCATTTGGACTTGACCATGGCCTCACGGCCGACTGGAACCACTTCCGCTGAGTCCATATGACAACTGACCCGATGCCTCGACGCGCGGCCGCGGAATTCTGCCGAACTTCCCGATGTGCTACAGATGAGATATGGCGCGCCGCATCTCGCTATTGTCGATCGCTGAAGTGTAGAGGCTAGCTGAAAAAGGGGGACGGTGCGGCCGATCTCATTGGCAGTGCCGGCTCCAGTGATGAGGGCGATCGAACCGGATGCGGAGCCCTGATCACCGCTGCACGCAAGACCGGACGATCTGACGTCGCTGGTCTTCTTGGAATTGCGTCACAGGATCGAGACTGCACCCTCCCATCCGGCGAGTGCAGTCAGCGAAGCCTAGGGCGCCGCCCAATACGGAGACAGTCACGTTCCGCAGAGCGATACAGGTACCCGCCAAACAGGTACCGCCAACGCGACGAAGAGGCGTGTTGATAAGTCGCGGCAGAAGGGCTGGATGCACTCGGGTGTTCAAATTTGGATTCCGGCTAGCGCTTGTGCGACCAGTTGGCGTGAGCGGCTACGGAGTTCGAGGTCGGTCACCATGTCGTGAACCATGATCTCGGTCGCCCCCGTTGAACGAATCAGCGGTTGTAGCTGCTCTCTCAGTGATTCGACTGTTCCTGAGATCTGTGCGGGGATCAGACCGTTCTGGATCGTGCTCGGCCTGTGCTTGTCATCGTCGCTCAATTCTCTTTCCGCCTGCGCCAGGGTGGGGATTGGACGTTCGTGGCCGAAAGAGCGTAGGGCGCGCGCCGGAAAGGTCAATTTGTGTGCGAGTTCATCGTCGTCTGCGGCTACGATGTTGAGTGTCAACATAGTTTGAGGTGCCGGTGGCCCGAACGGTGTCGCAACGAACTCTGCTTGATATCGCGAGAGGACTGTTGACGATGCCTGAGGTGCGATATGACCTCCATAGGTGTAGCGAAGTCCGAGCGCAGCAGCCAATCTTGCGCTCCGGTCCGACGAGCCAAGTAACCACAACTCGGGGACGCCGTCAATCCCGCTGGTCAGGTCAATAGTCGAGAACGGGTGATAGTCTTCAAATGCGTTGAAATAGTAACCGGCAACCTCTTTGACCTGGGAGGAGTAGTCGTCGGTTGGTTGTGAATTGCGATCTCGGAGCAATGCGTAGTTGATCAGGGGAGCCGACGAGGCGTGTCCTATTCCGAGATCGATTCGACCCGGTGTCAAGGCCTCAAGTTGAAGGAATCGTTCCGCAACTGCGAACGGACTGTGGTAGTTGAGGAGGACCGCGCCTGATCCGACGCGGATTCGGCTCGTGCGTTGCGCGGCGATAGCCATCAAGGGCACTGGGTCCTGTGACGCGTATCCAGTCGAATGATGGTGTTCAGCGTACCAGATACGATGGTATTCAAACGCCTCGGCCTCCTCCGCGGCCCTTAGCGCCGCTGAAAGCGCTTCGCGCTTGCCTAAACCCGGTTGAACTGGTGCCACTTCGACGAGTGAGTACTTCATTGTTATCACCTGTTTCCGCTGTCGAGCAGGAGTGCGTCCGCCTGAGCGCGTAACCGGGGTAGTCTCGCGCTTCTTCGCGGTAGCCAGAATCGGGCGACGTTGTATCCCGGATGTCTTCCTGACGGGTAACGGCACTCTATATATCAGACGCCATATTCTCAATGGGAGGATCCGATCCGGCTGGAAAGTACTGAAAAGTATCTGTGTCAAGTAACCGACATCACCGTCATTGCGTCGACCTCGACACGCGATCATTTGCTGACGTTGAAAAGAGTTGAAAAGAGAAGTATTCATTCCAGATGGACTGGGGGAGGGCAGGTTGCGGAGAACTTGAACTTGAGGAGGATCCGATGGGGCGCGATCGATGATTTCGCGCCAGAACCGCGAAACCCTTCCTCGGTGACATCTGGAAGTCCGCGGCGACCCGGGGCGTACAATTCGATATGATCCCATGTCGCTACTCGGTCCGCCGCGGCCGCTGGAAACTGCAAGCGACGCGTGGCCTACCTCCTGCCGGGGACTGGCTGGCAGACCTGGCAGGATCCTGTTTGCAGTATTCCGCCGACGCAGGGCTATCCCGCGCGGCATGAGGCGGCATGAGAATGCCTTCGCCGACGTCGAGGATTCCTTCGGTCGGTTCGTTTACGATGCAGTAATCGGTGGATCGTACTGCGGACAGACAGGCGCCATTTCACTAAACTCTTGCGGCAAACGACTCGACAAACTCGGTGGCGGTCCTGTCGGCGATGTTGTTCTGCAAACGCATCCGACCTATAAGGCGCTTCCTTGAACGTGGCCCGCTGCCGCTGTGTCTCGCGAGCGGAAACGGGGTCCGATGATCGTCGAAATCCATGCTCGGAGATCTTCCGCCGGCAACTGCCATTCCATCAGTCAGAACATTTTGGTGGTCAGGAGGCTTGAGGTGATGAAATCATTTCAGGATGAAAGCAGTTTCGTACATCCAGACAGGTGAACCCGACGTCTTGACGTTTGCAGACGTCGCGATAACTGAGCCAGGGACAGGTGAGGTTCGAGTCGCATATTGCCGTTCGGGCGTCAACCCCGCCGATTGGCGCACACGGCGTGGGTCCTCACCGGGAACTTCCGTGATTCCAGCACGTGTTCCGGGTAACGACGGCGCGGGCATCGTTGACGCAGTCGGTGAGGGTGTGGATCGATCGTTGATCGGTTCACGGGTGTGGGTCTGGGAAGCGGCGACGACCGGATCCGGTAGCTGTCAGGAGTTTGGTCTGGTCCGATCCGACAGGATGGCCGCTTTGCCGGATTCGGCATCATACGATCTCGGGGCAAGCCTTGGAGTCCCGTTTCTGACGGCTCATCGGTGTCTGACCGTTGGCGAGGACGGTCCGGGCAACCTGGGGCCAGGAACTCTCTCAGGTAGAACCGTTTTGGTTGCAGGCGGAGCGGGGGCAGTTGGCAATGCTGCGATCCAGCTTGCGCGTTGGTCAGGTGCGACAGTGATCAGCACGGTTAGTGGTTTAGCCAAATCAGAACTGGCGAAGGCGGCCGGCGCGCATGTTGTTATCGACTACACCATCGAGGACGTCGCAGAAAGAGTTCGTGAGGTTTCCCCGGCCGGAGTCGATACGATTGCTGAGGTTGCACCGGTGGCCAATTCGTCTATCAACGAAGCGGTCCTGGGTGTCGGCGGAACGATTGCGATATACGCTACTGACGGCGGCGCCGACTTGAAACTGTCGTTCGTTCCTCTCATGATGGCGAACGCTCGTATCCAGGTGGTCATGGCGTTCGGGGTCCCGGCACCGTCGAAGATGCGCGGGGTCAGTGACATCAACGTGGCGCTGGCGGCAGGCGCGATCGGGGTTGGCGCTGATCATGGTTTGCCACTGCATCACTTTAGGATCGAGGACAGTGCAGATGCGCACGCGGCAGTTGAGGCGCACTCCGTTGGGAAGGTGCTGATCGACGTTCGCGACAAATGGTCTGGTCGTTAATTGAACGGGGTCATGCGGTCAGTGTGTTGATTTTGACGAAGTAGCGGCCAGGTCGATGGCGGTGTTGTGACGTTCTTCGAAATGTTGACGCTCAGCGAGATGGTTCAGGTCGCGGAAGTGGGGATCGATGGGTGCGATCGGGGGTCGTGCAGGGCGGCGAATGCTGAACCGTCGCCGATTTCGAGCAGGGTCCTTGCGCCTGTCCTGACGCTCACGCTCGGCGTGGAGGTCAGGGCCCGGGAAGACGGTGGGCATCGGGCGTCCTCTGCACGTCGTCGCCGATAGACCTGCATTGCTGGAGAATCTTCTTTAGCGAATCAGCAGTTGTGCGAGCACGATCTAAATGGCCGTAGTTCAAGGAACGGTAACGGTCTACGCTTCGAGTCCGGTACGTATGTGTGCGGCCAACCGGGCGCCCATACGCGGTGCAACTGTTCATGACGGCTTGAGTCGAGACCACCGTGACGGCCAGACCCAGACCCGTCTGCGACTTGCCGGATCGATGGTGACGGTTTGAGCTGAGCCCACCTCAGTGTTGTGGCATCTGGCTTATTCGGATGCCAGTACTGTTGGCAGTGATGGAGACTCGGATAGAGTTGTTCGCCTGCATTCGACGCGATGCCCGGGTCAAGGGGTGTTTGATCTGGCAGTTGGCCTGCCGCCACATATCGGCAGGGCAACGGTGCGGATGGCGTTGATGCAGGCGGAGTCGCCACCAAGAGAAGTTCCGGCGCGTGCCCCTCGAAACTCGATCCGTTCAAAGCCGCGGTCGACGCCGATATCGATGCACCACGAAAACAACGCCAGACCGCGCGCTGAATCCTCGCTAGACTGGCCGACGAAAATGGAGCGCAGCAGCTTTCGTATGCAACGGTGCGTGACTATGGACGGATTCGGTGAGCACAGATTTGATGTTCCCCGAGTTTTCCGGAGTTCGTTTGTTTTACTTCAGGCATTGATGCACCCGAGAGAGGTTCACGATGCCCAGACGTTATCCGCCTTCAGTTCCGCCGGAAAGTCCTTGATCTGTTGAAGTCAGGACGCACGGTCGCCGAGGTCGCCGCAGGTCTCGATGTCACCGAACAGACCATCTACAACTGGCGTATCCAGGAGCTCATCGATACCGGTCAGAGGCCGGGGCTGAGCTCGATCGAGAGCGGAAGAACTCGCCGCCGCCCGTCGTCGTATCGCCGAGCTGGAGACCGAGCTCGCCATAGCCAAGCGCTCCACGGAATTGCTGAAGTCGGTGGCGGCCTAAAAAGGCGGTTCGAAACGATCGAGGTGATGGCCAAGGAAGGACTACCGGTACAGACCTCGTGCCGCATTCTGGAGGTGTCGGAGTCCGGTTTCTACGAGTGGCGCAATCGCCCACCCTCGGAACGCTCACTACGACATGCGTGGCTGACTCAGCTGATCACCGAGGTTCACACCGCCTCGCATGGCACCTACGGTGCCCGCCGGGTCCACGGAAGAACTCACCCTTGGCCGCGGCATTGCTGTTGGGCACGGCTGCATCGAAATGTTGATGAGAGCTGCTGGTGTGAAAGGACTTCCGGGAAACAAACGGGCACGTTCCAAGCATCAAACCCCCACCGCGAGCGATCTCGTGGACCGCAAGTTCACCCGCGACGAGCCGAACAAGCTGTGGGTCACGGATATCACCGAACATCCCACCCGCGAAGGTAAAATATATTGCGCTGTTGCCAAAGGATACGTTTTCGAGGCGAGTCGTCGGGTGGTCTATCGACAGCTCGCAGACAGCGACATTGGTGACGAACGCTCTGGGAATGGCCATTTCGAACAGGGGCCCGACCCCCGGCACACTCATTCACTCGGACCACGGAGTGCAATTCACATCGTGGGCATTCACCCGCCGAGCCCACGAGATTGCTACGACAATGCCGTCATCGAATCTTTCTGGGGCAGAATGCAAACCGAACTCTTGAACAGGAAACGATGGAAAACGAGGATCGAACTGGCCAACGCCATGTTCGAGTACCTCGAGATCTTCCACAACCGCCAACGCCGGCACAGTGCCCTCGGGATGCTGACACCGATCGAGTTCGAGAACGTACACTTCACACGCCAACCCGTAGCCTGAAGTCAAATATGACGACTCCACGAAACTCGGGGAACATCAAAGTCCCCGGAAACTCCGGTGCGATTCATAGGGCTAGTGCTTACCCACCGGCTCCTCCAGTGGGTAAGCACCATGAAAAGCCCGACACCCTTGTGCAGAACCGACGATCACTACGGCTAGGTGCAGATACGGGGTCGGTCTGGTGGTAATGATCCAGTCCTTGATTCGGCCGTCGCTTACGCGTTTTGATTGGACTGACTCGATATGTTCTCAGCGATGAGTGTCTCGCGTAGTTGGCGTTTGAGGACTTTGCCTGCCGCATTGCGGGGAAGGGGATGAGATCCGATGATGAAGGTCGTGGGGATCTTGTAGGGTGCGAGCTTGTCTGAGACAAATACGGTCAGGTCGTCGGCAGTCACAGCGGTTCGCGTGTGCACGACCGCCACTACTTGCTCGCCCCAAAGTTCGTGTGGAGCGCCGATAACCGCGGCGTCTTCGACTGCCGGATGGGTCGACAGTGCCTCTTCGACCTCACTGCAGTACACGTTCTCACCGGCCCTGATTACGATGTCCTTGATACGATCAACAATCGCGACGAAGCCTTCTTCGTCGCGAGTTACAAGATCGCCGGAGCGGAACCAGCCCTCGTCGGTGAAAGCGCCGCCATTCCGATTCCAGTATCCGCGAGCGACGTTGGGCCCTTTGAACCAGATTTCGCCCACCTCGCCCACCGCTACGTCAAACCCGTCGGCATCGACGATGCGGACCTCTGACGTAGGAAAAGGGCGCCCTACCGATAAGGGCCGGGAGAATAGGTCGCGGGAGCCGATATAGACCATGGGTCCAGTGGTCTCGGTCAGCCCGTAACCAGTTCCGGAGCCTACCCGGGGGCCGAATTGTGTAGCTATTCGGCTGACGAGGGTTGTCGATGTTTGGGCGCCACCGGTGGTTAGTGATCTGAGAGACGGCAGCGTCGACCCCAGTTCAGCGGCTGTGTCCATGAGTTGTCGCGCGACAGTGGGGACGCCGGTGAAACTATCCACATCCAGTGAGTTGATCAATTCTACCGCTCGCTGCGCATCCCATTTGTACATGAGCACGAGTTGCATCCCGCTGATCGGTGCGAGATGGATCTTTGGGAGGTAGGAGACGTGAAAGAGTGGTCCAGGTATGAGCGTTGTCGGATGTGTGAGAGGCGCGGGTACTGGATCGCCACGTAGCGTTGACATCTCGGCTTCGACGGCGACTTGCAGGCGAAAGTTTGACACGGTTGTCATGTGTGAACGATGGGTCGCTACTGCACCCTTCGGTGCCCCTGTAGTGCCGGACGTATAGAGAATGGTGCAGTCGTCGTCGACGTCCATGGGGAGGGTCGAATAGTCGAACTCCTCGGCCTCCGATGCCAGCAGCGTGTTCCAATCGACGTCACCACGAACTGTCGTACCTGGCCTCACCTCGATGACTACGTCCAGATACGGTAGATGGGATCGTTGTTCGATAATGGATGCGACCCGCTCCCGGTCTCCGATGAACACCTTGGGGGTGCAATCTGCCAGTGCGTAGGCGATTTCGGCGCCAGACCACCAAGAATTCAGTGGGACGCACACTGCTCCAATGGACACGGCGGCGGCGTAGCCGAGTATCCACTCGGGATAGTTGCGCAGTGCCAGTGCAACCCTGTCTCCGGCACGTACTTCGTAGCGTTCGACCAGAACCTTGCTGATCCGGGCGACGATATTCAGGTACTGCGTCCACGTTAACGTCTCATCTTCGTAGGTGATTGCCGGACGCTCTCCCCACTTCGCGCCGGAGAGCAAGATCTCTCGAAACGTTGTCGGTGCGCCTTCGTAGACGTTGAGATCCACACCGCGAACCGTGGTTCGACTAATGGGGAACGGGCCGTCCAATGCGGTCAGCCTTGAGACTATCGCTTTGCGGGTTGCTGTTTCGTTCACCTTCTGTGCTCCTCCGTATTGCGTCGTTGCAGACGAAAATCGCTCCGAGTGGCCCAAACTGCGCCAAATGCTTTATGCGGTCCACTGCACCACGGCGGCGCGTCGTCGACCGCGTCACATGTCCCGGATGTCGGAACGCATGAGGATTGCGTATGGTGCAAGTTCCAAGTTCGGAAGACCAACAGTTGCGAGAAGGCCCTGGCGGGCGATGCTTTTTCCCTTGTGTATAGATCAGAGCCCGAGCGTCGGCGTGTGATCGGAGTGTCCGCTATTCTTGCGAACACAAAGAGAAGTCGCAGATCAGCGTGTTCGAGCGACTGACTATGGTGCGGCGGGTGCGCAAGACGTCTGCCTAGGAGTGGAAACGTTCCCGAACGTGTATGTCTGCGTTTGCGAGATGCATCACTGGCCAACACGTGCGTGGACAGCGATATGGTACTGGGGCCCGCACCTATCTGGCAACTATGGCGATAAAGCCTGGGGAAGGCAGGCGCTGTGGTGGTGAATCTTCGTGCGGCGGCGGTCGGCATCGTGGCCGAACGCCACAACGGCGATCTTTAGGGCGCTCCCGAGGGGAATGTTCCACCTCCACCGATGACCACTGCGATGTGTTCTTCGGGAATCCAATGACGTCCGCGTCTCGACCTTCGCTAGGGGGCGCTGTGTCAGGGTGCTGTGCCACGGTAGGTGCGGCCACGTAGCCCGACTAGCAAGGGCCTAACAGTTCTCAGGCCGCGTTGGCGAGCTGCCTCAGATCGCTGAATGCGGGCTCGGATGTGTCGGCTCCCCGCTGGGTGTGGTGCGGGACCGTCCATAGGGCCACTCCGCCTTGTGGCGAGCTATCCGTAGGGGCAACAAACGCAACAAAATGCCGTGGTCCCGAGGTGGCGTAGGCACTTGGCGCACGGCGACAGATCGAGGTTGCCATGCAAGTCAAAGTCTGTTTGAATCCTCTATGGCTGACATCACATCACATCTCAAAAGTGACCCAGGATTCACATACCAATCCAGCGTTCGGAGTTTATTCTGTGCATAAATTGACATCCGAGTCCCCCGGTAATAGCCGCGCGAGCAATAGGGAGTCGGTTCCACCTGCAGCGCGTCGAGCGGCCATTGCTGGTTTTGTCGGAACCTTCATCGAGTACTATGACTACATACTTTTCGGCGTTCTCGCCGTATACCTCGGACCGCTATTCTTCCCTTCAGATAATCCTGCGGTTTCGATGCTCATCACCCTCTCAGTATTTGGCGCAGGATTCATCGCCCGGCCACTCGGGGGAGTGATATTCGGTCGACTAGGTGATCGACGAGGGCGAAGGACTGCGCTGCTGGCAACGGTTGCCCTCATGGGGCTGTGTTCTGGCCTCATGGGCTTTTTGCCGACCTATTCCTCGATTGGTGTCACCGCATCCGTGATACTGGTTATCCTCAGGTTGCTGCAAGGACTATCCGCTGGCGCTGAGATGCTAGGTTCCGTGACGCTCGTTCTGGAATCGTCGCCGACTTCCCGCCGAACACTTCTTGCGTCGCTCACGCCACTGGGGGCGGGTTTCGGCGGTGGTGTTGCCCTCCTGATGGCAGCCGTGGTCAGTTTGACGGTCTCAAAAGAGGCCATGCTCGACTATGGATGGAGAATTCCATTTCTAGCCTCTATTCCGCTCACCATAATTGCATTCATCCTCAGGCGAAGAGTTGAAGACTCTCCCGAGTTCGTCAAGCTGGCAGCCGATGACAGAGTTTCCAAATCCCCCATTCGCGAGGCATTTCTTGGAAATAAGCGGCGAATGCTGGTCGCCTGCGGAATCGCGATCGGCATCAATGGAGTAGCCGGAGTAAACGCCTGGCTCGGTCCATACCTGATCAGCAGTCGAGAACTTCCAGCATCACAGATTATGTTGGTCTTGGCTATCTCCATGCTTATAATTCAGCCTGTAGCCTTCATTGGCGGCTGGCTCGGTGACACCTATGGTCGGCGCATTATGATCACGCTTCCCCTGATTGCATTTGTCGTTCTGTGTATTCCTATTCTCTGGATACTGGGGGCCACCGATGCGCCAATAGGACTAATGGGTGCGGTATTGGTCTATTTAGCACTCTTGAGTTTAATGAACCCAGCAGCGTACACCTACATGGCTTCCATCTTTCCGACCGAAGTCCGATTCACCGCGTCTAACTTCTGTCAGAATGTCGGTACCGTTCTTGCTGGAGGCACTGCACCTGCCGCGGTTGCTGCGCTGGTACTTGCCACTGGTACGCGTTATGCGGCAGCCTACTGGATTTTGTCATCGTGCTTGATCGCTTTGCTTGCGCTATGGCTAGGCCGCGGCCTCAAGGACCCAGATTCCTCGCTGAAAGCATCCCCTGGCATTATGCCCTCAGTTGAGAAGGCTAAAGAACTATAGCTTTCTTGTCTCCATAGCCTGTCCATCAGGAAGGCAAGAAGACCGGCGGCGAGTCCGTGTTCTGACAGCCGAGATGCCGGCTTCTCGAGGCTCACCCGCACGGCGCAGTCGGCGACAACGCCGAGATGTAGGTGAAGTTCCACCGTTTTCTGCTGATCTGGACCGCTGCGGATCCCTCTGTGTGATGCCCGTAGCGAAAGTGCTTGCGGGTTTGCGTACTTGACCTTCTTCGATCGGATTCTCATGATTGATACGTCCAGGCGGCCGGTGCCGCATCCTACCGCGTTGACGGTGCCCTTCTGGGAGGGCTGCAAACGCCGCGTCCTGACTGTCCAGCGGTGTGAGGACTGCGGAAATCATGTGTTCATTCCGCAGAGCTTCTGCCCAGTTTGTCTGGGTGCCGATCTCAGCTGGGTTGAATCTGGCGGAGTTGGTTCGGTGGTGTCGTATTCGGTCATTTGGCGGGCTCAGACGCCGGCGTTCGAGGCGCCTTATGTGGTCGCCATTGTCCGTGTGGACGAGGGATATGAGATGTTGAGCAACATCGTGGATGCGGATCCGTCAGAGGTTTCGATCGGGGCGCGTGTTCGGGTCAAGTTTGTCGACATTGATTCGCAGACAACGCTTCCCTGTTTTCGGTTGACTCGGTAACAGTGGCGTGACAGGGCAGGTCCATCTTCGAGGAGTAATGCAACATGAACGATTCACGACAAGGTGCTGTCATTGTTGGGGCCTTCAACACAAAGCAAGCCAAAGTCCTTGAAGGTGAGAATTCCGACACGGTGACTCTGGCGGCGATCAAAGGTGCCTTGGCTGATGCGGGTCTCGGGATCGGAGACGTCGACGGGGTGAATATCCTGCCAGGGCTGGACTACCTCAATGGATCTCGCAAGTTTGCGTATGCTCTCGGGATTCCCTACTTTTGGGTCGGTCGTGCCGCTCCGGGACCGGCTGCGGTCTTTGAAGCTGCGCTTGCGATCGAGGCGGGGATGTGCGACACGGTCGTACTGGCAGCCGGTGAGGCAGGCATATACACGGACCGTGCGACGGTAGCGCCATGGACGAGGCCGTCGAACGAGTTCATCGAGTGCTGGGGTCTGATGACGCCAGCCGAATTCGCTTTGTCCGCACAGCAGTACATGCAGAAGTTCTCTGTCGACCCGGCCGCCATCGCTTATATTGCTGCGGTCATCCGGAACAACGGTTCGCGCAATCCTGAAGCTATCTTCCACGGCCGGGGTCCGTTCACTCCCGATGACATTCTCGCGTCGAGGATGGTCGCCGATCCCTATCATCTGCTCGAATGTGCGATGACAGGAGAGGGTGGTTCGGCGTTGGTGTTAACCACTGCGGAGAAGGCACGCGACCTCCCGAGCGTGCCCGTTCGCGTTCTCGGTGGGGGATCAGAGAGTTGGGGTCCTTCCTATACCCATCCGCCCACATACGAGCGCACGGGGATGCTTGGACGCAAGGCAGCGGACAGGGCATTCGCACGGGCAGGTTTGTCGCGTTCAGACGTGGATGTCTTTGAGCTGTACGACAATTTCTCGTGGGAGATCGTCCGCTACTTCGAGGCGTTGCGATACTGCGATGTGGGTGAGGGGCCGGCATTTGTCGCCGACGGGGCTATCGAAGTGGGGGGCAGGTACCCGATCGTGACCGACGGCGGAACGATGTCGCATTCGCATACGGGAGAGTCGCAACGTCATCAGCGTGTGGTGCAGGCAGTTCGTCAGCTGCGCGGGACGACATCGGCGAACCAGATCGACGACGCTGAGGTGGCGCTGGTCATGGCACTCGGGGACATCGTTTTGCTCAGCAAGTAGCTTCGAGGACTCAGCAAGGGAACTTGCTCGCCGGAACGTTCGCAGAGGGGGGCATGGTGGAGCAAGGGTCCACCATGACCTGGATCACGTATGACGTGGACTTGATGAATCCCGAACGTGAACGAAATTCAAACATGTATTGACTTCTTGAAAGCAATTTTCATAGCATTGCATAACGCGACCCATGCGATGCCAGTAACGGAGGGCTCGATGACCGAAGATTTCTATCTGAAGCTCCTGCAAGAGTATGTCGATCAAGGCGGTGGCGAGAGAACCGGGATCTGGTGGGACGAGAGCCGGATTCCGCTAAGTAGTATTGACAAATCCGTTTCCCAGCTCCTGGATCTGACGGGAAAGAAGGCGGTGGTAACTGGCGGCGCTGGTGCCAATCTCGGGCAAGCATGCGTCAACCGGCTCGCTGGTCTCGGCGCAGATGTCGCGGTGGTAGATCTGAAACCGGCCGTGGCTGCGGCGTCAGGGCAGCAACGCTGGGCGACCCCGCCGGATGCACATGGTGTGGCTGCGAAGGCAGCGAAACGGTGGGGGACAAACGTTATCGGTGTCGAGGGTAATGCACTCGAATGGGATGGTATCGACGCCATACTGCGTGAATGTAATGATAGGCTCGGCGGATTTGACATCTTGGTCAACAATGCAACTATGACCTCGGTTGGTGACTTTGCTTCGATGTCGCACGACCAGCTTGACAACGCGATCCGGGGGACGTTGGCGGGTCCGATCTATGCAACCAGGCTCGCCCTGGAATACATGCTTCCTCAGGGTTCAGGGCGGATTATCAACATCTGTTCTGCGGCCGGCGAGACTGCAATGCCTGGACTCACGATGTACGGCGCAATGAAGCAAGGTCTCAGTACCTTCACCAGGTTTCTGGGCAAGGAGGTCGGCAGGGCGGGCGTACATGTCAACGGCGTCGCTCCGGGTTCCATGTGGGGGCCTGACCGGACTCCTCCGGTCGATGGGATATCGGGTCTTTATCCGCGCAGCAGAACTGCGATCCAACGCTACGAGCTGCCAGAGGAAGTAGCGAATATGGTGGCCTTCCTTGCTTCGGATGCGGCGTCAGCGATGACCGGTGTGATGGTTGATATGAGTGGCGGTCAGACGATCTGATATGACAGTTCCGCTGACTCGGTCCGTCAGCTGGAAATTTTCTGAATTCTCATGGTGGCAGGAGCTTGAGAAGGGGGAATAAGTAGAAGGTGGGTGTCGAGATGACTGGTGGCGAGGCGATTCCGACAGTATTCATCGTCCGTACCGAGCAACCTCCAGCGCTTGAGGTATTCGCACACGTGGAGCATGCACGCGAATATGCACGGCTCAGAAGTGGTGCGACAGTGCACTTTCTTCCAGTTAGGTTCTCACTCGGTGACGCGCAGGTCGTTGTCGAGCGGCGAGTGTCGATCCTCAAAGGACAGGTGATCTCTGACAAAGCAGTGGAAGAGACGCTTTTTTCTGCGGGCGTGGACTTCAGTATCCCCGATATCGAGACGTATCAAGAGGATATGTTTCGATGGAATGTAGTGGGGCTGGGGAGCGATCGACGTCAGGTTGACGAAGGTGTCGATATGGCGGTCGCCCGGATCAGTCGTGCGATTGGTGTTTCACCCGCGACTGCTCTGGTCGTCACGGACGACGACCTACCTGCGTGAGAAGTGGAGAAATAGGATGACAGCTTCACAGATCCGGGCGATTCGACGCCGGAAAGCAGCGACCAGTAGGTCTGCGACGAGGAGTTCGCTTTGGCGGTGCCGGTGAAGTCGCTGGAAGTTGATTCCCAGTGAGAAATGCATCTTTTCGAATCCCATGTGATGATGTGGAAGGCAGCATCTGGTGTGGTTTTTCGTTAAGATCAGCAGAATCGACTGCGGCGCGGTATAGGTGTGCGCAAAGGCATCTGGCAGCAACGGTTCTGGTGCAGCGGGACAGATTGATGATGATCCGAGATCTCATCCACCCTTTGATTCAGTAACCCCACGGCGTCTGGGATCCGAATATGCACAGCATGACAGCTAATTGCTGATCGCGGCGAAGCGGTCCCGGGAGTGTTACTCATGAACCAGAGGTCATGGGACTTTCGCCAACAGGATATTGTCACTGCAAACTTCTCTCGTCCCGAAAAGTCGTGGATAATTGCGAGCATTGAGTCAGGCCAGATAAGGTGTTCGCGAACCTTGGATACATTCAAAAGATAACGGCGGCCGAAGAGTTCGTCATCAATGTCATACTTGGCCTGATGGGTGTTGCCAAAGCTGAATCATCGATGCGGATGCTGACGAGCTAGGTTCTCTTGCATCTTCACACGGGCAGCCGTCGACTTTCCTGCTATTCTGTCCTCACATCAACGGTTAAGCCAGGCGCACTTTCCCTACTTTGAACCGTACCTTTTCGGTGTGATTAGAATAACAGCCAAACCGCCCTTCTATCGTTGGTTGGTTTGGACTCAAGCTTAATCTGCCTCAGTCGCCGCTGCTGGCGTCGTAACCCCGCTCCATAGCAGATCGAACTGGATGTCGGCGATCTCATCTATTGTGTTTGGACCGTCCGAGTCATACCAGCGCGAAACCCAATTACACATACCCAGCGTCGACATCACGAAGACCGTGCGGTCGATTGACGAAGAGATCGTGCCGTCCTCGACGCCTTCGTCGATAATTCTTTTGAATGCCCCTATTAGGCGGTTGAGCAAATCGTGTTCTTCGGGGCCTTCTCCGGTGCTTTGATCTGTATATGTGGGATTGCGAAACCACTGTGGTGATTCAGCGATATAAAGCGTGATGAATTCGAGGTGCCGACGGATCGCTTGGCGAAGTTTGTCACGTGGTTCGCCGGGTAGCTCGGCAATGTGCTCAAGCGCCTCTGCGATCTCCACGAAGCGGCGCATCCTGACCAATCGCAGCAGGTCAGCTTTGCTACCTACATGGTAGTACAGGCTCCCCTTGAGCATTCCTACTTCGTTGGCAATGTCTTCAAGGCGTGCATTGGTGTACCCCTTATCGGTAAAAACTCGGGCAGCAGCGTCGAGGAGTTCGTCGAGGTTGGAGATCTTGGTCATTTTCGCCTTTCGTGCTTTTCCTCAATTCAACCATTTTTGAACGTCCAGTTGCACGTATCCCTCCAAAATCTGATTTGGTTTGAATTTTGCGAAGGTGGCGTCCTGGTGTGCAGCATGCAGCAGCTGGACCCTGTGAAACCGCGGGATTGCGTTCTTCGTTACGGGGTATACGGTGGGCCCGGCGATGTCACGCCGGCCCTGCGTGAGCCATTGGCTCGAATCATTCCGGGCATCTGACTCTCCTGCGGTTCTGGCTCGCTTTCCGTGATGGCTTCCCTCGCGCCGCGTGTCGTTCAGGCAGGGGTAGAAATCGGTAGGAGATGATCATTCTGGTGTTCTGAGAACTGTTGTGATCTGCGTGTCCTTCTTCCGCATCTGGCGGTGGTCGACATCGCTTCGGTCGATGTGGCCGCAGGCGGAGTCCGCATTCGGGCGTCGTCGTTGTCGGCTTCGGCGCATTGTCGGTTCTTCCGGTTTTAGAGTGCGTTGATTCGTTCCCTGAGTTGGCCGGAGTGGATCAGTGACCGCAAGACGTAGTGGTCGAGGTTGCGGAAAACCAATGCGATACCGCGGAGGTGTTCGAGGTGTCCGTTGATCGCCTCGACAGCACCATTGGATGCGCCGGTGTCGAAATAGGCCAGGACCTTCTTCCCGCGTTTCCAGAGGCTGCGACCGAGCTGGGCCAGCTCGGCAAGTTATCTCGGGAAACCCGGATTTGATGCGTTTCAACGTCTTGAACATGGTGAGTTTCCCTGCTTGCCTATCCAATGTGGCGTAGGCAGCGACCAGGACTTGGTAGATGTGTTCGGTGACGTCGATGTGCTGCTTGTCGGCGGACACTTACCGCCAACCGCGCTTTCTGTTTGTCAGTCCGTAATACTTTGCGGGCCAGCAGAACTCGATTGATGCCGTAGAGCGGTTCGCCGGAACGGCCGCGCGGTGGCCGAGGGTCTCCTGTTGGACCCGTTGACGGCACACGGTGAGTTTCTCGGCAGCGAGATGAACGACATGAAATGGGTCCATCACCTTCCGTGTCTGCGGCAATACGTCCTTCACTGCCGAGTGGTAGCCCGGCGAACCCATCCATCGAGACGATTTTCACACTGTCTCGAAATGCTTGATCGTGTTCGTGGAGCCAGTCGGAGAATGCAGCGGACGAACGGCCGGAAATCATGTCCGGCGACCGGGCGGGACCGGTGCTCTCGAATGTGTTTCCACTTGTGCTCGTCCACGCCGAGGATCCGCACTCCGTCGAGATGCCCGGATTGCTCGTGGACAAGATGCTTCACGGCGGAGATGGCAATAGCATTGACCTCGTCCCACCCACACCCAACGCCTTGGCCGCCGCCGAGACCGACATCTTGTCGACCGCGAGGCAGTGCAGGATCCACCTGGTGGTCCGCCGCGTGATGGCAGCCTTCGGCGGCGCAACCCGGTCGATGCGCTGGCGAAACGCTGACACGTCATAGCCGGGATGGTTGCAGGTGAACCGCGACAGTCGCAGGTGCAGAGGGGGGATAACCAACGATCGGCAAGTCGGTGAGGACATGGGTGACGTGGTCACGCAGCCGCCCGGGTTCCCGGCACTTCGGGCACGCCGGATCTTCGGCACAGACAGACAGTCGATGTGCGTGAATTCGCCGAGGGGCGCGCCGGTAATCGTGACACCGAGTTTGACGGTTCGGCAGATGGTATCGGCGACAAGATCGGTAGTCTGCAATATGGGTCCTGCGGTGGTCGAGGAAGGCGTAGAGAACCTTCACCCTCGAAGCACAGGGCCCTCTAAATCTTGTGCCTCACTCGATCACCGTCAGATCAATCTCATGGACTTCAGATCCGGAAGAGCCGCATTGTCAGACATGCGGTGTTTCGTCGAAACGAGTCCACAGTCGCTACGAGCGCACGCTCGCAGATGCGGCAATCGGAAACCAGCCAAGTCTCCTCGTCCTGCAAGTACGGCGCTTCGTCTGCGCAAACATCGACTGCAGCAGGGCAACGTTCGCCGAACAGATCGAGGGCCTGACCAGTCGATACGTGCGACGCACGCCGCTGCTGTGCGGAATCGAAGGAAAAGATCGCACTGGCGTTAGCTGGGCGAGCCGGATCGAGGTTGGCGTCTGCGCTGGAGGTTTCCGTCGGACGCTCAATCTTGTTGCGCCTGGTCCGAGCGCTAACCGCCCCTCCGATAAGAGCGGTCCCTGTGCTCGGTATCGACGATTTCGCGCTGCGGAGACGGCATCGGTATGGGACCGTTCTGGTCGATATGGATACTCACCGACGATGTTGATGTTCTCGCGGACCGCAAAGCCGAAACCGTCATCAAATGGCTCACCGCTCGTCCGGGCACCGCAGGTGATCTGCCGTGATCGTGCCGGCGCGTACGGAAGAAGCCGCCCGCACCGGGAGCGCCGGAGGCGATCAAAGTCGCCGACCGCCGGCACCTGTGGAACAACCTCGCAGAGTCGGTGGAGAAAACCGTTGCAGCCCATCTCATTGCCTGAGAAAGGAGCCCGAGCTGGAACCTGAACCTGAACCTTCGAGCGGACGCACCGCGTCGGAGCAACTGAAGCGGGTCGCCGAACAGGTATGCGCCATCCATCAGAAGAGTTCGATATTCGCCGTCCGCACGAAACGTCGATTCGAGGATGTCACAACTTTCAAGAACGAAGGGATAGGAATCAGCTCGATCGTCCGGCAGGTTGGGTTGGCGCGGGAGACCATCCATCGTTTCTACTATGCGAGCAGTGTCGATGAATTGTTGGGCGCGCCCGGGCTGGCAAGCCCACCATGCTGGACGAGTTCACCACGCATCTGCACGAGCGTTTCGATGACGGATGTACCTCCGCTGCTGCACTTTACGAAAAGCTTCGAGCATTCGGGTATCGCGGCAGTTACTGCTCTCTCCGCGATTACCTTCGTCCGTTCCGCAGGATAGGTGCGGTACCAACGTCCACGCCGAAGGTGCCGAAAGTGCGGCGAGTTACCTCGTGGATGTTGCGACATCCCGACAGTTTCGCTGCCGACGAACAGATTGGGCGGGCAGGTCCTCGTCAGCTGCCCGCATCTTGAGGCAACTGCGGGACATGGCAAGTCGTTTGCGGAGATGCTCACAGAACGCCTTGGTGAACAATTGAACTCGTGGATGTCTGCCGTCTCGACGGATGGTCTTCCGCACTTGCATCGCTTTGTTCGAGGCCTTGACACCGATCACGCAGCGGTCCGCAACGGGCTGACGCTGCCTTACAGTTCCGGCGCGGTCGAAGGGCATGTCAATCGGATCAAGATGCTCAAACGACAAATCTACGGGCGCGCCGGGTTCGACCTCCTCCGCAAACGAATACTCGTCAGCAACTGACACATTCAGAATCGATCACGGAAAGTGGGCCAGAACCACGCAAAACGGTGATCGACATTGCGGTGCCATTGGGGGTTGGCCTTACCCCTGTTTGGCGGACAGTTCCTTCTTGTCTAATTGGTACGCGCGCGGCATAGTCGCATTGCTGGTTCGGCGGGAAGTCGAATCGTCAGATAGAGGCTGATTTGCTGCAGGCTTCACCGTTGTCCCAGTGCCTGTGACACTGCTTCGAACAATTCGGCAGAGGATTCGATTCGCCGCTGACGATGGCGTGCCGCCGAGCGACAGCCCGACTGGCGGGTACTCGGCCGTTCACGTTGCAGATCGGCTACCTGAATACGTTCGTCTTCCGATAGGAACCGCGCACTGACGGCGCGAACTCCGAGTCGGTCCAACGGAGCGACGGTCCGCACCAGTTGTCCGGCGCGATAGACCGAACAGTCGCGGGCCCAGTTGGTTCCGGATGAGCGGGATACCCCAACTTCGCGGGCGGCGGCGCGGATACTCCATTCACGGCCTCGCAACTCCATGAAGCGGCGACGCTTGTCGGAGAGTGGGCGCCGCCCCGGCCCCTTCTTGATACGACGAGGCGATGACAGCATACCCCCCAGAATCTCAGGCCTGTTGCAATGATCGATCGAGACCACCCGTTTACACATGAAATCGGTGACCCAACCAATGGTCCGGTTGCGGTGCGTTCCGTTCGATCAGATCGGAGTGCGCCGACCTGATCGAACGGGTGTTCGTGCAGTGTTTACCGTGGACGGTGCTTGCCATGCCGACGCCGCCCATCAGGCGCGCCACTTGATCGCGTCCCATTGGCGCGAGCAGCGGATTTTACCGAGTGCCACATTTGCGGACACCGTAGACACGACGATTGCCGCGAACATCGTGTGGACGGAGTAGGCGTCGGCTAGTTCGGTTTCGGAGATTCGTCCGCGCTGTTCGGTCGTATAGTAGGTTGACGGAGCGATCCTGATCGTGCTCGGTGAGCTCGGCACGAGTCTCCGTAGCCTGGCCAGGATGCGCGGTCCTCTGGATGTCTTGACTCGGCCACCTCTGGGGTGCCGTAGTTCGGCGGCGCAAGGATATTGAGCGAGGTCCCGGCCGCCGTAAGCGACCGCGACCGGCTCAGGCGGATCACCGGCCACCAGACCGAAATCGTGCGTGCACATGGACCCATGCTCGTACGCTCGGTGAACATACCCGGGGCTTCCCAGGAATAGCTTGATAGGTGGTGCAGGTAGCCTCGCTCGACGATCCAGGATCTTAAGACCAGGCCTGGGCCTGCATTCTGTCAGGAGCGGGGCGTTATGCCCTTTCTAGGCAACCTGCGTGCAGCCGCCTCCGCGAGGTCAACCACGTGGTCTCGTTGCGCTACCACGTCGAACTCGCTGGCCCCCATGGCGCCGTCGCGGTACCGGACATAGATTCCCTCACCGATGCACGCCAGACGCCATAGCGCGAACGCTTGATACCACTCGATGTCCGAGACGTCCCGGCCGGTGCGCGCCTCGTAGAGTGCGATTACCTCGTTTCGAGTAGGATAGCCTGGATGACCGGTCGGGGACGTCGAGACCTCAGGCTCGCCTGCTTCGCGCCACAATGCGGTAAGCCATCCGAGGTCGGACAGCGTGTCGCCGAGGGCGCACAGCTCCCAGTCCAACACGGCGTGAGTTCGTCCGTCCTCCCCGAGCAGCAGGTTGCCAAAACGAAAGTCGCCATGAACCAGGCCGGTGTAGCGCTGCGGCGGTGTCGTCGCGCTTAGTCGTGACCACACCTCGTCGATGATCGGCAAAGGCCGGTCGCTGACCGAGTGGAACTGTCGGCGCCATCGAGCGAGCTGGCGCGGCAGGTAGTCCTCACGCCGCCCAAGTCGGCCGAGACCAATAGCGTCGACGTCGAGCTCGTGAATTGCGCCCAGCGAGTCGACGAGGCTCTCTGCAGCGGCTGCCCGTGCCGAGACTGGGTAGGAAGCGCCGTCATCGTTGGTCGTGAGTACAGTGCCCGCGACGTACTCCATCACATAAAATGGCGCGCCTATTACTGAGGGATCTGTGCAGAGCCCGAACAGCTCTGGCACTGGGACTTGGCTTCCCTGTAGTGAGGTGAGGACTGAGAACTCGCGCTCCACGTCATGGGCTTGAGGCAACGCGGATCCCGCTGGAGGGCGGCGCAGAATATACGCGCGACCAGTGGTGTCCTCGACCCGGTAGGTTAGGTTCGATCGACCGTCTCCGATTAGCGCGGCCCGGGCAGGACCGTGGAAGGGAATCTCCTGCTCCGAGAGCCAGCGGCTCGCTCGGAGCAGCTCAGCGTCATGCATTGGCGTGCCTCGCTAACTCGATGCGCGCAACAGTGCGCAGGTGAACTTCGTCAGGCCCGTCCAACAGGCGTAGAGCCCGCTGTCGGGCAAAAGCTTCGGCCATCGGGAAGTCTTGCGACAGGCCCGCTCCTCCATGTACCTGCATCGACCGATCGAGAACGCGGATCGCCATCGCCGGGACTGCCACCTTGATAGCGGAGATGGCAGAGCGCGCCACTTTGTTCCCGGCCTTATCCATTAGCCACGCTGCGTGATACGTCAACAGGCGAGCTTGATCAATTTCGATACGGCTGTCAGCGATGTACTTCTGGACCAGGCCTTGGTCACCCAGCGGCGCTCCGAAGGCGATGCGGTTGGTCGCGCGACGGCACATCAACTCGAGGGCCCGTTCCGCGGCCCCGATGGAGCGCATGCAGTGATGAATTCGTCCTGGGCCTAACCGCGCCTGAGCGATCTCAAACCCACTTCCTTCGCTCCCCAGAAGGCTCGACGTGGGGACGCGGACGTCGTCGAGCGTGACCTCGCAATGCCCTGCCTTATGGTTGTAGCCGAGCACGAGCTGGTCCCGGACTACTTTAAGTCCTGGACTGTCAAACGGCACCAAGATCATGCTTTGCTGCCGAAACGTCGGTGCCTCGGCATCGGTCTTCCCCATAACAATCCCAAGGCGGCACCGCGGGTCGGCCGCTCCGGATATCCACCACTTTCTACCGTTGATGACGTAGTCGTCGCCGTCGCGGGCGATGCTGCAACGAATATTGGTTGCGTCGGAGCCTGCAACTTCGGGCTCCGTCATAAGGAACGCCGAACGAATAGTGCCCTCCAGCAGCGGGCGGAGCCACTGCGCCTGTTGTTCCTCGCTGCCGAACATGGTCAACAGCTCCATGTTTCCCGTGTCGGGCGGCGAACAATTCAGGGCCTCAGGACCGATCATGCTACGACCGCTCAGCTCGGCAAGCGGCGCGTAGTCGAGGTTGCTTAAGCCGCCGCCCCACTCTGTTGAATGGGGCAGGAAAAGATTCCACAGCCCTGCCTCACGCGCCGCACGTTTGAGCTCTTCCATCACTGGCGGTTGAGTGTGAGGGCCAGCGGTTGCTAGTTCCTCCTCGTAGACGCGTTCTGAGGGGTAGACATGTTCAGTCATGAATATCTGAAGTCGGTCATACAGGTCGCTTGCTCGGGAACTCAGTTCGAAGTCCACGTCGTCACCTTTCTCGCGCCCAGGAGAGCGGCGTCTTCAATTTGCTGCGCTAGTTGCTCCCAGAGTTTCTTTCTGAGAACCTTGCTGACGGCAGTGTGCGGCGAAGTGCCCGTCGGTGCGAGCCATTCACTCCACTCCATGCCGGTGGTGACCCTGTCCGGGATAATGTCAGGGATGTCGACGTAGATAGAGAGATCGGTCCCGCCGATCCGCATCTGCTCCACCGGAAACGGGTCGTCCGGCCATGTCAGTCGCTTCACAATGCCGATGCGCTGGTCGACACACTCCATCTCCAACACCTTTCGTATCGGCTCGGATCTCCCATTCATGAGATCTGACATACGGTACATCAGACGCTGGAATTTCGAGGCGTTTGACTCTTCGGAGATCGGACGCTTCCTGAAGAGTCGGCACGGTGTTCGAGGAGTTGCAGTATTGGGACTCTCGTGCACAGTCCGGTCGAGGAGGCGGCTTCATCGCCGCGATCGTAATCAAAGTTCGTCGCGCAAAGTGGCCGATCGGAGGCGGGGGTCGAGTCGGGACGGTCGTGACGACTCAGTGCGCCATGGGCTGGTGCGCATTATTCGGAATGAACACCCTCATAGACATCCGCAACGTGGAATCAGGACGTATTCTTCCTGTTCCTTTGTGGCTCAATGAATTCCCTAAGGCGATCGAGCAGGTGCAGTTGGCCGCCATGGTTTCGAGCCTGGGGTCGCCATGTCCGTGTGTCCAGCTGGGCTGTGTGGGGCGGTCATTGTGGGATGAAAGTGGTTTGTGGGTGCCGGTGTCGGTTCTGACGATGCAGTGTCGCTTGCGTGAACATGGTGTTACTTAAGACACTTGACAAATTAAGTGTGAGATCTGACATAAAATTCTGTTGACAGGCTTGGGGGCAGGTGTCACGATGAACCGGTCAAATTCAAACGTCTTTAGAGGACGTGGAAGCGATCTTGGCGGACATCCGGTCCGACTAGCCGAATCGTTGGTCAGCTCTGTTCGAATGTCAAAAGATCATGCCGAATGCGATTGTGTCGCAAGGTAAGTCGTGCCAAATTGGCACCATCTTAGGTCCACATCAAGGTAGAGGAATCAACATGCGTTCTATGGCTCGATTCGGGTTGTTCGCAGTCGGAGTAGCCACGATCATGGCCGCAACACTTGCCTGCAGTAGTGAAGCGTCGGACTCTCCGGGGAGTTCAGCATCGGTTGTGCCCAGGGCGAACGCTGATCCGGTCGATAAGAGTCTGTCTCCGGTGAAGGTCGGTTTCCACAACAATGAGGGTGGAGCTATTTCACTGCCTGATATTCGGTTGGGGTTCGAGGCCGGGGTCGAGTATGTGAACTCCGAGTTGGGTGGTATCAATGGCCATCCTATGGAGGCTGTGTACTGCAACACCGATGGCACCCCTGATGCGGCTCTGAACTGTGGGAATACCTTTGTGCAAGACAAGGTAGTGCTCTCGGCGCAAGGGTTGGATTTTGGTGGTGACGGAATTCTGCCCGCGTTGCGGGCAGCGAACATTGCTGAGTTCGGGGCGCTGCCGCTAACGCCGGGTTTGGGGTCGGCGATTGACGATGCGGCGTTCGGATTGGCTTCGACGGAGGAAGCCTACGCAGCGGATGTCGTTCAGGAACACGAACTCGGTGCCAAGAAGCTTTCTTTGGTGTTCCCGGACGTTCCGGCGTCGCGGTCGTCCTTCGAGAGGGTAGTGGCCCCGACGGCCGCTAAACTCGGGATGCAAGTTTCGCCGTACTACTACACGCCAGGGGGGGACTCGACGACTTTGGCGGCAACAGTCCTCGCTGGTAGTCCGGATGCGGTGAGTCTTTACGCAACTGAAGCGGACGCACTTGCCGGTGTTCAGGCGCTGCGCGGTTCAGGGTTCACAGGAACGATCAACGCGACGCAGTCGACGGCGATTGTTGACAAGCTAGATGGCGCCACCCTGGAGAACGTGATCTTCCAGAGCAATGTGTACTTCCCTGGACTCAGTGACGTTCCGGAGAAGGCTGTGAAGGACATCGCGGCATTTCAGACGTACATCCAGGGCAAAGGCATCACCAAGGACCTTCAAGCGCAGCAAGGTTTCTTTGTCGCGGTCCAGTCGGCCGATATCCTTCGCCAGACTCCCGGCGATACCATCACCGCAGCTGCTGTGCACGAGTCGATCAAGACGGCAAAGGGTGAGAATTTCTTCACAGGTGGGACGTACGATTGCTCGCGTCGAACGTGGCCCGGGTCGTCGGCGTGCGGCACAGGGGTCATCTTCTCGAAGTTGAATGACGACAAGGTATTACAGGTGCTTCCGAACCAGCCGGTGGATGTCTCGGTGGTTCGGCCCTCAAGCTGAGTCTCTCAATTCAATTGGGAATCGCGTAGCCAGCGCACGCACGACTCGCGGGCTACGCAATTCCATTGACAGTGGTATGCACTAGAAGCGAACGGATTGCCATGAGCCAATACCTACTCTTTCTTGTTCTCGGCCTGAGCATCGGTGCGGTCTATGCGGCACTGACGATGGGGATCGTCCTGACATATCAGGGCGCTGGAATCATCAACTTCGCTGCCGCCGCGATGGCGACTGTGCCTCTTTATATCTACGACGACCTAGCACATGGGCAGTTCACGCTCCCTCTTCCGTGGTTCCCGACATTTAACGTCGGACGGATGTCGGAATGGAGTGCGGTGGCCATTGCTCTTCTGGTTGCTGCGATACTGGGCGCGATTATTGAGCTGGCTGTGTCGAGACCGTTACGGAAGGCTCCGGTGTTAGCGAAAGTTGCTGCGGCGATCGGCATCATGTTGACATTGCAGGCCGCTGTCGCACTCAAGTACGGGACCGACGCACGTCCGCGGACCGCGATCTTGCCCACCAGTTCGGTTGAAATAGGTGGTGCCACTGTGACAGTTGACAGGCTGTGGCTCATTGTGATTGTCATGGTGATCGGTGGTGTGCTTGCGTTGTGGTTCCGGCGGTCGCGGACGGGTCTGGCAATCCAGGCTGCAGCCGAGAATGAACGTGCTGCGTCTTTTGCAAGGTTGTCACCGTCCACCCTCGGGATGGCGACATGGGTTCTGGCATCGGTATTCATCAGCTTCGTGATGATCATCGCGGGGCCGGCGAGCGGTGTCATCACGCCCAATAACCTTACGTTACTTGTTGTTCCCGCTTTGGCAGCCGCGCTTGTCGCCAGGTTGAGTTCGTTGTGGATTGGGTTGTTCGCGGCCTTGGTATTGGGAGCGGTGCAGTCGCTGTTGACCTTTTTCTCGCAAACAAAGAGCTGGTGGCCAGATTGGGCTCAGCAGGGTATTACCGATTCTGTTCCTTTTGTTGTCATAGTTGTTGCGCTGTTTTTGCTGGGACGATCGATTCCGATGCGTGGTGATGACACGACTTCTCGTCTGCCCGCGGTGTTCCTGCCGAAAAATCGTCCCGCTTTTGTTGTCGGGTTCACGTTGCTCGGCGTTCTGGTTCTGGCCTTGACTTCGGGCTCGTATCGTTTTGGTGTGATCACCAGTCTTGCGACGGCGTTGATCGCTTTGTCTGTGGTGGTGCTTACCGGCATGGTCGGGCAGATCTCGATGGCTCAGATCGCCTTCGCCGGTGTTGCGGGTCTGGCCTTGTCGAAGATCGGCAATCACATTCCGTTTCCGTTTTCAATGATCCTTGCGGCTCTGATTGCGATGCTTTGCGGGCTCATCGTCGGTTTGCCTGCGCTCAGGATTCGCGGCGCGCAACTTGCGGTTGTGACTCTGGCCGCTGCACTTACATTGGAGAAGTTCGTCTTCGGCAACTCCAAACTCCAGAACGCTGCGGGGAACAAGATCCCCGATGCCTATCTGTTTGGGATCAATCTGGCGGTGCGCGACAGTTCGCATATCGCTCGTATCCAGTTCGGACTGATGGTTCTGGTCGTTGTGGTCATCGCGTTTGTACTGGTTGGCAATCTGATGCGTGCGGGCACGGGCCGTAAGATGTTGGCGGTTCGTTCCAACGAGCGAGCTGCAGCGTCGATGGGTATTGGTGTATCCGGGGTGAAGCTCGCGGCCTTTGCGTTGTCGTCGTTCCTGGCTGGTCTGGGTGGCACTCTCATCGGTTACGGTCGCGGGCAGATTTCTGCTGAATCCTTCGGCGTGTTCGTGGGTTTGAGCTTCTTCGCGATTGCATACTTCAGCGGCATCACCAGCATGGGCGGTGCCGTGCTGGCCGGGATTGCTGGGACCCTCGGAATCGCGTTCGTGGTCGTCGACAGAAACTTGGACCTCGGTGGTTACTACCCACTGATCAGCGGCATTTCTTTGATTCTCACGGTTTTGCTGAACCCTATGGGCGTGGCGGGCAAGATGCGCAGTGACTATGAACGGTTTCTCTCCAAGAGGAGACGGAGGAAGCAAGAACCCACCGTCGAGACAGCCGCCGACGACGAAAGGTCAACAGCGCACGCGATTGCGAGTTTTAGGAAGCCTGTGCGTGAGGCGGGTGAAGTTCTGCTATCGGCCGAGGAGATCACCGTCCAGTACGGAGGTGTTCGAGCCGTCGACAACGTCTCGATCAATGTTCGTGCCGGCGAAATCGTCGGATTGATTGGACCGAACGGCGCGGGAAAGACAAGTTTCATCGATGCAATTACCGGATTTACCCCGAGTACCGGCAGTGTGTACCTGGGGGAGCAAGATCTTTCCGAGATGGCGGCCCATCGACGTGCGAGGCATGGCTTGGTCCGCACATGGCAATCGGTCGAACTGTTCGACGATCTCTCGGTGGAAGGCAATGTGCGAGTTGCTGATGATATTGGACGCGACTGGTTCAAGCTTTTGACCGACACCGTTCGGCCGAATCCGCCTACATCGCAGTCGGTTCACGATGCAGTCGATACGATGGGCCTGTCAGATTTCAGTTCTCGCAAGCCTTCTGAACTCTCGCTCGGTAGACAGAAGGCACTCGGTGTTGCCCGCGCTCTGGCGATGCAACCGAAGGTGTTGCTTCTCGATGAGCCGGCGGCAGGCCTTGATACCGCCGAGAGTCAGATATTTGGGCAGCATCTGCAGCAGGTGGCGGCCTCGGGTGTGGGTTGTCTACTCATTGACCACGATATGCATCTCATGCTTGAGGTATGTGATCGAATGTATGTCATCGAGTTCGGTAAGCCTATCGCCGATGGGACACCCGAACAGGTTCGACGCAATCCGAAGGTGGTCGCCGCCTATCTGGGCTCGGATCATGATGCTACTGCACCCGATCCCGACGACAGCGTAGAACTTCCCGTGATCACGGCTGGAGTGGGCAAATGACAGCAGTCATCAAGACAATTGGCCTGGACTGTGGCTACGGAAAGCTTGCCGTTGTCCGAGACCTCAACATTTCGGTGAACGAAGGTGAGGTGGTTTGCTTTTTGGGCGCCAACGGGGCAGGCAAGTCCACCTCACTGTTGACTATCGCCGGTGCACTGCCGACGATCGCCGGGTACGTCGAAGTCCTGGGCAAGGAAGTCAAATCTGCTCGGCCACACGAAGTTGCGCGCCGTGGTCTGGCGATCGTGCCTGAGGGACGTGGTCTTTTCTACAAACTGACCGTTGCCGAAAATCTACGTCTGCGACGCCATCGGACCTCCGCAGTCGACCTCGGCGACGTTCTCGCCTACTTCCCGGCTCTGGAGAAGTTGCTTAACCGACGCGCCGCGTTGCTGTCGGGCGGAGAGCAACAGATGGTGGCGCTTGCCGGAGCCCTGATCGCCGATCCGAAGGTCATCATGCTTGACGAGATGAGCCTGGGACTGGCCCCTATCATCGTCGAGCAGTTGCTGCCGGTGGTGCGGAGAATTGCCGACGAGCGGGGCATGTCGGTCCTTCTCGTCGAACAACACGTTCGTGCCGCGCTGAGGGTCGCCGACCGCGGATACGTCTTGGCCCACGGCCGCGTGGTCACAGAGGGAACTGCAGCACAACTCAGGCGTGACGCCGAAATCCTTGAGGCAAGCTACCTAGGCGAACAAAAAGCTACCGACGAAGCAGAAGCCAAAGGGCTGATCTAACCCCCATCGCATCTACAACGGCTGCCCCACCGAAACAGCGGGACAGCCGTTGTGGATGATGGACGACGTTATGGCCTTGCCGCGCTCAGACCGAAAAGCATTGAATAATCTAATTATTGTGCAGTGCAATAGATTTCATGCGAATGGTCTTGATGTGAATCTCATGTGTCGGTAATGCGATCTGCGCAACATTGCGCATTTCGGCGCACATTCACCTATCGCTTTTCAGGAGACTGCCATGGGTTCATCCGACAACGATCTCAAGATGATCAACAGTATTGTCACGTCCGCAGGCGCCGTCGCCGCGATCTTCGGCGGCATCGCCGGTGCTGCTTGGCTTGCAGCGTTCTTCGGCACTGGATGGGGTTCCTAGGGCCGAGAACTTGAATCACGGGCACTCTGACGGTTCGATCCTGACACTCAGGTCAGCCCGTTCCCGAACTGTTGCGATAGCAACGACATTCGGTTGATCCACCGTAGCGCCTGCAGCGTGTCACCAATCTGTGGGTGCGAGTTTTTGTCGGGGTGTCGAGATGTAGTTCAGTCGGCCATTCAATTTCAATACTCGGTGGTGGGTCTGCGCCGCTGGATGGGTGCCTGTGTACGGGAGTCACATGCGGGTCAATGCTGGTATTTGCTTGGGCAGCAACATATATCGACCACTTGGACTTCACTGAATAGTCACGTGTTAGGTGGAGAACTGGGTGCAGTTGACCTAGATTGGACGCATGACTATATCGTTTGCCAGGCTGAGTAACGGTGTGGAGATCTGTTTCGAGACGATCGGCAGGCCGGAGGATCCCCCGTTACTGCTTGTGATGGGTTTCGGCAGTCAAATGACGAGTTGGGACGTAGAATTCGTCGAGAGTTTCGCCGCACTCGGCTTTTACGTGATCCGCTATGACCATCGGGACTGTGGGCTGTCGACGAAGTTTGAGGTGCCGGCGCTGAGCCCGGAAGCGGTGCAGGGCGGTGAAGAGCGTGCGCCATACTCGCTAGCTGAAATGTCTGATGACGGTGTTCTTCTGCTCGATGAATTGCACATCGATACTGCTCACGTGCTGGGCGTGTCGATGGGTGGGATGATCGCACAATTGATCGCGATTCAGCACCCTGACAGGGTGCTGTCCCTCTGCTCGATAATGTCGACTACAGGTGCACCCGGTGTCGGTAGGCCGAGGCCAGAGGTACTTGCGGCAGCAGCCACACAAGCGGCAACTACGCGCACTGAGGTGATCGAGGCGTCTGTGGCCGCCAGTCGTCTCTACTCGGGTGGTGGTTATCAGTTCGACGAAGATGCAGCGCGGCGCCGCGCAACTGCCAACTACGACCGGTCGTATTATCCTGCCGGTCGAAGGCGCCACATGCTGGCGGTTCGGACGGCGTGTGACCGGACCGAAGCGCTCAGTAAGTTATCGATGCCGACAGTGGTGATCCACGGCGACAGCGATCCACTGATTGCGTTTAGCGGGGGCGAAGCGACGGTAGCAGCGATACCGGGGTCTAGATTCGTTCCTGTGCAAGGGCTGGGCCACGAGATCCCGGTGCCTGCGCGACCGACTATATTGGCCGAGTTCGCGGCCAATGCGGCTGTGGCTCAATACAAAATCTCGATGAATGATCCGAAGGGGCTGACTCGTGCATTCCGGACACTTTGGAGCGCACGAGGGGCGTTGGTCAAGGCGACCTTCACTGTGTCGGACTGTCCGTTCTCGGCTGATGACCTCGAGCAGCTGACCGTGTCGGGCCGGCGCGTCGGCTATCTACCGCCGGCTCTGGCTGCCTCGCAGTCTCGATGGCGCCTTGGCGAGATTTTCCCGTTGATGAGGTGTTATAGCCTCCTCAAAGAGAATGTTGTGGCCAATGATGAGAGCCGAGGTGGCTGGTTCGACTACACTGTTGCGGTCGACGCGCCATATACGGAGCTCGACGAGACTGAGCTGGCCACGATGCTCGAGGAGGAGGCTAGTCGACTCTTGAGCTTGAACGAGTACATCATCGCCGGTCAGGACCACAAACTTTTCAGCGGGCAATATCTGGACGAGCGCTCAACATTTTCTCGGGTGGGATCGCGGGTTGATGGGCGAATGGTTGCGGTGCGATTCGACGGGGATGAGATGGCGGTAAACCTCGGGGCCGAGGTGCCTGTGCCGGGTTCGCTGCTGGTCGCCTACGACATCGAGCCAGGGGACAAAGGACACGTTCTCGGCGCGCGGACATCGTCTATCACTGAAGGGAGATCGGACGTCGTAGCGGATCCGGGAGCGGTCACACTGACGCCGCTGAAGTCGGCTTACGGGTATCCAAAATCGATGACGGAATTGGATGCAGAGTGGAATCGACTGGTGGACATATATGTCCGCAACGGATTCCCGGCAGAGCTCAATCTCAGCGACAGCGAATACAGGCAGTCCATACCCCGGTTCTCACTTCAACCCGCAGCCTTCGCCGGAAGGCTCGATGTACCATTGATCGTCGAGCCCAGGATTTCGTGGAAGCGGCAAGCTGAGCTGAGCGACATCTCACTATCAGGTACCTCGCTGAGAATCGAGTATACGCCTGCCGATAGTGCGTCTGCTGAGCCGACCGCACCGTACTGCGCGTGGATGAGCGACTGGGGCCAACGGCATCGCTCCCCGATCGCGCCTGGTGAAGCGCGCTTCAGCCTCGCAGAGGATGAAGCGGGTGCCTCCATGGTTGAGCTGGTCGCGATGATTCTTGCTCATCCTGAGCAACACCTCAGCGGACGGTTCTTCGAGGCAATCGGCTATGTCATGCAGCACGTGGAGACGTTTGGGCTGGCTGGGCCAGGCGATTCTGGTAGAACCCCATGCGTGTTCCTGTGGCGTGGACGACCCGAGATCGGTGTCAATTTGCATCCGATCGAGTTTTCGATGTTCCGGCCGCTGGTTCGGGGGAGGTTGGCGTTGTGAGATTGATGCAATCGCTGCTTCTGATCGCGATTCCTCGTCGACGAGGTCCGCATTGGATCTCGGCGATCCGATCGATCGGATCGTTGTGAATCCTTCACCCAGTCGGGTGAAGGACCAGCTGGTACTCGACTATCGATGCCGTCCAGGATGGTCGGCCGTGAGCATGACTTCAGATCACAATGTCTGGGCCAGATTTGACCGGGTAGATTCGCAGAAGTTCTCCCCGACCCTCTTGGACTCTGGTTCCGAGGCTTAGCGTGTGACTTCCCGAATTATTCGGCAGGTTTTTCACGGACTAATTGGCACTGAGTGCTTGACAAATTCGGCCGGCCCCAGACGCGACGGATTGATTGATGGGGCAAGTTCAGGGTGTCGGAGTCTTTCAGGTTCCCGCTTAGTCCGTCGTCGAACGGGTGATGAGGTGTCGATTTTGCTACGGAAATCGACATATCGCGGGTAGGTGTTCCGGTGGAAAGACCAAGCCCTGGTCGATGCGGGGCGCGGGACGGAGTGTCGAGCATCGAGCCGACGATCTCGCGTCGGCTCATGCACGCGTCGTTGCACTCGAACTCGCATCGACTCGTGATGCTTTCGCTTTGTTCGATGATCAGTCGGTGGGGCCTCCAAAAGGGAGGTCGCGATCGTCGAAAGACTGATCGATCGAGGTCACTTTGGTAGATCAGCTTGTCGCATAATGGGTTTGAGGAGATTGACTTTCATGCGCACCGTCGTCGGCTGGTCTCCAATTGCGGAGTACGACGCATCATCTGCGGAGTACGACGTATCACCGTGGCTGATACGATTGAGAAAATCCATCAACGGTCACGTGGAACCTACGGGTAGCGAGGTATCCGGGTCGAACTGCTCGATATGGGCGAGATGAATGTCAATCACAAGCTGGTGTCGGCGATCATGATCGAACTCGGCGTTACCGGGTTGCTTCGTCCAGGTAATCGAAACCGGGCATCCAACTCTCTACTTGGATTCCAGCAGTCATCGCAACACTCGTGATTACGAGACTTCCAGTGAAGCACTTAGGCGCTCTGCAGGGGTGTCCCAGTCGGGCGATTTCCGGGGCCGGTCGTTAAGCTCCTTCGCGGCTGCCAAGAGTTTGTCGGTGCTGTGCACTGCCAGGTCGGTGCCGTGCGGGAAGTACTGACGGGGCAATGTAGTGGTCCCCGAAAGTTGGACTGGCCAAATAGGGGCCTAAGCCACGATGGCCTGAGCCGGGTATTGCACCGGGCTCAGGCCATCGAGATACGTACGTTGTTGTACCAGTGGATGTACTCGCGCAGCGCCGTAGCCAGCGCATCGAGACTGAGGTATTGGACATGGTGAAAGTCTTCTTCTTTGAGGTGACCATAGAAGTTCTCGATCACGGCGTTGTCAAAGCAGTTCCCTTTACGCGACATTGATTGGGTCGCACCGATATTGGCGATCAGTTTCCGCCAGGACCGGTGCTGGTATTGGACTCCGTGGATGCTCTCCTGAGAGTCAAGCTGCTTTCTGTGCTGCCTTGTGTTCGGAGTGATGCTCTGCTGTCCGGGGTGGAGGAGGTAGTAGATCTCGCGAGCCAGGTGGCGCTTCAGTCACCGGATAGTTTCTAGTTTCGAATGGCCTTCGCTGGTCTTCTTCTCGACGTAGGCCTGGGTTTTCGGGTCGAGTCGAATGCGGTTGATGACGGCCAGATGTAAGGCTCGGTTTGCCTGTCGCTCACCGCCACGATTGAGCCGGTGACGTTGAGTTACACCCGACGATGCGGGTGGCGCGACACCACAGAGCATCGCGAACGCGGCTTGAAGACTTCATCCGGTCGGAATTGTCGTCGGCAGTGACAAGCATCTTCTCCGGCGACCTCGATACTGATCCCGACTCGTTCGAGTAGTTGAGGCGCGAGCACTTTCACGATCGGGTTGATCAGATCGTCGAGATCGACAATCTC
This sequence comes from Rhodococcus sp. KBS0724, assembly GCF_005938745.2. Lineage (NCBI taxonomy): Bacteria > Bacillati > Actinomycetota > Actinomycetes > Mycobacteriales > Nocardiaceae > Rhodococcus > Rhodococcus sp. KBS0724. The sequence continues at coordinate 230,561 of NZ_VCBX02000002.1, forward strand.
GTCGTTCAATTCGAGGTAGCGGTGGGGGCAAGGACTTCAACGAAACCCGTTAGGCGGTCACAGGATCGGTCGCGTTCGCGACATCGGGCCGCCACGCTGCCAGGAGGCGGATCAATTGCATCCGTGTCAGATCGCGGACCTGCTCGCGCAGCTCGTCGGGGGCGGAGATGATCGTCATCCGCGGCAGTTGCAACGCACTGCGCTTCTCTCGTACCGTCTGGGCTCGGGTCACTCTCAATGCCCGAAGTGACTATACAGCAACGTCTTTCGGTTTCCGGGTGGTTGGTCTTGGCTGTGCGGACTGCGTTGATGGCATCGAGGTCGTCGTCTTTGCCTTTGTGGCGGCGGTCCACCTCGAATACCGTCACGCCGCCTTTTGCGAGGTGGCGGGTCAGTCCGGCTCCGTAGGAGCCGGTATCCTCGATGCCGATCCGGATGAGAGCGCCGTTCTCGCCGATCCATGTCAGCAGGGCCCGGTACCTGTTTCGGGTGGTGGGAAAACTATGGGTGGCGAGTAAGGCGGTACCGCGCATCGACCGAACCGGCGGACAAGCTCCCCCGAGCACTGATATAGATCGGAGTAACCCTTCACAAACACCTCCGGAGGTGTCACGAAGGAAGTGAACATCAACCACTTTCTTCGAGGATCGGGGACGTTGCCGCGCCATCCGATGCTCGGGACACCCCCGGAGGTTCTGCCGTGCCTGTACGCAATGCCCCAGTCACACCATCCACGATCGTCGTTGCGATCGATGTCGGCAAGAACGTCGCCGCCGTCTCCGCAACCGATTCCTCCCGACACCGCCTGCTCGGACGGTATCGACACCGCGTTGACCCGTTCGGGTCTCGATTCTGTCGTCATTCGAATCCAGTCCGCAGCCGGGATGTCGGTGCCGGTCCGGATCGGTGTCGAAGCCGCTGGTCACTACCATCAGCCGGTACTCGGCTACGATTGGCCATCCGGCTGGGAGATCGTGGAAGTCAATCCGACCCGAGTGTCGGAGCAACGCAAGATCTTCGGTAGGCGCCGTATCAAGACCGATGCGATCGATTTCGAGGCCATCACCGAACTATATTGTTGGCTGGCCAGGGCGTCCCGTCGATCCGTCGCAGCGATGTCTGCGCAGAGTTGACGGCGTGGACCGCACACCGATCCCGCCGTGTTCTGACACACACCGCCACGATGATCCAACTGACCGCCCAACGCAGGCCGCGCGTTTCCAGGTATCGGCACCGTTATTTCGGACCTGTTCGGAACCGGTATCGCCCCGCTTGATCATCGCCGAGTTCACCGATCCACTACGTCTGGCCGACCTGGGTTCGGACGGGTTGACCAGGTTCGCCGCCGAACGCGGGCAGAGCGTGTCGTCGTCGCTGCCCACGAGGCGTTGTCGACCCCCACACGCGGATTTGGCCAGGAAAATCATCGCCAGGAATCGGAACTTGTTGACTGACTTGGAGATACAGATCGTCAAGGCGACTTCCCGGATTGCACAGTTGATCCCGTCGAGCCTTATTCTTTGGCATTGATGTCGGTACAGGGCTGGGACCGGCGCGTGTCGGCAATTGCGCAGGGGCACTGGGTGACCCAGGGCGATGGGTAGGGTTCGCGCAGATCTATCGGGCTCCGTGACTGGTGCCGGCGCAATACGAATGCGCCTACAAGCGCTGGGACGGACACATCCGCAGCGAAGGGAGCGTGCCGTTGCCGTCGTGCCTTGATTGAACTCGGATTCGGTCTGCGGCACAATGAACCGGCATCGAAGCGGCATGTCGCGGAGCCCAAAGGACCGCGGCAAGCCGAACAGGGTCATCGGGTGCGCATTGGCGCACCGCGCCAACCGCATCGCTTGTGCGTTGGCGCGGTGCAAGGCCCCTTCGACCTGGTCCGCTGGCAGGTCCAGGAGGTCTGAGCGCCGACCGACTCGAGGACCTTCCACTCGACCGTCTTCGGTGGGACGCGCGGGGGTGACGAAGGACGAAGAATCGATGCCGCGAGCACTGTGGCGAACCGTGAGTGTGGATCACGCCGCACGAAGCCTGGCATCCGACCCTTCGCCTTCATCGCAGCCCGTATATCGCAGGATGATCCACTCGGAGCGGTGAGTGAGGTCAAATACGTCAGAATGAGCGCCGCACACCCAGCTTCCACCGGCACGACCATCGTCGACAGGCCACACCCACCACAACGCCCGCACCAACGGGTGTCACACGACCTCGCGCACAGAATCCCTTGACAACCCCTATAGCCGACTCCGTGCAGGGCGGTACCCCGTTATCGTTTAGGGAGCCCTCCGACGAGGGTTGTTGGTTATCTCCTCCGGTATGGCTTCGATACCCCCGACATTGATGTCTTTCGCTGGTGTTGCCGCCGAAGCGAGATGGCACCGACCCACCGCTGATAGAAGCACGGCCTAGCTCGACAGAGGTCTACATAACGTGGGCGACGGGAGTCGATGCCACGACCAACCCGAGCAGAACACTGCGAGGGAGAACGCCATGGACCACCCGGACATCTCGGTTTACTGCGGAATCGATGTCGGAAAGAGCAGTCACCATGCCGTCGCACTCCGACCCGACGGATCACGAATATTCGACAAACAACTACCGCAGAACGAAACAGCACGACGAGAGTTGTTTGTCGATCTCCGCCAGCACGGCGAGGTCATGGTGACCGTCGATCAACCCCGTAACATCGGCGCCCTGCCGGTGATCGTGGCCCGCAACGCCGGCGTCAGTGTCACCTACCTTCCTGGTTTGGCGATGCGGCGCACCGCGGATACACCCCGGGAAGGCGAAAACCGATGCTCGGGACGCGTTCGTCATTGCAGACGCAGCACGCACCCTGCCAGGTTCACTGCGCAGCCGATGACGAGGAGATTACGGATCTGAAGATGCTCGCCGGTTCCGACGACGACCTCGCGGCCGACGCCACTCGAATAGTCAACCGCATCCGCGGCGTTATCGTCGATGTCCACCCCGCACTCGATCAGGCCATCAGCCCGTATCTCCGGCAAGACGGTCGGACCATCGGTATGTCAATGGCCACGAAGTTCTCCCCGTAGGCGGCCAGTAGTTCTCCCCGCTGGTGGCCACGGGTTCTCCCCGGTGGCGGCCAGTTGTTTTTCCCCACCCGCTTTCTGATTTGGGTTAGCTGAAGGGCTTCACCCCTTTGCCGGTGGTGGCTTCGGTGAGGCGGAAGGAGTCGCCGTCGGTGACGACGACGTGCGCATGGTGCAGGAGCCGGTCAACGGTGGCGGTGGCCAATGTTTTGGGCATGATCTCGTCGAAGCCGGAGGGGTGCAGGTTGCTCGAGACGGCAATCGCTCGGCGTTCGTAGGCAGCGTCGACGAGGCGATAGAATCCTTCGGCGGCGTCTTCAGAGACCGGGAGCAGACCGATGTCGTCGACGATGATCAGGTCGGAGCGGATGATCCTCGTCAGGGCTCGGGCGATGGAGTCGTCGGCACGGTGCCGGCGGACCAGGGCACCGAGGTCTTCGATGGTGAACCAAGACACCGCCAGCCCAGCTTCGACTGCGGCCTGCCCGAGTGCCTCGGTGAAGTGAGACTTGCCAGTTCCCGAAGGCCCACAGACGCAGAAACATTCACGCCGCCCGACCCACTCCAGGGTGCGGAGCGCGTCCTGGGTGGCGCGGGGAATCGACGATTTCGTTTCGTCCCAGTCGCCGAAGGTCTTGCCGGTAGGGAAACCCGCGCGTTTGCGGCGAGTGTGCAGGTTCGCCCGGTCCCGGCCGGCGGCTTCCTCAGCGAGGAGAACCCGCACGACTTCGGCGGGGTCCCAGCGTTGGGCTTTCGCGGTCGGGATGATATCGCTCAAGGACCTGCGGATATGGGGCAGTTTCAGGCGTTTAGTCAGGTCGATCGCCTCGGTCAACGGGTCGCCGTTAGCGCTGGTAGCAGTGCGCAAAGGGGTGCTCATCAGGCGTCATCGCTTTCATCGTCAGTAGTGGCAGGGCTGGCCGGCGCTGGTGTCTGGCCGAAGGTGGACCAGGCGGCGGTGCCCGGTTGCAGAGTGTGGTTCTCGCTGCGACGGACCGGATCAGCGTGTTCGTGGGTGACTTGGTAGTCGAGGATCGAGATCAGGTCCCGATCGGCGAACCGGCCGGTCATCGCCGCCGTCCCCAACGCTCTGTCGACTGCGTCCGGGGAGTGCAACTTCGAAAGGTCCACGGCCTCGGCCATCTTCGCCCTGATGCGGCGCGCTCCCGCGGCGGCAGCCTCGACCAGCCAGCTGTTGGCACCCTGGCCCAACTGTAGGAAGGCGAGCTCGGCGGCGGTACGAGGCTTGGGCACCCGGTCGGCGGCGTCGCGGTCTGGGCGGGGTGGGTAGTGGTCGTTGTCGAGGACCGGTGAACCGGGTTGGCCGCGGCGGTGCCGCGCGACTTCGACTGCACCGCCATCATTGTCGACGGCGGTCACGATCAGCTCCTCACCATGGAAGCGGGCCCAGACCCGAGTGTCGATCAACGTGTGCGGCACCGAATACCGCACCCCTTCCACCGAGATCGTCGACTCCCAGTTCACCCGCCGGGTGGTGCCGAACACCGCGGTGAACGGAGATTTCGGCAGCGGATGCAGCCGCTGCAACTCTTCGGCCAGCCGCTCGACCGGCCGCCGCCGAGTAGAGCTGTGGACGCGGGTGTTGACGTCGGTGCAGAACTGCCGGCAAGCCGACTCGAGCTCACCGAAAGAGTGATACTGCTCGCGCAGGTTCACCTCCTTCGGCAACAGGTCGGCTTTGGCGATCCGCACCGTCGCCTCACTTCCTCCCTTCGACTCCGGATCAGCAGGTAAACACGTCCGCAGCGTCGTGCCGTAATGCCGTGCCACCTCCACGATCTCCGGATTGCGGACCGCGATCCCGGCCACGTGATCGATCGTCGCGGTCTTCTCGTTGTCGGTGAGGACATAGACCGGAACCCCGCCCACGCGGCGGAATGTCGCATCCAAACACGCCGCCACCGTCGGCAATGTCTTGTCCCAGATCGGGATCACCACCCGAAATCGCGACCACGCCAACCATGCGCAGAACAACGTCGTCTTCCGGCCGGAAATCGTTGGCCCGTCACCGAAGTCGTACTGTAACCACAGCCCAGGTTCGGTTACCCACGGCCGATACACTCGCCGCCGACCAGCCCGAAACTGGGCCTTCGCCTCCGCGACCGTCCGGCGCGTGGTCCGCTCACCGCCGGTGAACCCGAGCGCGACGATCCGTTCGTGGATGACATCCGCGCGGACCTTGCCCTGCGAGCGGACCACCAACTCCTCGATCTTCGGCAGAAAGTCGTCGATCGCCCGCGCTCGATGCCGCCGGCGGTCCGGCGGCTGCCCCGCAGCGCGCATCTGCACATACCGGGCCACCGTGTGGTGATCACACCCAGCCAGCTCCGCCGCCGCCCGATAACTACCCGTGAGGTCGTACGCCTCCAAAATTTCCATGATCTCCCTGCTCGATTTCATCCACCCAGCGTTGCCGGGACCGAATCTGACTCACAGCAGGTGGGGAACTATCTGGCCGTACGCGGGGAGAAACCATGGCCACAAAATGCGCCATAAATGGCCGCCATTGGGGAGCTTACGATGGCCGTCGACATCGGTATTGGCGAAGTTCGGTGGTCCGGTAGGACTCTCGACGACCAGCAGACGCTCGCTGCACTCATTGATCACCAAGCATGCACCCCGTGCACACCAAAAGATTCTCGACCGCATCACCACCTCGCTCGCCGAACAGTCCGTGATCATCCCCGGCAGCCGGGCCGCCGACCAAATCTTGAAAGTACTTGCTACGTAACTATTAACAAACATGGAAGCGCGATCCGATCTGGAGACACAGTTCGAGGAGGCGCTCCAATCGCACCCTTTCGGGCCGATCCTGACGTCGATGCCCGGCGTCGGAGTCAGGACTGGAATCAAGATCCTCCTCGAAGTAGGTGACATAGATAGGTTTCCGACTCCTGGCCATCTAGCCGTCTACGCTGGCCTGGCACCACGCACCCACCGTTCGGGAACCTCGATCAGAGGTGAGCACCAACAGCGAGCCGGCAACAAGCGATTGAAGAAGGCAAGGTTCCGAGCCGCGTTCGCTTCACTGCCCGACCCATCTTCCCGTGCCTACTACGACCGGAAACGCACCGAGGGGAAACGTCACAATGCGGCGATCCTGTGTCTGGCTCGCCGTCGCTGTGACGTTCTTTACGCGATGCTCACGACAGGAACGACATACTTGCATCCCGTCCGATCCGCTGCTTGATTACGGGATAGAAGCACCAGTGCTGAGCACCTAGTGGTGCAGGCGCTCCTCACCTCACCCCGACGGCTTTAAGGCACGAAAAATTCTAATGTCGTAGTTACGTTGTCAAGACGGAACTGGTTGTAGTGGTTAATGATTCGCTCAACCCAACAGGATGGCACTCCAATAATCGGGGCGCTCAGTCTCATTTCCTCTGAGATGTCAATGATTACAGAACTGCGACCCCCGTGGCCCCTCCGGTTCTGGGGGCTGAGTTGGTGGTGATGCTAGCCGGGCTCAGGTTCGCTCGTGAGCATCCTGGAACCGGTAAATGCGCAGACATCTGAAAGAGACGTCACCGACCCTGCTGTGCCAGTCGAGCTACAACAAAAGCATATTCGTCAACACGTTGTGCTGGCTGACCACGGTGCTGGTCGAGATTATCGGCGCCGTCACTGTGGAGGTGGTGCCGCAGACGTGGTGCCGCAATAGGATTCCGCATCCGACTGCCAGGATGCGATCACTTGCCCGCGGTCATGTCGGGTGATAAATTCAAACTTGATTATTTTCAAACAAGTATTGATTTGGCGGTTCGTCGCCACCGGTGCGTTCACGTGTAACTCACGTCGAGGATCGGACGTGAACCTGAGGGAGAGGCATACATGTTCGGAGTAGCTGTCAACGCTGATTTCGATCCCGACCAACTTCGTGAGAAGTATCGGATCGAACGTGAAAAACGCCTTCGAGTAGAAGGATCTGCTCAATACCGCGCGCCCGACGGTGCGCTGTCCAGCTACGTTGACGACCCTTATACGCCATACATCGAGCGTGAGCCTGTCACCGATGACATGGAGGCGGTTGTCGTCGGTGGTGGCTTCGGCGGCTTGCTCACCGCTGCACGTATGCGAGAAGCAGGTCTAAAGGACATTCGCGTCGTAGAGCAGGGTGGTGACTTCGGCGGTACCTGGTACTGGAACCGCTATCCAGGAGCTGCGTGCGACACCGACGCGTACATTTATCTGCCGCTTCTCGAGGAGACGGGCTACATGCCGTCGGAGAAGTATGCCAAAGGTCCCGAGATCTTTGAGCACTCCAAGCGAGTCGCCCGGCATTACGATCTATACACCAACGCACTGTTGCAGACTGCTGTAACAGACCTTACGTGGAGTGATGCCGATTCTCGGTGGATTGTCACTACAAATCGCGGCGACGTCTTCCGCGCCCGTTTCGTCGCCGTGACTGCCGGCCAGATGATGAAGCCCAAGCTTCCAGGAGTCCCCGGAATCGAAGAATTCAAGGGCCATTCGTTTCACACAACCCGGTGGGACTACGAATATACCGGTGGGGACAGCACCGGCGGGATGACAGGACTTACGGACAAACGAGTCGGCATCGTTGGCACCGGGGCCACCTCGATCCAGGCAGTACCTCATCTTGGGGCGAGCGCGGGTGAGGTGTATGTGTTCCAGCGCACACCGTCGGCTGTTAATGTACGAGCAAACAAGCTCACCGATCCGGAGTGGGTCGCTTCCTTGAAGCCTGGCTGGCAACGTGATCGGATGGAGAACTTCTCAACATTCGTCGCAGGCGGAGATGCGGAAACAGACCTGGTGAACGACGGTTGGACCGCGATCTATCGTGCGAGAACACTGACTGGCGGAGTGCTCGACGAAAAGGCCGACTTCCAGAAGATGGAAGAGGTGCGTGCGCGCGTCGATTCAATCGTCACGGATGTGAAGGTCGCCGAGGCGCTCAAGCCCTACTATCGCGCGCTCTGCAAACGCCCGACGTTTCACGATGAATATCTCGCGACTTTCAACCGCCCGAATGTCACGCTGGTCGATACTGACGGGCAGGGCCTTGAGAAGGTTACCGAGCGTGGGATCGTCGCCGGGGGAGTCGAATACGAACTCGATTGCATCATTTTTGCCAGTGGTTTCCAAATCGGCGGTCCGTTCACCAAGCGCGTGGGTTTTGAGATCCGTGGGCGGGGTGGGCAGGCTCTGAGTGATGCCTGGAAGACTGGAATCTCTACATTTTACGGGATGCAGACGCATAACTTCCCAAATCTATTCATCGTGGCCACAAATCAGGTGGGAATAAGTTCGAACCAGGGACATGTTCTCGATGTTCAGAGCCGTCACATCAGGTTTCTTGTACAAGAGACCTTGGAGCGGAATGCAACGGAGATCGATGTGACTGTCGATGCCCAAGACGAATGGGTCGCTGAGGTGATTCGGGGAGCTCGTTCCAACGAGGACTTCCTCAAATCTTGCACGCCGGGCTACTACAACAACGAGGGACAACCAAATATCCACGTTGCGCAACGTAACGGTGCGTACGCACCAGGAATCATGGCCTTCGACCGTATGCTCGACGAATGGCGATCAGATCGCGCCCTACCAGGCCTTGTCTTCGGAGGCGTGAAATGAAAACTTATCACCTGGGCCTTGACGGGCAAGGCGATACCAAACTCGAATCGCTCCCCCTTCCGTTCATCTTCAACGGGACGACGGCTACCGATCGGGATCGTGAGAGGGCACCCGGGCCTGAGATTGCCCAGAAATATGCCGCACTACGACTGCTCAAGCGGCAGGCTGGATTTGTAGAGAACACCGCAGCGCGCGCATATCCTCGGCTCCTGATCATCGCCTCGGGTTCAGTAGAGCTCACGACCGCGTACATGGTGGCCGAGTTGAGTCCGGGGGACGTGATGTACTTGGATGACTTGAACGGCGGTACCGGCGTTCTGACCTATGGTGAAGACACTCGAATCATCGAGATTGAAGTCTCTACCGACTGGAAACCCGAAGGGGTTGTGCCGCCGGTTATCAAAGACGCCGGTGTCGCGAACAAGGTTGTCGAGATGCACGTGGCAGATGAAAAGGCCCACTTTCGCGACGCCTCTGGCTTGTTCGATCTCCAGGAGACCGACGATTCTGCCGAATCGATTCTGGCAGTGTCATTCCTGGCATTCTCGCCTGACCTGGTGTCGGATTGGCACACTGAAGCAGCAGTTAGTATCGTGGTCGCGTTGTCTGGTGGATTCGAACTCCAGGTCGGTGGCCAGGGCGGGGAAGAGGTGCTGCGTGCGGGCGATGTTTGCCTTGTCGACGACCGCACCGGACAGGGCCACATCACCCGTATCCATGGTGAAACGCGCGTCGTGGCCATAAGGATTCCGAACGAGCATCGCTGGCGCTGACTTGACGGTGTGATCAAACGGAGCAACATATTTGGGTACCTTGACCAGCGGGTCCAGCATGCGGGCCGCCTCAGCGGTACCTCATTGAGTAGTGCCCGATTATCTGCCACCGGGGCGTCGAAGAGGTTGTTTGGTACACGTCAAACCGTCCGTCCGGGAATGGTCCGTCCGGTCGGGAGAGACGAGGCAAAGACCAAGCCGCCGTAGGCGAGTGTGTGATTCCTTGCGGATATGGACTCGTTGCTTACCGCGATCGCTGGTATCACGATTGAAGTCCTCCAATTGCGTTGTGCGACAACCTCTGAATGGGGTCATGCCACCTCGGCCGGCAAGGTTGGATGTCCCAGTTTCATGTCTGTACTGACCACAGATGCGTTCGTAGACATGAGTCACCGACGTTGCGTCGTATCACGGCCGATGCTGAGGCAATTCGTTGGCGGTTGGATATCGCGGGGTGTGAGAGCGCAAACACGTACTCCGGCTGGTCACCGGCGACCTCGATCGCACACAAGATGTGCACCTGCGGGCCGCCCCCGGGTGCTCCTGGCTCTCCAGCGCCGAGTCGAGGGCGATACTCGCTACGCTTCGGTGCAATCGAGGCGGAATGCATCGAAACATTTCGATAGTGGTGTCGGCGACAAAGACGGTTCTGATCGCGCAGGAAAGTTCTGCGGCGGTCGCCGCGATGTCATCTAGCAGTGAGCACCCTTCGGGGGCCACCTCGAGAGGTCTCCTTCTAGAAGGACAGGCGCCCTGCGGCATGGTGAAATCGTATCGACAACTAGCTAGTCATACATGCTGCACCTTGCCTCTAAAGTCCCTAAGTGGAGAGTATAAGTGCAGATTAAATGCACGAAATACGCATTGACTGGACTGAAATTCTGGCCAATACGTAGTGTTGACTAGGTTTATATAGCAGCTAAGCTGGTGATGTCGGATACTGGTCGAGGATGCCAAGAGCAATGACTGCCGACGTTGACCCAATCGATCGGTCGATCAAGAGGATGTGGAGTTATGTCAAGTACCTACTTTGAAGAGGTGGCGCGTCGGGCGATCGAGGCCGGGGACAGTATGGAGCCGATGTTCAATGACCGGATGCCGGCTTCGATGATCGACAAGCGCCTCACAGATCTGCTTGATTTGCGGGGGCGGCGGGTCGTGATCACCGGGGGTGGTGGCCGGGGGTTGGGGACGGCGTGTGCGAATCGCTTTGCTGGTCTCGGGGCTGATGTGGCCCTGGTCGATTTGAAGGTGGATGATCCCAGTGACACTGGCAGCCTTGCTGCGTATTCCGGGCCTGACCCCCATGGCGTTGCGGCGGCGGTTAGCGAGAAGTGGGGAACCAAAGCTTTTGGCGTGTTTGGCGATGCGATGGATTGGGAAGATATCAACCGCTGGATGGCCGAGTGCAACGACCTCCTTGGTGGTATTGACGTGCTGGTCAACAGTGCTGTCGACGTCGCAACAGGGGCTTTCAAGACTTGCACGGTCGAGGACATGACCCGCTCGGTGCGCGGCACGATCATGGGCCCGATGTTCACCAGTCGCGTCGCGCTCGACTATATGCGCCCGCAGGGCCGCGGCCACATCATCAATGTCGGTAGTGGCGCAGCGAATTCCCCGTCCGCACCGGATGTGCTGTTGTACGGCACTGGCAAGGCGTGGCTTGGCGAGTTCAGCAGGTTCCTTGCCGCCGAGGTCATCAGCGAAGGCGTGAACGTTCTCCAGGTCAACCCAGCGACAATGGTTCGCACACCCGAGCGCATTCCTACGACTTTCGACGAAAAGTGGTTCTATTCACGCCTGACTAACAAGGCCGGCCGGTACATGTTCCACGAAGAACTCGCCAACGTGATCGCGTTCCTCACCACTGACGCCGCCAGCCCCATCATTGGTGAAGTGATCAACGCCGACCTCGGATCCTCTCTTCACTGACCGTCCGTAACGACCACGGCGCTGAATTGCTGGCGCCACTATGACAAGGAGACCAGAGTTGTCACCGAAGAGCACTGATCCCGTACTCGTGACTTCAGCGACGGGACGTCAAGGGGGCGCCACAGTGCGGGCGCTGCTCGCCGATGGAACCTCTAATGTTCGAGCGATGGTTCGTGATCCGAACACTCCCAAGGCCAAACAGCTTGCCGCTGCAGGCGCCCACCTCGTGGTCGGTGATTTCGAAGATTTGGTGGCACTGCGGGCGGCCTGCATTGGTGTGCGTGCTGTGTTCTCGATGCAGAGCCCCATTATGTCGTCCGCAGGTGTTGACTTCAGCAGGGAGCGGGGGTGGGCCGACAACCTCGTTTCTGCGGCGTTGGCAGAGGGCGTGCCAACGTTTGTGCATTCGTCGACATCCGGTGTCGGCGAGCACCGCGATGCCCCTGGATGGAAGGAGGGCAAGTACCCATCGCAGTTCGATTATTATGAGAACAAGCTGTATGCGATCGAGCGCGTCCGCAATGCTGGTTTCGAGAGCTTCACGATCGTTCTTCCGGGAACGTTCATGACCCACTCGATGATCGATCCGTCGACATTCGCAGATGGTCGTCGGCTCGTCACCGTTGTTGCTCCAGAGCACAAGTTCCCGCTCATAGATCCTGTCGACATCGGCATCGCGTCAGCGGCGGCGATGAACGATCCCGCAACCTTCAACGGCGTGAAACTGCATCTGGCAGGCGAGATGCTCACCTTGGGCGAGATAGTCGAGATACTGTCCCGTCTTGATGGGCGGGATTACGTCGTCGAGTCCGGAACACCGGAAGAGGCTGCTGCCAACGGCCTCAACCCCGCGATTGCCGAATCTATGATGTTCGTGAATGTGCTCCAAGTTCCAGCCGTGCCTGAGATCGCGCGGTCGTACGGGCTTACACCAATCGGATTCGAGACGTGGGCGCGTCGAAAGCGAGACATGGACTAGCCCCATTCCTGTCGCTTGCCGGAATCGCCATCGCGCACAGAAAGGCGTTGGGAGCGATACCAACAGTATCGGTGTTCAACAGCACTCAGCGCCTTGTTGCCTGGCCTACGTGTTCGAACATTCGGTGCCAGTTGTTAGCTGGGTCGCCACATTCAATCTGTGACCAACGCAGCTGGAAGATCCGCGGTTGTCAAGCCGGATTGCGGTCGATCTTCGACAGATAGTTCGTCTCTGGCAACCCGACTCAGCCGGGCGCTGTTGTCTCCTCAGCTGGCCGACGACAGGAAGACCTCCTGCGACGAGAAAATGAACGGCTCCCGGCCCCGATTCGGGCGTCGTCCGTCCGAATTCCTGAAGTAAAATTCGACTGAGGAGCCTGTTCAAAGCTAAATTCAAACCATTATTGACATTTCGGCGACCGGTTCGTAAAATTGGGTGGCGCGATGCTTAGGATCGCCGAAAAATGCTCGGTTTGTGCAAAGTGGGAGTAGTCAGGGCAAGTCGCAAGCGTTCAACCGCAGACACGTTTCGTGCTCATAGTGCGGTTCGGCGTCGGCGCGGAACGACTGCGGAAACTCTTCGCGAACAAGTCGGCACTCGTCAAATCTTCTCCTTACAGGAAGGGAATCGGCTATGAAGGTCGGCGTTCATTTCAATTGGCAGAACTACACGGACTGGCCTCGATACCTTGCTAAAGATCCGCTTCCGCCGAAGATCTCAGATCAAGAGATCTACGAAGAGGAGATGTATCTAGCTGGCTTGGTCGAGCCGTTGGGGTTTGACTCTTACTGGGCTATCGATCATCACTTTTCTCCGTACTCGATGACGGGCGGCGCGCTTCAGCACTTGACCTACTTTGCGGGCAAGACCAGCAAGATCGATTTTGGGACCATGATCGTGGTGCTGCCTTGGTACGACCCGCTGGTGGTGATCGATCAGATTGCCGTTCTCGACAATTTGCTGCAGGGCCGACAGTTGACGCTTGGACTTGGTCGGGGTGCCGGTGTCCGAGAGTTTGATCCGTTCCGAGTTCCTATGGGTGAGGCTCGCGATCGGTTCAACGAATCACTTGAGATTATGCGTAAGGCTATGACCAACGAGTGGTTTTCCCACGACGGTCAGTTCTATAAGATTCCCGAGACGACAATTCGTCCGATGTTCCGTAATCCGGAGCGGCTTATGGAGCGTATGCGTGTCGCCTGGAGTAGTCCGGAGACGTTGCCGTTGACGGCCAACAATGGGTTGGGAATGCTCATGACCAATCAGAAGTCCTGGGATGCCTACAAACAGGATGTCGCCGATTTCAACAACATTCGTATTGGCAATGGGCAGAGCATCACCCAACCGAGTGTTGTGGTTAAGGTCGCGTGCTTTGAAGATGAGGCGGAAGCGTGGGAGTTAATGCGCCGTCATGTGCCGGAATCGACGAAGAGCAGCAAACACCACTATCAATTTGGTGATGTTGACCGATTCAAGAACACCAAGGGGTACGAGCAGTACGCAGCGATTGGTAAAGCTCCGGACGATGATGAACACCTGATCAAGGTGGGCGCCGAGCCGCAGGCGTGGGGTACTCCGGACCAGGTATTCGAGAAACTCCGACACATTCAGAGCATGACTGCAGCCGAGGAATTCATCCTCAATGTTAAGTTCGGAACAATGCCAGCAGAGAAGGCGGAGGAATCGATGCGGAGGTTCGCTGAAAAGGTCCTTCCGCGATTGCATGATCTCGAAGCGACCATGGATCCGTCGATTCTGGAGTTGACCCGCACCGAAAAGGCAACAATGGGCGAAATATTCTGATCACTTCGAGTGGGTGGAACAGGCTAAATATCGGAGAGATAGTAGCCGTCCATTCATATATCGTCGAAATGCGATTCTGATTGAAGAAGGAGAGCAGTTATGGGTGAAATTGCTGTTCCGAACCTACTGCTGGACGGTCTGCGTTTCGCCGAATGCCCTCGATGGCGCAACGGTAAGCTTTGGTTTTCGGACATCTTCAATCACCGTGTTATGACGGTCGACGAGGACGGTAATGCAGATACTGTCGTCGATTTCACGAGCGGCGAATTGCCGACAGGTTTAGGGTTTTTGCCTGATGGCCGGCTTTTAGTGGCTTTGATGAATGAGCCAAAAATCGTTCGGCTTGACGGGCCTGATGGTATCCGAGTTCACGCCGATATCGCGCACCTCGCAGTCGGCGGACTCAATGACATGATTGTCGATGATGCTGGGCGTGCATATGTTGGGGCGATGGGGACCAATCCTGCCTCGGCTATCCGTCCGGTGCTAGCTGATGGAAACATCATCTTGGTTGAGCCCGACGGTTCATCGAGAGTCGTTGCTGAGGAGCTGGACATGCCGAATGGTCCAGGTCTGAGCGCCGACGGCAGTACTTATATCGTCTCGGAGTTCCCTTCGTCGCGCCTCACATCGTTCGACCGTTCTCCTGACGGCTCTCTCTTGAACCGACGTGTCTGGGCAGATCTATCTCCAGGTACAGCTGATGGGATTGCTGTTGATTCATCCGGAGGGGTATGGACCTGCTCCCCGTTTACGAGGGAAGTGCGGCGAGTACTTGAGGGCGGCGAGATCACCGACGTGATCAGCTATCCGGATGACAAGATCCCGCTTGCATGTTGCCTCGGAGGGAGCACCGGACGGAAATTGTTCATCCTGATCGCGGTTGGTACCGTCGAGGACATCGGTGCACGAACCAATACATCGATTATAGAGGTCACGACAACGTCAGTCGGGTAGACGAGAATTACAGTGGACGGTGTTTGGCAATGTGGATTCTGTGGGTGGGCTGGGCTCTAACTGTTGTGGGTATGGACGTTGATGACGCTGTTGTGGGTATGGACGTTGTTGACGCGGGACTGAAGTAGACGGGCTGGTCCTCGGCGCGAGAATGGGAGTTGCGACATAGCCGTTCTCGACCAAAAAGGACCAGCCCTGTGACACACCGTAATGCCCCATTGACAGTGGAAGGAAGGCGACGCCTGATCGAGCGCTGCCATGACCGGCCGATCGCCCACATAGCCGCCGAAATGAGTATCTCCCGCCGATGCGCCTCCAAGTGGGTCAACCGGTATCGCGAGTACGGTGACCTGGGATTACAGGACCGATCCAGCACGCCGCACCATCAACCGACCGCCACAGCGGCAAGGCTTGTGGCCGAGATCGAAGCGATGCGACGGACCCGGAAATGGTCGGCCTCACGAATCACGTTCGAACTCCGAATGGATGGAGCCGTCATTGCTCGCCGGACGGTCACGAAAATCCTGCGGAACCTGGGATTGTACCGCCGCCGGTTCATCGACCCGAACGGCGAGAACAACCGAAAACCGCAGGTCATCATCGCGAAATGGCCAGGTCAGATGGTGCATGTCGACATCAAGAAAGTCGGAAAAATTCCGGACGGTGGCGGGTGGCGTGCCCATGGCCGCGGTTCCGACAAGGCCAAACGATCCCAGCGCAGGAAAACGAAGATCAAGCAACCTCGCATCGGCTACACCTACCTGCATTCCGCGATCGATGGCAACATAAGGCTGGCGTACACCGAGGCGCGCGACAACGAAACCGCCGCAACGGCCATCGATTTCATGAACAACGCACGCGTCTTCTTCGCCGCACACGGTATCGACCGCATCGAGCGGGTGATCACGGACAACGGATCATGTTATCGGGCAACAGATTTCACCGCTTCATTGCGAGAATCTCGGCATTATCGCATCAAGCCGTACACACCGAAACACAACGGGAAAGTCGAACGCTACAACCGCATCCTCGCCGAAGAATTGCTCTACTCCCGCGAGTACACCAGCGAGCAGCAACGACGTACTGCCGTTGAAGTGTGGAATGTTCACTACAATTATCACCGACCGCATTCAGCACGCGGAGGACGACCGCCCGCCGCTTACCGCCGGCACCGCGTAACTAACGTCCGTGCCTCATACAAGACGTTGTGGGTATAGACGTTGTGCACGGCGATGCGTTCGATGGGGGACTTGCCGTCGACGCCTGTGTGGGGTCTGTGGTGATTGTATTCGTGGAACCAGTCTTGGTAGGTCGCTGCGCGAGCGTCGTCGGAAAGGTAGGGACTGCCCCCACTTCGGTTGACTTGTGGGGTTGATAGTTTCAGGCCGCGTATGCGGTCTGGGTGATTGTCTCAAACTCGATCGGTGTGAGCTTTCCAAAGCGTCGTTGCCGACGTTTGCGATGGTAGGTTTTCTCGATCCAGGTCACGATCGCAAGCCGCAGCTGTTCACGAGTCGACCACCGTTGACGGTCGAGGACGTTCTTCTGCAACAACGAGAAAAAAGATTCCATAGCGGCATTGTCGCCGCATGCCCCAAATCTTCCCATGGAACCCTGTAAACCGTTGTCCGACAATGCGTGCACGAACTTTCTCGACCGAAATTGGCTGCCCCTGCCGGAATGTACGATCGTCCCGGCCGGCTCCCGGAGAGCGACGGCATTGGTCAGTGCACGGACAGCTAGTGACGCTTTCATTCGCGAATCGATCGAGTAGCCGACAATCTTGTTCGAATACACGTCCTTGATCGCGCACAAGTACAGCTTTCCGGTATCGGTCCGGTGTTCGGTGATGTCCGTGAGCCACACCTGGTTCGGCTTCTGTGCCGTGAACCTGCGGGCGACGAGATCGTCATGGACCGGTGGACCCGATTTCCTGTTCAGTCCCTTCTTCTTCGAGAACACCGACCAGATCCGTTGCTGCGAACACAACCGGGCGACACGGTTCTCGCCGGCGCCTCACCCGCGACTCGGCAATCCGGCAAACACGAACAATCCGTGATCCGCTGGTTATGCAACAAGAAACTCTGCAGGGAGGTTTTGGATTTCGCGAACGGCCGTCGCCTCGCGGATGAGTGGGCGATGCAAGTGTACCAGCGGGCCATCGCCAGAGGATATCGACACCCTCACGCCATCCATCTTCGCGCGCGCCTGGATCCGCATTATCTGACGCTGCTGCTGGCGTGATGAAATCCCTCTCGGTCCACAACTGCATACCAGTCGAAAACTCTTGCCTGCTTGATTTAGTGCACTTTCTCGCAGATCCGCTGAACCCATCACAGAAGGTTCAGCGGATCGGGAATCCTCTCGCAAGAACGCGGTCGAAGAGTCCGGTTCCGTAGGAGCCGATGCCTTCGATGCGACAAGGACGGATCCTTGCCCCGCTCGGTGCGGTAATTCATACGAGGCCCGAACGAGTCCCGTCGAGCTTGCCGGAAAACTTACGGCATCGACCCCTATGACGATCTGTAGTGATCTACCGGCGATAGGCAGGGCGCAGGATGCCCTTTTCGATGGGGTGACGTCATTGTCAATGTCAGCCGTGGAAAGCACACTTCGAGGCCGGCCTGTGACGGGCCACGTCCGCGCGGCAACGAGGTCGGGCAGGCTTGAAAATCAAGCTACCGAAGCAAAACCGGACCGGCGTCGCCGTCACAACAGAGTGGACAAACTCCGGCCAGTGCATCCGAAAAGGAGCAAAGTGATTCATGAGTCACACGTCTGTCGTGGCGACGACGCCTTATCCTGTCAGCTAGCCCCGGCCGGTCACTACAAACACATACATGCGATTTAGTTACATCGGAGCCAATTTTGGTGAATGTTTGGTCAACCGGCGATGTTTGTCAACGTCCCAAGGCCCTCGACGACGGCTTCGACGCGGTCGCCGGGAGCGATAGGGTAGGGCGGAGGTGGCGTCCCCAGCGCGATGACGTCGCCTGGCATGAGCGTGACATATTTGCTTGCATGGCTGAGGACTTCGCCAGGACTGAATTTGAAACGCGAGGTGTTGTTTGACTGGCAAACGTCCCCGTTGACGAGGCCGGTGATTGACAATCCATCAGTTATGTCTTCTCGAGTGAGATCTGTTGACACCCAGGGGCCTAGGATGCTGTACCCGTCCAGTGACTTTGCGCGGAACAGGTCGTGCGGGACGAACTCGCCGGCTGTCACGTCGTTGTATGGGGTGTAGCCGTAGATTGCCGACCACGCGTCTTCAACGGATGCATTCGAGAGCTGCCGCCCGACCACCAGGGCTATTTCGGCCTCCATTTCAACTGGGCCGGTCAGTATCGGCGAGCGGGGGATGACGGCGTTGGGTCCAAGATGATTCGTGACAACCTTGGGAAACAACCGAATCTCGGTTCCCTCGGGTACGCGGTCCTCGTCTTCTTTGAGGAATCCGCCCAAGACAACCAAAATTCGTTTGGGCTCTACGGGATTCAACAGTTTGACAGTTGGGAGACCTAGTTGCTGAGAACTGGCCTCCCACTGGCCGAAGGGATCGCCGGTGATGGGCACGAATGCTTCATCCTCGATCAGGCCGTAAGTGGGTCCGTCTGCAGTCAGTGCGCGCGCAAGTTTCACGACATCATTCTAACTTGATTTGAATTTAGCTGCACGGGCACCCCTGCGAGTGGTACCGTCCTTGAGAAACGCTGTGTCGCTGCTTTATTCGAACGGATGATGATGACTGATTTCGCAATGACCATCAATGGCGTCAGTGCGCCATCGGCCAATGGGTTCGCTGTGCTGAATCCGGCGACCAACTCAGTTGTGGCGACGGCGCCGGAGTGTTCGGAGGATCAGCTCGACGCGGCGATGGATGCTGCAGCCGAAGCGCACCGCCACTGGCGGCTCGACGATGGTGTGCGCCGAGTGGCACTGCGGGCTGCGGCTGATGTGATTGTTGATTCCGAAGATGAGTTGGCGGCCGTGCTCACAGTGGAGCAAGGTAAGCCACTTGCGGACTCGAGGATGGAGGTTCGTGCCACTGCTTTGTGGTTCCGGTACTATGCGGACTTCGAAGTGCCGGCCGAGCCCGGCCTGCGCGACGATCGGGCAATCGTCGAGATTCGCAGGCAACCGCTGGGGGTCGTCGTAGCCATCACACCGTGGAACTTCCCCCTCGCACTGGCCGCGTGGAAAATGGCTCCTGCGCTTCGCGCCGGGAATACTGTGGTGCTCAAACCCTCGCCGCACACGCCCCTCGCGACGTTAAAGTTGGGGGAACTCCTTGCCGGGGTCCTGCCGCCGGGCGTATTAAACGTGGTCAGCGGGTCTGATCCGCTGGGCGCCAGGATGACCTCGCATGCGATACCAAGAAAGATTTCCTTCACCGGATCCATCGCGACAGGGAAGCGCGTGGCTGCCTCTGCCGCGAATGATCTGAAACGGGTGACCCTGGAGTTGGGCGGCAATGACCCGGCCATCCTGCTTGATGACGTAGACCCGAGTTTCATCGCCGAACGGTTGTTCTGGAGTGCATTCCATAACAATGGGCAGGTCTGTATGGCTGTCAAGCGCGTCTACGTTCCTGAAAGGCTTCACGACGAGGTGGTCGAAGCTCTTGCAGCAATCGCTCGGTCGGTTCAGGTCGGTGATGGGACAGATCCGAAGACCCAGCTTGGTCCGATAAATAACAGACAG
Organism: Rhodococcus sp. KBS0724; assembly: GCF_005938745.2. Classification (NCBI taxonomy): domain Bacteria; kingdom Bacillati; phylum Actinomycetota; class Actinomycetes; order Mycobacteriales; family Nocardiaceae; genus Rhodococcus; species Rhodococcus sp. KBS0724. The sequence continues at coordinate 250,396 of NZ_VCBX02000002.1, forward strand.
CAGTTTGACATCGTTTCTGGACTTATCGGCGACGCGCTGGACAGGGGTGGATTCGTGGCCGCAGGTGGACGGGCGATCGACGGTCCCGGGTTGTTCCACGAGCCGACAATACTTGCCGGCGTGACCGATGGAACTGCGATTGTAGACCAAGAGCAGTTCGGTCCTGTACTTCCGGTGGTCTCTTATCGAGATCTCGACGAGGTCGTCGAACGAGCTAATGGAACGCATTTCGGACTTTCCGGATCGGTCTGGGGTGCAGACGAAGACCTGGCAGCCGAGGTGGCGACCCGACTCGAGTGTGGAACGGCCTGGGTCAATACTCATCTCGCAGTTCGGCCCAGTATTCCGTTTGGCGGGATGAAGTGGAGCGGCCTGGGCGTCGAGAATGGTGCGTGGGGCTACAACGAGTTCACGTCACTCAGGGTCCTGCACCGAGCGGTCGGCTGACGGGCGCGTGTCTGGATCACGTTGGCAGCGGCTCCGTGGGTTGTGTGGCGACGACGTGTTCGTGCTCGCTATGGTTTGATCGGTGCTCGACTGGTCACATAGCATCCCTGTTGAAGTCCTCGGCGCGCATCAAGGCGAATGAGTTGAGGAGATATGGGGCGCAAATGACGATAGTTCGCAGCAAGCAGCAGGTTGTCGACGTAGCTGCAAAGGTCTTCCGCGAAAAGGGGTACGAGGCAACCAAACTCGAGGACATCGCCGCCGAACTTGGGATCTTGCAGGGTAGTCTCTACTATCACATCGATAGCAAGGCGAGCCTGCTTCGTGAGGTCCGTGTCCAAATGTTTGAGGAAATCACCGAGCAGATCGAGAAGACAGCTTCGGGTGATGGTCCTGCAGTTGAAAAGCTCCGACTTGTGATTGTCCAGTACGTACGTTACCTCGAGCGTGTTCTTCCCCTTATTGAACACTGGATCATTGCTCCAGCCGATAAACGTAAGACGAAGAAACACGCCAGAGAAGACCGGGCCTTGTCACACCGGCTGCGTGAGGTCTGGCTGTCGATTCTGCGGGAAGGCGTTGATGCCGGGGAGATTCGTAGTGATCTCGACCTGAATGTTGTCATGCTATCGATAATCGGCATCTGTAACTCGATTGGTCGTTGGTATGACCCTAGTGGGGATCTATCAATAGACGAGATCGCGAAGGCTCAATTTGATATCTGCTGGGGTGGTATTTCGGGCTAACACTCGATCCGAGTATTCGCAAGAACCGAACCACATGGTCGCAGAGCGACTATGTGGTTCAGTTCATTCCTTCTGGTTTGGTCGTCAGTTGCCCTTGTCGAAATCTTATTCCCGTGGTATTTTCAAACTAAAGCAGAATCAAACAAGAACAGAAAATCTGTTCGGCTCGATCCTTGTAGCTTTTCGCGCGAGCCTTGGAGTATGGCCGAGATTGTGGGGGGACATGGCGGCGGCGTAAAACTTGACCCCAGATGGCAGCAGGCCAAGCTTAAGGCTCTGGCTCTGCCATTGTTTGAGTAGATGTTGTCGTAATTCGAGGTTGCGCGATTTAGGTTAAAGAGGTTGCTCTGATTGATAACCGCAAGCATGAGGAGTGGGGGAGTTGTTTAGCGGCGACACACTATTTCATGCCAATCTGTCGAACGATGTCATGGCGGGAGTTGAGCAAAGAATTAACCAAACTCGGCGAGGGCATATTCTTCGACGACGACAAAAAATCTCTATAAATTAGGGTAATCAAGTTCGCGACCGGAAACGCCTGGGTCGAGTATTCACCCTATCTAACAACAGATCGTATCACCAACGTGTGCATCGTCAGCGCCGATGATCGGAGCTATGCTACCATACCCGACTCAAATTTGAGGAGGATCAGTGGATCGGCCCGCGGGAAGATGTGCTCCGACGCAAAGGCGATTTTGAGATCGCGACGATTCATTTACCTCGACCAGACGATTCTTCTTTCGCGTAATCTCAGTAGTTTTTTCTGATCAGTGACAACGCAGACTGGCGATCCGATACGAACTGCAACTACGTCGGAAACGGTATTGAGAGGTAAATCGTGCAGTCGCAAGTGAACACACGGGGGATGACGTCGAAATATGATACGTCGGCAGCGAAAGCGTTCGCAATTCTCGATGCCTTCGCCGGCCCACAATATTCCCTTGGAGTTTCTGAACTTGCATTGATCACCAATTTGCCGAAGAGTACCGTTCATCGATTGCTGGCTGTTCTCTTGGGTAGCCGTTACGTGTTGCGCTCGGGAGACAAGTATCGGTTGTCTGATCGGGCGTTCGAGCTTGGTCAGCGAGCACCGTTGTGTCGGCCAGACGAGTTGCGCGACCGAGCGCACCCCTATATGACGGAGTTGTTCGCGTCTACGCGGCAGACGATTCATCTCGCAGTGCTAGCGGGCACTGATATTCTCTACTTGGAGAAGCTTTACGGTCACGACTCGGTCAAACTGCCGTCCCGGGTAGGACAGCGGCGTCCTGCGTACACAACAGCATTGGGAAAAGCGATTGTTGCATTCGCGGCTCCGGAGCAGATCAAGCAAAATCTTGCAGTTAAGTATCTGCGCTACACCGCCTACACCGTCACGAACTCGTCAAGTATGTCTCGTTCGCTGAGCCGAGTCCGCCAGGAAGGCTACGCGACCGATTTCGAGGAATCCTACGTAGGAGTGACGTGTCTGGCTGTCCCGATATTCGATCCGCGGACGAACAAAGCCGTTGCTGCACTGTCGATGTCGACAACTGTCGGGGGCCTCTCGGTTCTGAAGTTCAGAGCGCTGATTACCAACGCAGCACGTCAACTATCGACACAACTCGAAGCTAAGTCTTAACGAGGTTCTGGCACGGCTTTGAAGCCGTGAGCAGAGATACGCGTCATCCGTGACGGGAAGATGCCCTAAGGTCAGGGTAGGTAGGCAGTCTATCTCGGTCTTTCCTTCAACGCTGCGGACTTCGGTGCTCGTGCTGTCTTCTGACTGTGCTCGCGCTTATCAACGAATCCGACGAGCACGTTCACGAGCAGATCCGCGAATCCGTTGATAGGGCCCTCGTTTGGTGAGCCACTCGCTATCGGAGAATCAATGCGTGTAAATGCAGATGGCAGCGAACTCATTTGGAGTTCGGTACGCCGGCGATGAATTGGCGGCGTCGGTTGTTGTAGTCCTCCTTCCAATCCTCGATGACCACCCGTGCTTCGAGGAGACTGTGGAATTCGTTCATGTTCAGACATTCGTCACGGACACGGTTGTTGAACGGGGTAATTCCTTTGGAGTGGTGGGGTTTCGATAAGGACAGCACCAGCGAAAACGTATGTCGATGACCCGCTATGGGCGGGTCATCGCGTGGTGATCAATGAGTACGTCTCACAGTGACTCAGAGAAAGCAATCCACGCGATGACTCCAGACCGTTCTGCCTCGCTCGCCCAACTCGACGCACTCACCAGTGCAGAATCGACATCTGTATTTGCCGGGTCGATCCGCGCGGGCCTGCAAGCCCCGATCGAGGCAGAAGCAACCGAGAGAATCGGCGCCAGCCGCTATCAACGCGCCGAAGGCCGCAGCACCCAACGCAACCTGCACTGACTCAAGACCGTCTCTACAACCTCCGGCGGTGTGGAGGTTGTAGATCCCCGAAGCTACGGTCCGGATCGTTCTTTCCCTCGCGGCTCGGGCGGCGCAGGCGGATCGACAAAGCGGTGCATGCGTGGTCATGGAGGTCTACGTCCACGGCGCCTCCACCCGCGACATCGACGACCTCACCGCCGACTCCGAGATCGCCAAATCGGCGCGACTGTGCGCAACTCGATGGTGAGATCACCCGGTTCCGGGAACGCACCTTGACCCACACGACCTATCCCTACATCCTCCTCTACGCGACTTACTCCAAAGTCCGTTTCGGGTGCATGTGGTTTCGTATGCAATGGTTGTGGCGACCGGGTACAGCGTCGGCACGGAGACGTTGAGTTGTCGGGCGATTTCCTCGACGTCGGTGCCTGTTGTTGCGAGTTTGTCGCCTTGGCGCAGTTTTCGGATGATCTGTTCGGGCGTGTGTCGTTTGCGTCCAGCCATGAGATGAAGCCTTTCAAGCCCTTGATCAGGGCTGAAGGATTCTCATAACTTGTGGGTACCTTGATGGGATCATGCGGTTGTAACAATACGTGAAACTTGCCTGGATCGGTTGGTGACGGGGCTGATCCAGGCGTGTCCAGCCGATGAACTTCGGTTCATGCTCGCTGCGGAGCCGGCGAGATACTGACATCGCTATGTCCTCGGCGACGGGGTCACGATGGACGGACGGCGATATTATATCCAACGTTCGTCGCTCGGTACTGCGGCGATTAGAACGGGTGCCACAGGCGGTGGCGATTGCGGAGCACGGCAAGGTCTGAACATGGATTCACAACCGCGTCGCCACCCCGTTGTCGAGCCCCAGGACGTTGCTTACCGTCCGAAGGTGCTCGACGTGCTCGCCGAATCCCTGGAAGCCTCGGCGGACAGTGATGACGTCGACCTGGGTGCCACCGGCATCACGCCAGCGCGCCGCTTGCTCGACAATCGTCTCGGGGGTGTCGCCCTCGCTGAGCATGATTTCGAAGTCAAAATCGTCGGCGTCCCGTCCGGCTGCCACCAGATGCTCACGGATCCGGCTTATTCCGGCCACGCTCTGGTCGACGCTTCCAGCGAAGATGAATCCGGATGCCTCGCGTGCTGCGCGCCGGTATGCCGGTTCGCTGTTTCCCGAGAGATAGATCGGGATCTCACGGGTAGGTCGCGGATTAATGCAGGCTCGATCAAGGGAGTGGAACCGCCCGTCGAAGGTTACTAGTGGCGACGTCCACAGTTCACGAAGAAGGATGAGTTGCTCGTCAAGGCGTGCGCCGCGAGTCTGAAAATCTTGAGCGAGCACGCTGTACTCGACGTGGTTCCATCCGGTGCCGACCCCGAGCCTGATTCGGCCACCGGACAGGATATCGGCGTCGGCAACCTGTCGCGCCACGATTGCCGTCTGCCGTTCGGGCAAGATGAGGACTCCGCTGACCAATTCGATGCGCGATGTGATCGCCGATAGGTATCCGAAGAGGACAAAGGGGTCGTGAAACGTATCGTGTTCGGTGTATGGGCCGAGTAGCGGTGGCGTGCGATCGGTCGGGTCGGCACCAATTGGATGATCGGGGATAAGGAACGAACTGTATCCGAATTCTTCTGTGGCGCTGGCGATTGCCCGAACAGCCCCAGGATGTCCGCGCATCTCGGTCTGGGGATAGACAACTCCGACTCTCACAGGGTTCCCCTCAGGTCGTCGGTCGATGTCAGCGTGGTAGATCTCATACGAGTCCCCTCAGGTCGTCGGTCGATGTCAGCGTGGCAGATGCCAGGCGCTACTGGGCTTGCGCTATCCACCGTTAGCGGGATGCCCCATTATCCCACGTACCCGACGATCTTCGGATGCTTCATGTTCCACTCTCCGGAACGTTGCGAGCTATCAATCTCGTTATGTCGGCGGTGATTCGTATAGACGCCGATGTGCTGATTCACAACGCTTGTTGCGAGAAGTTGATGCGACACATTCTTTTGCCCTTGGATGGCAATTTGACGACTGGGCGGGTTATTTTGAAATGTGTGCCTCGCCCGCATCGAGCAACGAGTGATTGACCTGGTAGGCGGCCGGGAAAGGGCTGTTGTCACCGGTGGGCGAACTTGGCTCGATGTTGCGGTCGGTGATCTCAAGCTGGGGACACCTATATTCGCTGAATCGGATTGGACGGCAGGCTCACGTGGTTGTCGCAACGAGCGATGCGCGAAACCTTTCCAGCCCAGCCGATGTTCCGCAATCGTGGGTCTTGACAACGACGCGACGAGGATTCTTCAGCCATCTCAAGGAGGAATGGTTCCACATCCAGGGAAGCTCGGAACTCGTGTTCGACGAGGAAGCCCCAGAAATCCGCGGGCCGCGAATCGTCCTGAAAGACATGGGGTCAGGATGTGTGTATGTAGCCGCGTCGGGTGCTTACCCGTCCCGAGTTCGGCGCGTGGTGCGGAGGGGGTTCGCACATTTGATCACACAACTCAGCCGGCACCAATGGCAAGCGTTACGCCACTACGGAGTTGTGAGGGGGTGTAGGACTCGGATGTCAGACGGATTATCGACACCCGCCGAGCGGCCAAACCACATCGGCAGGGCTGCTTATCACGCCGTCTACCCGGCGGGTCTTTTCGGGCGTTGGCTGCCGACATGGGAATAGCTTTCGACCGCGGCTGCGCGCATCGTGGCTGGCTGAGATGTGCGTGTTCCATGCCGTGGTCTGCGGTGATGTGGACAGCTGTCTGGAACAGGTTTCTCAACGATTGCTTGCCTAAGGCTATTTGTGCGATCGCTGAGTAGTAGTAGCATTGGAACGAAGGCTTGAGAAGGTATCGCATATGTCAGTATGGCCGAAAAATTCAAACCTGTTGGTACCGTTTGCCTTAAGTTATTTGAGCGACCGGTTCACACAGACCTGCGGATAGTGTCGGATTATGTCTGATTCTGTGGCTGGGGCACAGCCTGATTCGAGAGATTCAATCGTTGCAGAATTGACCGCCGCGGGCTTCTGCGATGCACGAGTGATCGGACGTGGAGGGTTTGGCGTCGTCTATCGCTGTTCACAGCGAGACCTTGAGCGAGATGTTGCAGTAAAGGTTTTGACGGCGGACCTTTCCGACGATGATCGTCGTCGCTTCGTCCGAGAGCAGCATGCAATGGGGCGCTTGTCCGGTCATCCAAATATCATAAGCCTCCTGCAGGCAGGTGCCACTTCAAGCGGATGTCCCTACATTGTGATGCCGTATCATCGGTTGGGTTCGCTGGACGGACAGCTGCGGCGAGGTGTGTCGATAGAATGGGTGGAAGTTTTACGTCTGGGTGTGAAGCTTGCGGGTGCACTCGATACCGCTCACCAATTAGGTATTCTTCATCGAGATGTAAAACCTGCAAATGTTCTTCTCACTGAATACGGCGAGCCGCAATTGTCAGATTTCGGTATTGCGCATTATTCTGGTGGATTTGAAACAGAAAAGGATATGATATCCGGCTCTCTTGCTTTCACTGCACCAGAAATATTTAGAGGTGAAGAACCTACGCCTGCATCCGATGTCTACAGCCTCGGCGCGACGATGTTTTGCCTAATCTCGGGACGTTCCGCTTTCGCGCGACGAAATGGTGAAGGTATGCCATCTCAGGTTCTTCGAATCACTAGTCAGCCTGTTCCTATTTGTGATCTGAAGGATGTTCCCGATGATGTAGGTTTGCTTATTAAACTGTCAATGTCCGGGAATCCTCAAGAGCGGCCCGTGACTGCAGAAATGATGGGAGAACTTATTCAGAAGGTTCAACATCAAAACAATCTACCTGCCGAATTTATGAATCTAGGTAATAAAAATAGAGGATCGACAAGGTATATTGAATATTCGAAACGGTCGAATTTTGACCATGGGGTGGAGATGGAAAATATTCCGTTTGATATTTCAAAAAACGAGAAGATCAAAACGCGGCGCGTGAAGCCCTCTTTCGCCCCTAGTGAAAATGTTCGAGAAAACAACATAGGTCTAGAATTGACTAGTTTTATCGGCCGTCGTCGTGAAATAAAAAGTGTTCGACAACAAATGGCCACTTCGCGATTGGTTACGATCACAGGCATTGGAGGTATAGGAAAAAGTAGGCTCGCACTTCGTGTAGCATCGGATTCTCGCCGTGCATTTTCAGATGGGGTCTGGCTGACAGACCTTGGTCAATTGAAAGATGAGGTATTGGTTGCAGAAGCGATCATGGCAACTTTTGGGGTTAAAAAGCAGGATATATACAGTCCGGAACAAATACTTGCCGGATATCTTTCATCGCGACACCTACTTCTTGTCCTCGATAATTGTGAACATATCTTAAACTCTGTATCGAATATCGTAAATTCATTGCTCAAAAATTGTCCAGAGTTGCATATTATAGCTACGAGCCGCGAACGCCTTGGTGTAGCAGGTGAAGCAGTAGTTTCAATACCGCCGCTAACTCTGCCGGATCTAGATATAGTTCCAGATGTTGAAGGTCTATCCCATTATGAGGGTTTGGCGCTTTTCGCTGAACGTGCCAGTGCAGCGTTGCCTGGATTTGCTCTCAATGCTCGTAATGCTGTCGATGTCATCTATATTTGCCAACGTCTCGATGGACTTCCGCTTGCCATTGAGTTGGCAGCGGCACGCCTTCGGGCCATGTCAACCGCGCAGATTCGGGACCGTCTAAGCGACAGATACAAACTGCTAACGCTGGGAGTCCGGGGCGCGCCCTCGCGACAACAGACTCTCAGGTTGTGTATTGATTGGAGCTATGAACTCTGTACTTTTGATGAGCAACGCTTTTGGGCACGATTGTCGGTCTTCGCGGGTGGATTCGAGCTTGATGCTGCCGAAGTGATTTGTGGTGAGGGAACCGGAATTGCCGAGGTGGATGACATGATTGGATCCTTGGTCGATAAGTCCATTCTCATTAGAAACGAACGTGGCGGAGCGACGTGGTATCGGATGATGGAAAGTCTCGTTCAGTATGGGAAAGAGAAATTGAGGGAATCTGGTGAATACATAGAGCATCGAAAAAAGCACTGCTACTGGTATGAAAATCTAGCGGTGATAGCAAAATCTCAGTGGATCAGTGAGCGACAGTCCTATTGGGTCGATAGACTTGAGAGAGAGATTCCCAACCTTCGAAATGCGATGGAGTACTCACTTGAAAACCCGGATGAAGTCCTGGTAGGGTTGCGAATCGCAACGACATTAAAACAATTTTGGTTTGCAAAAGGTCTATTTGCAGAGGCAAGGCGTTGGATTGATCGAGCATTGGATGCTTCTGACGACATCCCTTCTGAATTGCGCATAGAAGCGTTGTGTTTTGCGGGTTTGATGGCTGCCAGTAAAGACAATATCGAAGCCGCAGAGTTGTATCTCGATCGCGCACAAAATTTGGCTCTTCTTATAAATAGTAAAAAAGGTAGTGCATGGGTATCTACAACCCGCGCAGCAATAATAGTCATAATCGACACTTTGGATAAGTCCGAGATTAGCGTAGCTGAAGCGGTCGAAGTGTTCCGGGACGATGGAGACCTCAATGACTTGCTATTCGGTCTTTTGGGGATGGCCATGATTGCGCAGCAAAGCCAAAATCTGGACAGTGTTCTGGAAGTAAATAGGGAAATTGTAAAATTGACAGAGGGGTTTAGGGATTTACATTACCGATCGCATTCCCTTTCGGTCGTTGGGTATACGCTGTTTCGGAAAGGTGATTTGATTAGATCTACGGAGATACTGAGGGAAGGATTGCGACTATCTCAAGCGATGGGAGATCATATGACTTCCGCTACTTTTATCGGATCATTGGCGTGGGTGGCTTCTGCTGATAGCAGGGAACGGGATGCATCCATTCTCTTAGGGGCAAGAGAATCTATACATCACACGATGGGTTACTCAGGCGGATTCATGCCAGACCTTGTCGTGGAAAATCTACCGGAAATGGTGCTGGAGCACGACGATCAAGTGCGTAGACATGCCAGTAAGGTTCTTAGTTCCTCAAAATTTGACAGAGCATTCAGACTTGGGTTGAAAATGTCATATAATGCCGCTGTTTCATTTGCCCTTGGGGAAAATAATAATTGCAAAAATGATGTTTCTTCCTCGAATGAATTTCTGCAGTTAACTCCGCGAGAACGTCAGGTCGCTGACTTGGTGTCGGAGGGTTTGACTAACAAATCAATAGCAGAAAAATTGGTTATTTCTCCACGCACAGCCCAAGGGCATGTCGAGCATATATTGAATAAGCTGGGTTTTACTTCCCGATCCCAAATTGCGGCCTGGGTCGTTGCGGAAGGTTCGAATTGATGCACTTCAGTAATTGGTATTTATTTAAAGGCACTCAGGGGATCTTTCCATTAAGGGGAAATGGTGCGTCAAACTGGAATAGATTTCGAAGTAATCTATGTCTATTTAGTCTATAAGTTATTTGACTCCATTTTTTCTCATCCTCGATGAAGGACTTCGACGTATCGACGGAGTCCTTCATCGAGGCCAGGTTGAGGATAATCGTCGACCGAGGTTTGGATTCGGCTGGGTGCGATTCTATTTTAAATTTCGTTTTGTGTAAGGGGAATCTTTAGTATCCATATCGGCGAAATAGATATCCTCAGGGCTTAGAATTGAGTGCATAAATCAGGAACTAGGTTTAGGAAAGTCGACGAGAATCGCCGGGGAGGTGGAGCGGCTTTTTTCGGTTCGCTACAGCTTGAGAATCCGGCCGGAACGACTCCGCGTTCCTTAATTCGTCGAATACCTTGGGGTCGACCAGGGTTGAGGTGTCTCCGAGGTCGCGGCCTTCGGCGACGTCGCGCAGGAGGCGTCGCATGATCTTGCCGGAGCGGGTTTTCGGCAGTTCCGGAACGATGGTGATCTGACGCGGTTTCGCGATGGGGCTGATGTCGGTGGAGACCTGCGCTTTGAGTTCGGCGATGAGGACGTCACCGGTGTTCTCGACGCCTTCGCGGAGGATGACGAACGCGACGATGCCCTGTCCGGTGGTTTCGTCGGCGGCGCCGACGACGGCGGCTTCCGCGACGCCGTGGTGGTTGACGAGTGCCGATTCCACTTCGGAGGTGGAGATGCGGTGTCCGGAGACGTTCATGACGTCGTCGACGCGGCCGAGGACCCACAGGGCGCCGTCCTCGTCGTATTTGGCGCCGTCACCGGCGAAGTACCAGCCTTCTTCGGCGTACCGGGACCAGTAGGTGTCGCGGTAGCGCTCCATGTCGCCCCAGATACCGCGCAGCATCGCCGGCCACGGCTCGTCGAGGACGAGGTAGCCGTTACCGCCGGGACCGAGCGGCTTGGCGTCGTCGTCGACGATCTTCGCGGAGATGCCGGGGAGCGGCGCCATGGCGGATCCGGGCTTGGTGGCGGTGATACCGGGGAGCGGGGAGATCATGATGGCGCCGGTTTCGGTCTGCCACCACGTGTCGACGATGGGTGCCTTGTTGCCGCCGATGACGTCGCGGAACCAGCGCCACGCTTCGGGGTTGATGGGCTCGCCCACGGAGCCGAGGAGGCGGATGGAGGACAGGTCGTGGGCGTCGGGGATCTCACGGCCCCACTTCATGAAGGTCCGCACCAGGGTGGGTGCGGTGTAGTAGATGGAGACGCCGTACTTCTCGATGATGTTGAAGTGGCGGTGCTCGTCGGGGGAGTTGGGGGTGCCTTCGTAGACGACCTGGGTGACGCCGTTGGAGAGGGGGCCGTAGACGATGTAGGAGTGTCCGGTGACCCAGCCGATGTCGGCGGTGCACCAGTAGACGTCTTGTCCGGCTTTGTGATCGAAGACGTTGTGGTGGGTGTAGGAGGCTTGGGTGAGGTAGCCGCCGGAGGTGTGGATGATGCCCTTGGGCTTTCCGGTGGTGCCGGAGGTGTAGAGGATGAAGAGGGGGTGTTCGGCGTCGAACGGTTGCGCTTCGTGCTCGGGCGATGCCTGTGCGACGGTCTCGTGCCACCACAGGTCGCGGCCGGGCGTCCACTCGACGTCGATGCCGGTTCGGTTGACCACCAACACGTTCTGTACCGAGTCGGCGCCGGCGACGGATTCGTCGACCGCGCTCTTGATGGGTGCTGCTGCGCCGCGTCGCCACTGACCGTCCACGGTGACAACGAGTTTGGCTTGTGCGTCGTCGATGCGTGAGCGTAGGGCGGTGGCGGAGAATCCGGCGAAGACGACCGAGTGGGTCAGGCCGAGGCGGGCGCAGACGAGGGACTGCCCCCGGTTTGGTTGACATCTGACCTGTGAAGATCAGTCTTCACGGTGAAAGGATGTACATCATGCCGAAGCCGTTCCCCGAGGAGTTCCGCCCGCGACGTAGTCGCGGTCGCCCGCAAACGCGAGGCCCCACTTTTCCAGATCGCGAAAGACTTCGGTGTCAGCGAGGCAACGCTGCACAACTGGCTCAAGAAAGCCGACATCGAAAACGGCAACCGACCAGGAGCGGCGAAGGAAGAGTCCGCTGAACTGCGCGAACTCAAGAAGCGCAATCGACTTCTCGAGCAGGAGAACGAGGTCCTGCGTCGGGCCGCGGCATATCTCAGTCAGGGCATTCTCCCAAAATGATGTTCCCGCTGGTCCGCGACCTCGCCGTAGATGGAGTTCCCGTCACGGCGGGCTGCCGGGTGCTCGGTTTCTCGACGCAAGCGTTCTACAAAATAGCGCCAAGATCCTGTGACACAGAGAGATTGGGACGACACACATCTGATCAACGCCGCCTACGACATTCACGCCGACGACCCGGCTTTCGGATATCGATTCATCGCCGACGAATTACCGAGCCGAGGCATCATCGCCGGTGAGAACCGCGTTGCCCGGTTGTGTTCGCAGCAACGGATCTGGTCGGTGTTCTCGAAGAAGAAGGGACTGAACAGGAAATCGGGTCCACCGGTCCATGACGATCTCGTCGCCCGCAGGTTCACGGCACAGAAGCCGAACCAGGTGTGGCTCACGGACATCACCGAACACCGGACCGATACCGGAAAGCTGTACTTGTGCGCGATCAAGGACGTGTATTCGAACAAGATTGTCGGCTACTCGATCGATTCGCGAATGAAAGCGTCACTAGCTGTCCGTGCACTGACCAATGCCGTCGCTCTCCGGGAGCCGGCCGGGACGATCGTACATTCCGGCAGGGGCAGCCAATTTCGGTCGAGAAAGTTCGTGCACGCATTGTCGGACAACGGTTTACAGGGTTCCATGGGAAGATTTGGGGCATGCGGCGACAATGCCGCTATGGAATCTTTTTTCTCGTTGTTGCAGAAGAACGTCCTCGACCGTCAACGGTGGTCGACTCGTGAACAGCTGCGGCTTGCGATCGTGACCTGGATCGAGAAAACCTACCATCGCAAACGTCGGCAACGACGCTTTGGAAAGCTCACACCGATCGAGTTTGAGACAATCACCCAGACCGCATACGCGGCCTGAAACTATCAACCCCACAAGTCAACCGAAGTGGGGGCAGTCCCTTTCAAAGTCGCTGAGCTAGCTGTGCAGCCCCAGATTAATGTTGGGGCATGATTGTTGCCAACAGCCATAGCTACGAGCGATTCCTCATTCGTGCCAGATCGCTCTTACACAGATTATCTGACTCTCTCATACGCTGCTGGTCCTGACCGTGCTGGCACGGTTGTTAGCGCTTCAGCTAATCGGCGAGGTTGAGTCCAGCAGAGTGGTGTACGACCAGTCGCCCTGAAACCGTGGGCGTGTCGCTACCCGGATGAGGACGGCCACCGCGTGATTCTTCAAGAGAGCTACCAACTCGACCTGAAGAGGGAACACGCGATGACCGATCACAACTTTATCGACCCCGAAAAGTTTCTGTCCGACCAACTCGCTGGAGCAAGCCCCGATTTGCTGCGCTCGATGCTCGGAATCTTCATTACCGCGCTGATGGGCGCCGAAGCGGACAGCCTCTGCGGCGCCGGCTACGGCGAACGCACCGACGACCGCGTCAACTCCCGTAACGGATACCGCCACCGCGACTTCAACACCCGTGCAGGAACTCTCGACACCCGTGCAGGAACTCTCGACGTCTCCATTCCGAAGCTGCGGCAAGGCTCCTATTTTCCGGATTGGCTGCTCGAGCGCCGTAAACGCGCGGAGCGGGCCCTGACGTCGGTGGTCGCTACCTGCTATCTGCTCGGGGTTTCGACGCGGCGGATGGAGAAGCTCGTTGAGTCGTTGGGCATCAACAGCTTGTCGAAGTCGCAGGTGTCGATCATGGCCCGCGACCTCGACGAGCAAGTCGAATCGTTCCGAACCCGGCCACTCGATCAAGGCCCGTATACGTTCGTCGCCTCCGATGCACTGGTACTCAAAGTTCGGGAAAACGGGCGCGTGATGAACGTGCACGCCCTGATCGCGGTCGGCATCAACAAAGATGGGCACCGCGAAATACTCGGCATCGACGTCTCCTCCGGTGAGGACAAGGCCGGCTGGTTGACGTTCTTCCGTGGCTTGGTCGCCCGCGGCCTGAGCGGCGTCAAGTTGGTGACCTCCGATGCCCACGCCGGTCTCGTGGCGTCGATCGGTGCCACCCTGCCCGGTGCATCATGGCAACGGTGTCGCACGCACTACGCGGTGAACTTGATGTCGATCACTCCGAAAGCGCAGTGGCCGTGGGTGAAGGCGATGTTGCATTCGATCTACGATCAACCAGACCGGAAAGGTGTTGAGGAACAGTATGATCGGATGCTCGATGCTTTGTCGGACAAGCTTCCGAAGGTAGCGGCGCACCTCGATGATGCACGGGCCGAGTTGCTCGCATTCACCGCATTCCCGAAGGAGATTTGGCGTCAGATCTGGTCCAACAATCCGCAGGAACGACTGAACAAGGAAATTCGTCGGCGGACCGATGTCGTCGGTATCTTCCCCGACCGGACCTCGTTGATCCGGCTTGTCGGAGCCGTTCTTGCCGAGCAGCACGATGAGTGGACTGAAGGCCGCCGATACCTCGGTCTGGACGTCCTTGCCCACTCCAGGGTGACTATCGTGGCCCCGGAAACCGGTGACGACAACACAATCGACGAGGAGGTCAACTCGACTACCCTTGCAGCGCTGACAGCCTGAAAGAGGAGATCACGCAGTGCCCGTCCCCACACACCACGCATTTGGACTTGACCATCGGCGACTCGCTGTTACTTGTTGCCGCGACTCGATAGACAGAGAGCAGCAACTAGAATGTCACAGACGCACGCGACGACAAAGCATAGAACAAATCGGTCAGTAGTTGGTACTCCCGGCATACCAATCACGCTCTTGGACTGAAGGATTCCAGCGTAGATCGCTGAGCCCAATGCGCCGGAGATCATCATTATGAATCCGACCATGCTTACCCCCATACCGGTGAACTCTTGGGGCACCGCTATCTGCATTGCGCCGATCAGACCAACTCCGGCAAGGCCGCTTCCCACTCCATAAATTACGGCCGCCACAACGAAAGCAGCGGAGTGGGGGAGATTGAGTACGACGAAGGTGCCAGCCGCAGCGTGGCCCACAGCGCCCATGCCCGTGACGGCGGTTTCTATCGGTCGTCGCAACACTTCTGCCTAGAATCTGGAGTTTGTGTTGTCGTCATCTCGTCGTGTGAAGAAGGGGCCGGGGCGTCGTCCGCAGTCGGCCAAGCGTCAGCGGTTCATGGAGCTCCGCGGCCGCGGGTGGAGCATTCTCGCGGCTGCCCGCGAGGTCGGTGTATCCCGAACCACCGGAAACAACTGGTCGCGCGGCTACAAGACCTACTGCAACGGTGCGGCCGTAGGATTCGTACCTGCTTTGGAGCGGCTGGCGGTACGTGAGATCAGTGCCCGGTTTCTGTCCCAAGACGAACGCATCGAGATCGCCGATCTACGCCGTGCGGGACTGAGTATCCGAGCGATCGCAGGCCGGTTGGGGCGGTCGCCCTCGACGATCTCGCGCGAACTTCGCCGGAACGCAGTCACGGGCAACGATTATCGGCCGTTCGAGGCCCACCGACGTGCCACGGCCCGACGAGCCCGGCGGCATCGGCGACGTCTGGAGATCACACCAGAATTACAGCGGGTCGTGGCGGAACTGTTGTCGCAGCGGTGGAGTCCGCAGCAGATCAGCCGGCATCTGCGGGCGCGATTCCCGGACGAGCCGCGGATGTGGTTGTGCCACGAGAGCATCTATCGGGCCATCTACCAGCCCGGATCGCTTTTACTGCGGCCCTCTCCGCTGGCCCCGCAGCGGCGGTCACCGCTGCGCACCGGCCGTGATCACCGGCGTGCTCAGCGGCGCGGAGAGCTACGCCGCCCGCGATTCGAGCAGCCGATGCTCACCATTCATCAACGGCCATTCCCTCCCGAGGACCGTTCGCAAGCTGGGCACTGGGAAGGTGACTTAATCACCGGCGCCCACAACCAATCCGCGATCGGCACGCTCGTCGAGCGCCAGACACGGATGGTTCGGTTGCTGCATCTTCCCTTCCGCGACGGCGATTCTCTCCATGCGGCGCTGACCGCGCGGATGCGCGATCTGCCGGCGGCGTTACTGCGGTCGATCACCTGGGATCAGGGCTCCGAAATGGCCCGTCACACTACGATCGCGCGATCGCTGGGCGCACCGGTCTACTTCTGCGATTCACGTTCCCCGTGGCAGCGCGGTTCGAACGAGAACGCCAACGGACTGTTGCGTGACTACTTCCCGAAGGGAACAGACCTCGCCATCCACTCGCCGGAGCATCTGCTGGCCGTTGAGAACGAACTCAACAGCCGTCCCAGGGTCGTCCTCCAAGACCGTTGTCCGACAGAGTTGTTCACGGCTCTACTAGAGTCACAGAATCCGTCGGTGTTGCGACGTTGACTAGAACCCAAGGTGCCGTACCTTGATCAGTTTTCACCTGCCGTCGACAGAAAGAAAGTCGATTGGCATGCAGACAAAGAGCAGCTGAAGGCTCGGCTTTACGGTGGATGTGAGTGCGCGCCGCGCCAGTTCGTCCGATTCCGCGTCTTGACACGCGGTGCGGGTCACAATTTCAGGTCCAGCGTGCGTACTAGGAATTCAGTCACAACTATGTAGGGGCAGTAAGTCCTGCCGCGGTCATACTGACTACGACGGATGCGGCGGGTGTGCCAGCGAGACTGCCTCAGAGGGTTCGAGGATGCCTTCGAGGATGATCATCAAGAATCGGTCACGCATCGCCCCGCTAGGGGCTATTCGGCTAGAAGGTGATGCCAATTCGATTGCTCGCGCTACTCCTGAAACCAGAACGATCAACTCGCTGGCATTGATGCTTGGCCTCAGAGCCTTCGTGCGTTGAGCCTCCACGAGAAGACCTTCGGCGGCCATGACGATCTTGCTGTATCCCCATCTGAGGTTTTCTTCTGGATCGGTCTCTCTGAGGCCTTGGCCCAGTAGTGAAGACAGAAAACTATCCGACTCAATACACAGGTCAATGAACTCTCTCAGCCACTGGACTAGTGCATCTAAGGGGCTGAGATTCGAGGCGAGATCCGTGGCACGCTCGGCGAAAGCCGCGGTCTTACCGCGATACATGTCTTCGAATAGATGCATTCGACTGGGGAAGTGCCGGTAGAGCGTCGCCGGCGCGACTCCTGCTTCTCTCGCAACTTCCTCAAGTGTGACTTCAGGGCCGCGTGAGGAAATCAGGCTCTCGGCCGCGGTGACGATGCGTTCGATACTGCGGCGAGCGTCTGCGCGCAGTCCCGCGTGTCTTCGCCCACCTCGTGCAGTGTTGTCAGGCACTGATATCTCCCAAAAATTTTCGCTAGTTGTGACTACAGTCACCTTAGTCTACAGTAAGTCAGAGCTCACTCTCATTTAGCGGGAGTGGGAGCTAAGCGAAGGGAAGGAGTGGATCCCGTTGAACGTAGGACTTGCGGCCGAGCAACCCAACTCGTCGGTCGATAGGACTCTCGCTGTCTTTGATGCATTTACTTCGTCTAATACTCCTGCAGCACTGCGTATTTCGCAAATATCGGAGCGCTCTGGTATGCCTAAATCGACTGTTCATCGACTGCTGGCCGCGATGGTGGCACACGGCTACGTGAGGAAGGCTGGAGTGCACTATCGCCTTGCGGAGCGCATCTTCGAGCTCGGGCATCACGCGCAAGTTGGTCAAATCGGTGATTTGCGGGACGTCGCAAACCCATACATCGCGGAGCTATTTGCAGCGACACGTCACACGATTCATTTGGCGGTTTTGAGTGGCACAGACGTTCTGTACGTTGAAAAGATGCATGGGCTGGGTAGCCTAGATATCCCGACTCGAACCGGTGGAAGGCAACCTGCGTATTCGACGGGTGTCGGTAAGGCGCTTCTCGCTTTTGGAAGCCCGGATGCCGTAAGCAATGCGTTGAGGTTAAAATTTCACAGATTCACGGCCTATACGGTGGCTAGTGCCCGCGGGATGGAGCAATCAATTTGTCGAATCAGAGACAGTGGGATTGCAATCGACCGCGAAGAGTCTTTCCTCGGCGTAACGTGTATCGCGGCCCCGGTGATGGATATAGATCTCAAAACTGCCGTGGCAGCTATTTCAATTACCGGGCCGGCGACTGGAACAACCTTGTTGCGCCATAGATCTCTTTTGTCTAAAACTGCGGATCAGTTATCTCACGCCTTACATGGTGTGCATATAAATAGAATGGATTGAGGGTGACGATATTATTGACCTAAATGGAGCCTTATATCGGTGCGCGTAAATTGGTGAGAAATTGCGAGTGCAATGATATTGCTTCTTGATCGGTTTGCTGGCTGAATCTAATAAATGCACGATCGTTATATGGGAAGGGTACCTAATGAGTTACATCAGCGCTCTTGGTTATATCGGAATCGGCGCGAAAAGCCTCGATGATTGGCAAGAATTCTCATCTGAGGTCCTCGGACTCCAAACAGTTCGAGAAAAGGACGCAGACGGAGTTGACACTCTGTTTCTGCGGATGGACCAGCGACATCACCGGATAGCCGTTCGAGAAGGAGACGACTCCCTCAGCTATGTGGGCTGGGAAGTCGCGACTGAGAAGGACCTTGATTCGCAAGCGGACGCACTCAAGCAAGCAGGAGTAACAGTCACAGAAGAACCAGATTTGGCTGTTATTCGGCAAGTGCAACGTCTCATCCGTTGTGAAGATCCAGCTGGTTTCCAGACCGAAATCTATTTCGGTCCCGCGACCACACGAGCTAAGTTCATTTCACCGACTGGTGTAAGTTTCGTCACTCGTGGTCCTGATGGTAGGGACTTGGGGCTGGGGCACATCGTACTTGTGGCTCCGAATATGGATGAATTGATCCAATTCTATATTGATCTGCTCGGATTTCAGGTTAGTGACTACATGACCTTCCCCGGAATCAAAATTACCTTCACCCATGTCAACCCACGACATCATTCGCTGGCATTCGGACCCGCTCCCGAAGGGCGCGGTGCGTACCTTGATCACATCATGCTTGAAGTTAACGATCTTGACGGAGTTGGCCGGGCGCTCGACATGGTTCGTACCCGTGAGCTCTCACTCACTGCCAGTCTGGGGCGCCATACGAATGATGAAATGCTGTCTTTCTACGTCCAATCTCCTTCCGGAATCGGAATCGAATACGGCACAGCTGGCAAGCTGATAGATGACGCGACATGGACGGTTTCCAACTGGGATTCATCCGAGTTCTGGGGACATGACCGGAGTAATGCCCATTAACGGGTAAGTCTTAACCTTGCATCCGTGTATCTCTCATCCCGAGAAAAATATGCCTTTTGAGCGATAAGTGAGGAGAATTATGAGCGCAGCAAACAGCCTTGTAGATCAGCTCGATGATCTGGTCTCTCTCGAAAGAGGCGAGATTGACCGTCGAATATTCAGTGATGAAGAGATATTTGACCTTGAGATGAAGTATATCTTCGGTCGAGCCTGGCTCTTTCTATGCCATGAGACCCAGATTCCCAAGCGCGGAGACTTCTTCGAAGCCCCCATGGGACGCGACAACGTCCTTGTCGTCCGACAAAAAGACGGAAGCATTAGGGCGTTTCTTAACACATGCTCACACCGCGGGAATGCAGTATGCCGCGCGGAAGAAGGCAATGTCAAAAACTTCATGTGCACCTACCACGGCTGGACGTTCGGCCTGGATGGCGAGTTGGTTGGTGTACCTGGCAAATCGATTTTCTACAAAGACAAGCTGGACCTCTCCAAGCACCCCCTGCGGAAGGTTGCTCAACTTGAAACCTACAGGGGCTTCGTCTTCGCGACATTCGACGAAACCGCTCCCTCCTTGGAAGATTTCCTCGGGCCGACCGGACGATTGAGTCTTGACCTTCTCGCAGAGCGCGGGGATATGGAAGTCATCCCCGGAATCCAAAAGTTCGTCGTCAATACGAACTGGAAGTTCACCGTCGACAATGTCTTCGACTACTATCACCCACAGATCACGCACATGTCGGCGTTCGCTGTTGGCGCTATTCCCTCACCGCCAGACGAGTTTGTTGAGGGCGGTGCCCTCACCGATGAAGGAAATCGACTCGAAGTCCCTTTCCTGCCAACCGATCTGCACAATATTGTGATGATCAGCGAGTATGGACATGCGATCTCGGGCCCGGAGCAAGCTGTGTTGGAGAAAGATTACGGTAGCCAGGAACCATTTGCATGGCGCTACACGCCAGGGACACAGGAGAAACTCGGCCGGTACGGCAGCCGAGTTGCCGGCCATCCGCACATCTTTCCCACTACCTGGCTGACAGCTGGTGGTCAGCTGAGTTTGCGAATACCGCGCAGCCCTGGTGTTACTGAGATCTGGTGGTACTCCTTCCGCGATCGAAATGCCTCAGGCGAGCAACAAGCAGCAGAACTAAGCGGTCATATTCACTACTTCGGCCCGGCCGGTCTACTTGAGCAGGAAGACGGAGAAAACTGGGCACAGAGCACTCTCCAAACTCGTGGGGGTGTAAGTCGTGAAGTACCTCAGTTGCTCAAAATGGGCCTACAAACCTCGAAGATCATCAAAGAGGACGGCCTTGCCGTGATCGAGGCCCCGATCAATGAGCATGCACAGCTCTGGACGTACCACTCATGGCGAGAATGGCTGCGGAACCCTACCTGGGAAGAGCTCCGAGCGCGCACCACGCCAGGCGACTATATCTGACGAGGAAGGAACCAAAGTGACACTTGAAACGACCCCCGTTGATCCGGATGTTGAAGTCCGTGATGTGTTGAGGCAGTACGAAATCGAGCAATTTTACTACAAGGAGGCAGCTCTTCTCGACGGCCATCGTTACGACGAATGGATCAAACTCTTCGCTGATGACGTGCACTACTTCATGCCAATACGAAGGACCATGACCCGACGTCAAATTGGTCGTGAGTTCACCCAGCCGGGCGAGATGGCGTACTTCGACGAGAACAAGCAGCAGCTGCAAACGCGAGTGGATAAATTGTCAACCGGAACAGCATGGGCAGAGGATCCACCATCCCGAACACGGCATCTCATCACGAATATCCGGGTCGAAGATGCGGGTGGATTTGAACTGCTGGCACACAGTAACTTTCACCTATATCGAACTCGGCTCAAATCCGAGATCGATGAATGGGTAGGACGGCGCGAGGACGTTTTGCGGCGTGTCGACGGACAACTCAAGATCGCTAAGCGCTTCGTCTATCTCGATCAGACGATCCTTCAGTCCGCGAACCTGAGTAATTTCTTCTAACCAGATCCGAACGAAAGATGAATTGCAATGCATTGGATCCGTGCGTGTTCTGTTGATGATTTGGATGACGGTGACGCGCTTCAGCTTCCGACGGTACCTCCGATTGCCGTCTTCAATGTCGACGGCGAATATTTCGCCGTCGACGACACCTGTACTCATGGTCAGTCATCGCTTGCGGACGGGTATGTCGACGGCCATCAAGTGGAATGTGCCTGGCATTTCGCTAAGTTCGATATCAGGTCGGGGGCTGCGCTAACCCCGCCTGCATCGTTTCCCTTGTGTACCTACGAGGTGCGAATTGACGGTCCGGACGTAATGGTGGCTGTTCGCGATCGGACAGAGAAAAGCAGTGGTGCGGCGTGAGCGCGCGTGATGCGAGCTGTGTCATCGTCGGAGGCAGTGCCGCTGGCATTGCTACCGCCGTAGAAGCGCGTCGAGGAGGGTATTCTGGTCGGCTAGTAGTCGTCGATAGCGATCCTCACATGCCATACGAGCGTCCTCCGTTGTCGAAGGCGTTGTTTGGTTCTGCCGATGACCCTTTGGTTCCGCTCCATGCTCCCGAGATGTACGCAGAACTCGGCATTAGCCTCCGTCTCGGAGAATTTGCAGTGGAAATTGATGCGTCGAAACGCACGGTTCAGCTTGAAAGAGGGGAAGTACTTCCCGCAGACCGCCTTGTGCTTGCAACCGGACTAGGTGCAAGGCGTCTCAATGTCCCGGGTGCGACAGCATCGAATGTTTTGACGCTTCGGAATGCGGCGGACGCGCGGGCACTCGGCGAGCACTTGCAGGCGAGGGGACCGCTCGTCATAGTTGGTGCAGGGTTCATTGGCCTTGAGCTCGCTGCGGTGGCGCGAGAGCACGGAATCGATGTAACTGTAGTCGAATCTGCAGATCATCCTTTGGTGAATTCGGTTGGGCCAGTGATTGCCAAGTTCCTACTTGATATGCACCGCGAACGCGGTGTTCAGTTTGTCCTTGGCACGACAGTCTCGCATATGACAGGCACGCAGGGTGTCATCCAGCGGATTTGGTTGGAGAATGGACGAGCGTTGGATGCGGCAACTGTTGTAGTAGGAGTGGGGGCTGAGCCCAGTCTGGAATTGGCGAGAAGCGCGGGGATCGACACAATCGCCAGCGGTATCCCAGTAGGTCCGTTAGGTGAAACCAATCTTCCCTGGATCTTCGCAGCCGGGGACGTCGCAGTGCGGGATCATCCTGACCTGTTGGTTCCGGGAAGAATTGAGCATTGGGACTCGTCAGTGCGCCACGGAAGCGCGATTGGCTCGACAATCGCTGGGCATCCCACCACTGTCACCGAACCGATCTACGCGTGGTCAGACCAGTACGGGTCGACTCTTCAACTCGTAGGGAGAGCTCACCCGAAAGACACATTTATTCTGCGTGATGGAGCGAGCACCGATCAGTTCCTGGGGTTCTGGGTCAGGGATGGTCGCATTGGCGCTGCTGTTGGTCTGAGGTCGGCGCGCGAAATTGCAGCAGTCAAGCGAATGATCACGCAAAAGGTGACAGTGCCTGTGAAGGAATTGTGTGATCGAACTGGAGATCTACGCCGCGTTCTTAAGAACAATCGAGAATCCAGTGTTGTACCAATGTCTTAACTAATTATTGAGCTATCGACGCCAAAACCTATTTGGTGGCCGAACTCGAATTTTTAAGGAGAGAGCACGTGAGCGAGACAATTACCTATGATTCAACATACCGCATTGTTGATACCGCTGACTATCAGATTCAGGTAAACGAGGCCGGTGAAGGTCATCCGATCTTTATGATCCATGGCACAGGACCCGGAGCCACGGGATGGTCGAATTTCGAAGCCAATATCCCCGATCTTTCAAATTCTTTTCGTTGCATCGCGGTGACGATGCCTGGATGGGGTGATTCAAGCCCACAGTCGGTTCGGACTGGACGTGATCAAGGTCGAGCGATGCTTCAACTCATGGATGCTATGGGTATCGATAGAGCAGCATTCGTAGGAAACTCTATGGGAGGAGGGATCGGCATGGTGATGGCAGCTGAGCATCCCAGCCGCGTTTCCCATCTGATCACAATGGGTGCGGGTATCTACGGGGTCAATGTCATGACCCCGGCGGCCCTATCCGAGGGGCTCAGGTCAATTTTCGAAACCTATAAAGATCCGTCACCGGAAAACTTTCAACACCTTGTCGAGATTATGTGCTTTGACCCTTCTTATGCCACCCCTGAGCTCGCTAAAAAGAGATCGGAGGCGGCACTTCGCAATCCAGAGCACCTCACTAACTGGCTCGACGTGATGAATTCTGGTGGAGGCGCAACCGGATTTCTCGAGGCTGCGGCGAAGATGTCCGTATCGAAGATTCCGACATTAGTCATTCACGGACGCGACGATCGCACAGTTCATTTCGAGGGGAGCATGCGAGCGAATGCAACGATCCCGAACTCCAGGCTCGTCTTACTTAATCGTTGCGGCCATTGGGCTCAACTCGAGCACGCGAGTGAATTCAACGGGCTCGTATCGAATTTCTTGAAGACGCACTGATGTTGAACGCAAGTAATCGATCAATCTCTTCCCAAGGTCTTTCGAACGTGACTGCAAGACTTGATGGGTTGTCGATTCTCGTCACCGGCGGGGGGTCTGGACTGGGTCGATCTCTAGTAACGCGATTCATTCAGGAGGGCGCACAAGTGACTGTCCTCGATCGAGCACCTGAAAGACTCGCGGACATTTATGCATCTCATAGTGAATCTCTCCGAATCATCGCCGGTGATGTTACATCTGCATCCGACAACGTTCGTGCGGTGGAATCGGCCGTGAGTGCATTCGGTGGAATTGATGTATTTGTCGGAAACGCTGGAATATGGGACTTTAACAGATCGATTCTCGATATGTCTGTGCATCAACTTGAAGATGGATACAAGGAGTTGTTTGATGTTAATGTGAAAGGGTACTTGCTCGGCGCACGAGCAGCAGCTGAGCACCTTGTCGACCGAAATGGATCGATGATATTCACCTTATCGAACGCTGCTTTCTATCCTCGTGGAGGAGGCGTCCTCTACACCGCGTCGAAACATGCCGGAGTTGGAATAGTAAATCAGCTAGCTTATGAGCTCGCACCGGAGATTCGGGTAAATGCTGTGGCTCCTGGTGGGATGGCTACAGGCCTTAGTGGACCGCAGGCGATGGGAATGTCAAACCAGTCGATAACAGATGTACTCCCACCCTCGGATCAGATGAAGGAATACTCGGCATTAAATTTGGCGCCGAAGCCAGACGACTACGTGGACACCTACGTTCTTCTTGCTTCTCCAAATGAGTCATCAACTATCACAGGTGCAGTATTCGACATCAGTGCCGTCGGAATACCTAAGCGCCCTGTTTCGTCAGCCCCGCAAAAGTCATGACGAATGAAAGCTTCATACTTCGGCTTCTGGGCTTTGGTGGCGAACTGAAACGTTCTCGTAATTAGATCAGGCCGCTGCCAGTCGGAAGACCCGTGATCTCCTCTATCTTTCACCCTAGAAGTCTCTTATCTTGCGACTATATCAAGGTCGGTGCTATCAATGCTATGAACACTCCTTCGGAAGATACTTCGAAATTGTTCCTTGTGGAAAGAAGTAAATCTGCTATATTTGAAGTTTTTGAAGAACGAAGGGAAGCGGAAGAATTTTCTATTCGATTATCGGATTCCAGAATTCATGAAATATTTTTACGAAAGAATCTAGGGTCGCGCTGGGTGATATACGAGCGACGTGTCCGTATATCTAATGGTTTTATAGTGAGAGACTTGTGGCATGATGAAGTCGGCTATCAAATAGGTGTGGAGGAATTGAAGAGCGAAGTTGATCTTGAGTCGTACGAGTCGAATAATGGGGACTGGAACATAGTCGGTATTGGGCATGATCCCGATGAAGTTCGACGCGTGGTCGACACCGCTGTTGAAAGCTACGGTGACCGGTGGACAATTTTAAATAACTAGGCGTACCGGACCCCGCTAATCTAGCGTTAGTTTCCGTAGGTTTTTTGACTGATTTATTGATGTAGCGATAAGTTATCAATAGATTTAGAATGGCTAAAAATTATCCGCAAGGTCGACTTCTGCTTTGTAAGGAATTGGAACCATTTGATTTTCGATCGTGTTGTTCGGATGCTCCAAAGAAGGAAAGAGTGAACCGGTGAGATTTTCGCAGACAAAGGTGGTCTTGACGGTTCTGACGGTCGGAATTGGAAGCTTTACGCTCCTTCAGTCCATGGTGACGCCAGTACTTCCCGATCTGCAACGGGAGTTGGGCGCTACACAGTCGGGGGCATCGTGGATCTTTATCGCATATCTCCTTTCAGCGGCTGTGTGCACGCCCATTATTGGGCGTGCCGGAGATATTTGGGGCCGGCGGCGAATGCTGATGGCTTGTCTCGCTGTGATTGCAATAGGGGCGGTTCTGTCCAGCTTGGCTACAACGATGCCCTTGATGATTGTGGGCCGCGCTATCCAAGGTATGGGCGGAGGAATGCTACCTATTGCGTTCGGAATAATTCGCTCTCATTTTCCGCCCGAGTCTGTTCCTGGATCGATCGGACTGGTCGCATCTTTCTCTGCAGTGTGGGCGGGTTTCGGTGTTGTTATCGGCGGACCTTTGGTGGAGAACTTCGACTATCGTTGGTTATTCTGGGCACCAGCGATTCTTCTTGTTCTGTCGATTGGTGCAACATTTAGGTGGATACCTAAATCGGAAACCCCTGAGGGTGGGCGTATAAATCTAATTTCAGCACTTTTGATGTCTGCATGGATGATTCCATTGCTAGTGGCTTCGACAAATATATCGAGTTGGGGCTTTGCAAACCCTTCTGTTCTTATTCTCTTTTCGATTTCGATGATTTCTTGCTGTCTATGGATTGGGGTCGAACTGAAATCAACGAACCCGTTAATCGATATGCGTGTGATGCGAATTAAGAATATATGGGTTGCAAATCTGGCTTCAGCGCTTTTTGGTGCCGGTTTGTTTGGGCTGATGGCAGTTATACCCGCCTATATCCAGACGCCGATTTCTGAAGGTTATGGGCTCGGTCTCTCGCCGTCCGGGTCAGGGTTGGTGATTTTCGCTCAAACTGTGACTATGTTTATAGTAGGAATATTTGCTGGCCGAGTTTTAGTTTATTTTGGCTCTAATAAAACACTGGCCGGTGGATCTCTGATATGTGCTGTCAGCTTGCTCTTTTTTGGTGTGGGAGGTGACACGATATGGAAATTTGTCCTTATTCTAGCTGTTGTAGGAATTGGTTTCAGTCTAGCTTTCACATCCATGTCTAATATGGTCGTATCAGCCGCGCCGAGTAATCAGACATCAGTGGCAAGCGGCATGAATGTCAATTTTCGAAATATTGGTGGTGCTTTAGGGACGGCGGCGATGGTAATGGTAGTTTCGTCAGGTGTTTCTCCTGGGGCGGCGCCGAAAGAATCTAACTACATTTCGGGATTTCTCATGCTTGCCTCCTTCCTATTCATCGGCGCTACCGTGTCCGCGATTTCTGCTAGGCGGGATCGCAACCAGAATGAAGATTCCCCGACTTTATCTTTTAGTGCTGTGGCGGTTTCCGCTGAAAAGGGAGAGGATCGGCAGAGATGATATTATTCAGGGTGTGAATGGTGATGGACGGTAGAATTCAGTGAACGGTCGCCGAGTGTCGACAGTAATGATGTTTAGGCGACGTCGAAGGGGTGCTGTTACAGTGTAGTTCGCATACGCGGCGTTAGGGAATCGGCTGGCTCGGCCGCTGCGGCGGAGAATGCAGGCAGCCAGGACTGGTGTATGAGGCGCGGACGTTAGTTACACGATGCCTACGCTGCCAGCCAGTTCCAGACCAGCCACTCCAAGACTTACAGTAATTGTAGGGAACATTCCAGATTTCGACGGCGGTGTGCCTTTGCTCCTCACTGGTTTATTCGCGGGAGTGCAGCAGTTCTTCGGCGAGGATGCGGTTGTAGCGCTTGACTTTCCTATTGTGTTTCGGTGTGTAGGGCTTGATGCGGTAGTGCCGAGCTTCGCGGAGTGAAGCGGTGAAATCTGCTGCCCGGTAGCACGATCCGTTGCCGGTGATCACACGCTCGATACGAGTGATGCCGTGTGCGGCGAAGAACACGCGGGCGTTGTTCATGGAATCGATGGCTGTTGCGGCGTTTCGTTGTCTCATGCTTCGGTGTACGCCAGGCGGGTGGTCCCGTCGACCGAGGAGTGCAGATGGGTGTAACCGATGCGGGCCTGCTTTTTCTTCGTTTTTCGGCGCCGGTGCAGGCCTAGTTTCGCAGGGTTTTTGTGACTGTTCGGCGGGCAACGACAATGCCGTCGGTGCGCAGTTCGAACGTGATCCGGGAGGGAAGACCATTTCCGGTTCGTCGCATGGATTCGATCTCGGCCACCACCTCTGTTGCCGTGGCAGTCGGGTGATGGTGGCGCGCTGGATCTTTCTTGTAATCGCAGTTCACCGTATTTGCGACACCGGTCTATTCATGTGGGGGCGCATTGACGGGAGATACCTATTTCGGCGGCGACGTGGCGATCGGACGAATCTGGCACCGCTCGATCAGGCGGCGTCTTCCGTCGACAGTGAGTGGGGCATTACTGTGTTTCGCAGGGTTGGTCCTTTGTCAACGACATCTGAATTTTGGTTCTGGCCCACTTTCCGTGATGACTCACCTCGCGCCGCGTGTCGTTCCGGCAGGACTGGAAGAAGACGGGAGATGATCGTTCTGGTGTTCTGTGAGCTGATGTGACCTGCGTGTCCTTCCTCCCGCATCTGGCGGCTATCGACATCGATTCGGTCGATGCGACCGCAGGCGGAGTTCGTATTCGTGCGTCGCCGTTGTCGACTTCAGCGAGCTGCCCGGCGTGCGATGTTTCCTCGAAACGCGTGCACAGTCGTTACGAGCGCACGCTCGCAGATGCGGCAATCGGAAACCAGCCAAGTCTCCTCATGCTGCAAGTACGACGTTTCATCTGCGTAAACAACGACTGCAGCAGGGCAACGTTCGCCGAACAGATCGAGGGCCTGACCAGTCGATACGTGCGACGCACGCCGCTGCTACGCAAAATCGTCGAGAAGATCGCATTGGCGTTAGCCGGACGAGCGGGATCGAGATTGGCATCTGCGCTGGGCATATATGTCGGACGCTCTACCCTGTTGCGCCTGGTCCGAGCGCTGCCTGATCCGCCCACGACCACCGTCGAAGTGCTCGGTGTCGATGATTTCGCGCTGCGAAAGCGACATCGGTACGGCACAGTTCTGATCGATATGGATACTCACCGTCCGGTGGATGTTCTTGCCGATCGGAAAGCCGATACCGTCGCGGAATGGCTGCGAGCACATCCGGGAACAGAGGTGATCTGCCGCGACCGTGCCGGCGCCTATGCCGCAGCCGCCCGTGCCGGAGCGCCAGGCGATCGAAGTCGTAGACCGCTGGCACCTGTGGCACAACCTCGCCGAAGCAGTGGAGAAAACCGTTGCAGCCCATCATCATTGTTTGAAGAAGGAGCCCGAGTTAGAGCCTGAACCTTCGATTGAATCGGAACGGCGAGTCCGGGGACTTTGATGTTCCCCGAGTTTTCCGGAGTTCGTTTGTTTTACTTCAGGCATTGATGCACCCGAGAGAGGTTCACGATGCCCAGACGTTATCCGCCTTCAGTTCCGCCGGAAAGTCCTTGATCTGTTGAAGTCAGGACGCACGGTCGCCGAGGTCGCCGCAGGTCTCGATGTCACCGAACAGACCATCTACAACTGGCGTATCCAGGAGCTCATCGATACCGGTCAGAGGCCGGGGCTGAGCTCGATCGAGAGCGGAAGAACTCGCCGCCGCCCGTCGTCGTATCGCCGAGCTGGAGACCGAGCTCGCCATAGCCAAGCGCTCCACGGAATTGCTGAAGTCGGTGGCGGCCTAAAAAGGCGGTTCGAAACGATCGAGGTGATGGCCAAGGAAGGACTACCGGTACAGACCTCGTGCCGCATTCTGGAGGTGTCGGAGTCCGGTTTCTACGAGTGGCGCAATCGCCCACCCTCGGAACGCTCACTACGACATGCGTGGCTGACTCAGCTGATCACCGAGGTTCACACCGCCTCGCATGGCACCTACGGTGCCCGCCGGGTCCACGGAAGAACTCACCCTTGGCCGCGGCATTGCTGTTGGGCACGGCTGCATCGAAATGTTGATGAGAGCTGCTGGTGTGAAAGGACTTCCGGGAAACAAACGGGCACGTTCCAAGCATCAAACCCCCACCGCGAGCGATCTCGTGGACCGCAAGTTCACCCGCGACGAGCCGAACAAGCTGTGGGTCACGGATATCACCGAACATCCCACCCGCGAAGGTAAAATATATTGCGCTGTTGCCAAAGGATACGTTTTCGAGGCGAGTCGTCGGGTGGTCTATCGACAGCTCGCAGACAGCGACATTGGTGACGAACGCTCTGGGAATGGCCATTTCGAACAGGGGCCCGACCCCCGGCACACTCATTCACTCGGACCACGGAGTGCAATTCACATCGTGGGCATTCACCCGCCGGGCCCACGACTCGGGGTTGGTCCCGTCAATGGGATCGATCGGCGATTGCTACGACTGTCAGTCTGTTCCTGCCGGTCTATGCGCGTAGATTCGGCAAAGTCCCAGTTAGAGCGGCTTGACTCTTGTTACGAGTGACCCTTTCAGTGTCTTTGCGTTGATCTGTCAGCCCTCTAATTGGGCGCACGGCACTGGCATCACGCCCGATCTGACTTGATAAGGAGCCTGGAGGTCGGTTTGCGAGCGTCCCCGTGACAGTCCTGTCGATCAGGCCTGATGCCAGTGTGCAACCCATGGTAGATCGGATCGACGTTCCGGAGGAACCGTCATGGCCACCACCACAGCTGTAGATACTACGAAATCAGGCGATGTTGTTGTCGGGATCGACACCCACAAATACGTGCATGTCGGTGCGGTATTCGACACCACCGCCGGTTTGCTCTCGACCATCAGCGTTCCCGCCGACTCGCACGGATTTATCCAGTTACTCTCGTGGGCCGAGTCATTCGGACAGCCGATAGCCTTCGGAATCGAAGGGACCGGCTCCTACGGTGGTGCATTGACCTCGTTCATCCGACGTCGCGGCTACCGCGTCATCGAAGTTGCCCGACCGGATCGACGGATACGCCGACTGGTCGGAAAATCGGACACGATCGACGCCCAGAATGCGGCGAAAGCAGTGATGGCCGGGTTCGCTACCGCCGAACCGAAAACCGCCGACGGAACGGTCGAGATGATTCGCCAACTCAAAGTCGCACATGACACTGCCGTCAAGGCGCGTGCCACGACAATGGTGACGCTGAAAGCGATGCTGGTGCATGCACCGGAAGTATTACGCGCCGAAATGGCTGGGAAAACACAAATCACCTTGGCTCGTCACTGCGCAGCGTTGACCGTCGAGCATCTGGACAGTCCTGACGACTCGATGCAGATCACGCTGGCAACCCTCGCCCACCGGTGGCTCATGCTCGATCATGAAGCAGCTGAGTTGAACGAACATATCGAACGATTAGTGAAAACTACTGCACCACAACTCGTTCAATCATATGGAATCGGAACTGACACGGCAGCGGAGATTTTGATCGTGTTCGGTGACAACCCGGAGCGAATCAAGTCCGAAGCTGCATTGGCCAAGCTTGCCGGGATCAGTCCGATCCCTGCGTCCTCAGGGACGACGACCGGGAAATACCGGATCAACCACGGCGGTCATCGGCAGCTCAATGCCGCCATCTATCGAACAGTCATCGTACGCATGCGGTTTCACGAGCCCACCAAAATTTACGTCGCACGCCGCACCGCCGAAGGAAAGGCCAAAAGAGACATCATTCGCTGCCTGAAACGCTACGTCATCCGCGAGGTCTATCACCTCGTCAACAATCCCGTGACCAGTGCCAACGCGATTTGACAACTATAGGAGCATCAATGCCGTCATCGAATCTTTCTGGGGCAGAATGCAAACCGAACTCTTGAACAGGAAACGATGGAAAACGAGGATCGAACTGGCCAACGCCATGTTCGAGTACCTCGAGATCTTCCACAACCGCCAACGCCGGCACAGTGCCCTCGGGATGCTGACACCGATCGAGTTCGAGAACGTACACTTCACACGCCAACCCGTAGCCTGAAGTCAAATATGACGACTCCACGAAACTCGGGGAACATCAAAGTCCCCGGAAACTCCGGTGCGACTCACTGGTTGGTGTTTGAGTAGTCGCATCGTCGGTTTGACAATCCACCGGCATCGTTCCGGGTTGAGTCCAGCAGAGTGGTGTACGACCAGTCGCCCTGAAACCGTGGGCGTGTCGCTACCCGGATGAGGACGGCCACCGCGTGATTCTTCAAGAGAGCTACCAACTCGACCTGAAGAGGGAACACGCGATGACCGATCACAACTTTATCGACCCCGAAAAGTTTCTGTCCGACCAACTCGCTGGAGCAAGCCCCGATTTGCTGCGCTCGATGCTCGGAATCTTCATTACCGCGCTGATGGGCGCCGAAGCGGACAGCCTCTGCGGCGCCGGCTACGGCGAACGCACCGACGACCGCGTCAACTCCCGTAACGGATACCGCCACCGCGACTTCAACACCCGTGCAGGAACTCTCGACACCCGTGCAGGAACTCTCGACGTCTCCATTCCGAAGCTGCGGCAAGGCTCCTATTTTCCGGATTGGCTGCTCGAGCGCCGTAAACGCGCGGAGCGGGCCCTGACGTCGGTGGTCGCTACCTGCTATCTGCTCGGGGTTTCGACGCGGCGGATGGAGAAGCTCGTTGAGTCGTTGGGCATCAACAGCTTGTCGAAGTCGCAGGTGTCGATCATGGCCCGCGACCTCGACGAGCAAGTCGAATCGTTCCGAACCCGGCCACTCGATCAAGGCCCGTATACGTTCGTCGCCTCCGATGCACTGGTACTCAAAGTTCGGGAAAACGGGCGCGTGATGAACGTGCACGCCCTGATCGCGGTCGGCATCAACAAAGATGGGCACCGCGAAATACTCGGCATCGACGTCTCCTCCGGTGAGGACAAGGCCGGCTGGTTGACGTTCTTCCGTGGCTTGGTCGCCCGCGGCCTGAGCGGCGTCAAGTTGGTGACCTCCGATGCCCACGCCGGTCTCGTGGCGTCGATCGGTGCCACCCTGCCCGGTGCATCATGGCAACGGTGTCGCACGCACTACGCGGTGAACTTGATGTCGATCACTCCGAAAGCGCAGTGGCCGTGGGTGAAGGCGATGTTGCATTCGATCTACGATCAACCAGACCGGAAAGGTGTTGAGGAACAGTATGATCGGATGCTCGATGCTTTGTCGGACAAGCTTCCGAAGGTAGCGGCGCACCTCGATGATGCACGGGCCGAGTTGCTCGCATTCACCGCATTCCCGAAGGAGATTTGGCGTCAGATCTGGTCCAACAATCCGCAGGAACGACTGAACAAGGAAATTCGTCGGCGGACCGATGTCGTCGGTATCTTCCCCGACCGGACCTCGTTGATCCGGCTTGTCGGAGCCGTTCTTGCCGAGCAGCACGATGAGTGGACTGAAGGCCGCCGATACCTCGGTCTGGACGTCCTTGCCCACTCCAGGGTGACTATCGTGGCCCCGGAAACCGGTGACGACAACACAATCGACGAGGAGGTCAACTCGACTACCCTTGCAGCGCTGACAGCCTGAAAGAGGAGATCACGCAGTGCCCGTCCCCACACACCACGCATTTGGACTTGACCTCGTTCCGCCTGAAGGAATGAAACGCGTGATTGATGGCAAGTTACCCAGTAAGTTCTGCGTCTATGGACTTAGTGACTGACCCGCGGTTGCGTGAACTCATCTCGCAAGCAACGCCACTGGTGAAGGCTTTACCGGCCCCCGAGATTAAGCATCCTCCTTCCGAACTTACAGCGCGCAAGAAATGGTTTGCCGACGTTTCGCAGCTACGGGCCAGTCAGCACACCCGCCTGTTGGAGATGTTGCCGACCACTGAGTCGATCAGTGGCATCGAGATCTTCGAGGTTCGCATCCCGGTTACTGATTCATGTGGCTGGTCGGGTTGTCCTCAGTGTGCAGCGGGATCGATCACGGCGGTCGTCTATAGCCCTTTGGACGTCTCTGAAGCCCCCGCTTACCTTCATTTTCATGGAGGCGGCTGGTGGGTGAACGGAGGAGTCGACGTACTGCGCGCTACCGGCGCGGCCCATGCAGCTCGCGCTCGGGAGCTAGGCATTGTGGTCATCGACGTCGACTATCGGTTGGCGCCGGAGCACAAGTTTCCGCTCCCGGCGGAAGACGGCTACGAGGCGCTCAGATGGGTAGCCGCAAACGCCAAAGACCTGGGGATCGATGCAAGCCGGATCGCAGTAGGCGGCAGCAGTGCCGGTGGCAACCTCGCCGCTGCAGTTGCGCTGATGAGCCGCGACCGAAAAGGGCCCGAGCTTTGTGCTCAGGCCCTGCACATTCCGGTTCTTGAGAGCAGTTGCAACAGCCCATCGATGCATCGCTTCGCTGAGGGGTATGTCATGACCTACCGCCACGCAACAGAAATGTGGGACATGTACTTGTCTTTGCCGAGTGACGCCTACAACCCGTACGCCTCGCCATTACATGCTTGTCGACTCGACGACCTACCGCCGACACTCGTGATCGTGGGGGACTATGAGGTACTGAGGGACGAGGGACTTGCGTATGCTCGGCGTCTCGTTGACGCCGGTGTAACAGTGACCACATGCAGCTTGCCTCAATGCCACGGCGCCGCGCTTCCAGAGACCACTGCTAAGACTGAACTGCTTATCAATGACTTCCTCGGGGTTGCTTTGCGTGGCGACTGAGGTGGTCGTCACCGCCCCAATCCGGGCGCATCGAGGGGCCTGGTATCATCGCGACAATCTCGCGGCATTCGACTTTATTGCCCACGAGGCGAACGGGGCTGAGTAGCATCGGGATGCGCTGGCGCCTGCCTGTAGCAGGCTCCAGCTACTTTGTTCATTTCGGACATCAAATATGAACGGGGTATTCACATGAATGCCGACTTATGTTCCGCAGTGTTCGATGTGTGTAATTCTTCGATGGAGCACCACTGCGGTGTGCGCGCCGCACATGGCAGCAATCGTTAGGATTGGGGTTATAACGTGCGTATCGGTATGGGTTTGAACTACAGCGGCGGGTTCGCCGAAACCGTCGAAGAGGTCGGTGACCTGGAAAAGGCCGGCCTGGACATCGCCTTCGTCCCGGAAGCGTATTCCTTCGACGCGGTCAGCCAGCTGGGTTACCTGGCGGCCAAGACGTCGACAATCGAACTCGCTTCGGGAATCTTTCAAATCTACACCCGTACGCCTTCGTTGACCGCGATGACGGCAGCGGGCCTGGACTTCGTCTCCAACGGCCGCTTCGTGATGGGACTGGGCGCTTCCGGGCCGCAGGTGATCGAGGGATTCCACGGCGTCAAGTACGACGCTCCATTGGGGCGCACCCGTGAGGTCGTCGAGATCTGCCGTAAGGTGTGGCGCCGCGAGAAGGTCGAATACCAGGGCAGGTACTACCAGGTCCCGCTCCCCGCCGAGAAGGGCACCGGACTGGGCAAGCCCCTCAAGCTGATCAATCATCCTGTGCGTGAGCGCATCCCGATCCTGATCGCTTCGCTCGGCCCCAAGAACGTCGAGCTGACGGCCGAGATCGCCGAAGGCTGGGAGCCGATCTTCTTCCATCCAGAGAAGGCAGCCAGCGTGTGGGGCGAGCCGATCGCCAAGGGTAAGGCCAAGCGCGATCCGAGCCTCGGCGAACTTCAGGTGTACGCGTCGCCGGCGCTCGCCATCGGTGACGACGTCGACCACATGCTCGACTTAGTGCGCCCGAGACTCGCTCTCTACATCGGCGGCATGGGCGCCAAGGGCAAGAACTTCTACAACGATCTCGCGGTGCGCTACGGCTACGAAGAAGCCGCCGAGAAGATCCAGGACCTCTACCTCGCAGGCAAGAAGGACGAATCCGCTGCGGCAGTACCCGACGATCTGGTTCGCGCCGTGTCGTTGATCGGTCCCGAGAGCTACGTCAAGGAACGCGTCGCAGCCTTCGCCGAAGCCGGTGTCACGACGGTCAACGTCACGCCTTTGGCGGCCGATCGCAATGGCCGCGTCCAGCTGATCGAGAAGTTCCGCAAGATTTGTGACTGACCCT
This sequence comes from Rhodococcus sp. KBS0724, assembly GCF_005938745.2. Taxonomy (NCBI): domain Bacteria; kingdom Bacillati; phylum Actinomycetota; class Actinomycetes; order Mycobacteriales; family Nocardiaceae; genus Rhodococcus; species Rhodococcus sp. KBS0724. The sequence goes on from NZ_VCBX02000002.1 coordinate 285,844, forward strand.
GCCGTGGTCATGGATTCGACCGTAGTGATTGAGAACACTGGAGGCGATTTCGCTGGAAATTCTTGTTTCGACATCCGTATTCTGAATGCTCGCCAGAACAGCCGCGGCGGCGGATTGTCGTACAGCGTGGAATGTAGATTGTAATTGCCTGACCGTGCTCGACGAAATTCAGGTGATCGCCGAGTAACCGCACGTCGTGGTCAGGGCCATCCAATCGGGCCGTGTGAAGGTCGGGTTCCCGCTGAGCGGCCCGTGCGACGGCCAGCGTATCGATGGGATCGGACTTGCTGTAGGTGCGGGCCGAGTCACGGACTGGGGCATCAACTTTGGTGGCACCCGCACGATCGACTGGCCCGCGGCGAGCGGATCGCGTTCCAGTCGCCGCGGCAGATGCCGGAAGTCTTCGATTGCCCAGAGCAGACTGTTGCCCTTGGCTAACTGCTCGGCCCAGTTCAGCAGCCCCAGATGCTCTTTTGTGGTCGTGGTGATCGTCTTTGGTGCCAGCTGGCGACCGTTGGGATCGACCGCGACGATGGTGTGGGCGCGCTTGTGCGCATCGACTCCCAGAATGATCATTGAACCCGTCTCCTTGTCCTTAAGGGGATCAGGGATCGCTTGGTGGGCACATCCCAGTCAGGGGCAATTCCGCGCTCCTCTCAAGACGCGCCAACCATCCTTGGCATCCGGTAGGCCGCACCACAGACAATGGCCACCAACGGCAAGTAATTGGGTGGAGCGAATCCGCCGGAACTCTCCAGTCAAACACAACCCCCCCGGACATGTGGACTGCGAAACAGATGCAACACCATCACCAGCCGCTGTGGCGGGCAGCGATCATCGCGCACTGCCGCTGGCGTGGCCGCCGCGTCGCGATGCGCATCGCCCGTGAAATCGGGCGGTGGCCACTACGTACTGTCACGGACTCGTGGGTTTACCCCTTGCCCGATGGTGTCGATCTCGCGGACGAGAGTGATGCGTTGGGCAAGATGACCCTCGAAAAACATGCCGCTCTCACCGAAGACCTGGCGACCGCACTCACCGACGCCCGCGATACTCACGAGATCAATCTCGCGATCAAGGCAGTCTTTACCGACGGCGACGTTTCCGACGGCAATGTTGTCGACGAGGATGAAGGAAACAACTAGTGGCACTGCATCTTCCGAAGCCACGATCAAAGCAACCCGCACAGAAAACCGTCGGATTGGACGGGCTCAAGGTGTCGGTGTCCACTGCGGCGACGAGTGGGATCGAAAAATCGAAAACCGTCAAAAGTGGTGGTCTGGCGGGGTTGACCAGCAAAGTGTCCGTCCGGCAGATCCGCACGGAAATCGGTAACGACGGACTCCGCCAAGCAGCGATCGATGCCGGCCGGACGCCGCCGTCGGATCGAACGCTGCGACGGTGGGCGCAACAAGGACGTATCCCGCATCCGGAGGTGTTCGAGCGTGCTCAACGCCGGGCGGCGATCGAGCGTCTCGGCGGAATCGATGCCGTCGCGCAGAAGATCGGGCGTTCTCGCTCTGCGGTGTCGCGGTATCGGTCGGGGGAGACGAACGAGTTGCGTGCCGATGCGAAGAAGAAACTCAAAAACGTCAAAGCCCACGACATTATGGACCGCGCTGGTGTGCTGCGTCCGGACGGGCAACCGAAGAAAGCGACCATCCGGGTGCGTGGGGGAGTGTCCGTCCGTAACGGCTCCGAGGAAGGGTACGACTATCGGGTGCGTACCTTGGATTTCGCGAATTCGGACAGCCCGTTCAGTGTCGAGGAAACCCGTGAACTCGCCGCAGCACTCGCGAACGACGACAATGCCCGCGTCGTGGCGATCCTCGAACGCCACGCCACGATGGACTATCCGGAGAACAAGGGCTTCGACCAATACAGTGATGCCTTCGGATTCCACTTCGATTCGATCGAATCCGTCCACATCGACTGGACATAGGTCATCCAACAGCCCCGAACGGCTCGACAGGACGCGGCGGTCACGAGACTTGCCTTGGTTTCTGCAGCAGCATCACGACCTTTGGAATGAGAGATCAATACCTCGGTTGAAAATGATCCCGCGGATCCGGCAACGTGAAGACGGTGACTTCCGCAGCTGTAGCGATCTCGTCGTCGGTGGGTGGTGGTAGCTGTGACTAAGAAAGTTCATCTGGCGGTTTTCGTAGGTACGTCGGCGATCGACTCAATATCTACCGCCGCACATCGCGGGTGTCACGTTGTTGTGCTGTTTTGATGCGAGTTCGTTGTTACGAGCGCACGGACAACGTGATCGCCGTAGAGCTTGACCTGATCAATCGGGAGTCCGGAGTCGGTGAGTATCGTGTCGACCTCGTAGATCGCTGCAACCTTGGCAAGAGCGCGGTGTCCCAACTTCGAACTATCCGCGACGACGACGGTTCGGGTTGCCGCTGCGATGATTGCGCGTTTGATCGGAATCTCGAGGGTGTTGGTATTGGTGATGCCTGCTATGGGGTCGATGGCGTCCGCGCCGAGAAAGGCCCAGTCGGCGGAATAGTCGGAGAGAAAGTCTACGGCGCGTTCACCGACGAGTGTGTAGACGGATCCGAGGAGTTCACCGCCGGTCACCAGCAGCCGTATGGCAGGGATGGTGGCCACATATTTTCCGATGCGGAGGTCGTTGGTGATGATCGTCAGATCTGTTCTGTGCCGAAGCTCCAAGGCGACCTGGTATGTGGTTGAGCCACTATCAAGAATGACGGTATCTCCATCCAGAACTTTCTGTGCGGCACATTGAGCGATCGCCGCCTTTTCTTGTCGTCGTGCGGTTTCCTTTACCGCATAGGGGATCTCGAATGCTGCACCGGTGACTGGGCGGGCCCCTCCGTGTGTTCGTTCAGCTTTTCCGGACCGAACCAAGGTGTCGAGATCGCGACGAATCGTAGATGCATCGACACCGAGTTCACGCGACAAGATCTTGGCCTCAACGTAGCCGTCAGCGTGGATGCGTTGGAGAATCGCGTCCCGCCTTTCCTTTGCAGGCAAGAAGTTCTCCTTAGTGATTGTCCGGTGACCTCGGTGTGGGAGTCAACGGATCGTATCGCTCATCGCGCGGATATTGACAGTATTTCCATCTGTTCTGCATGATTACATGCATTAAGTGCGCGAAATCGTGCAGATAGAATCTTGGGAGTCTGCGTTCACGCCAATCGCAGCAGAACCTCAAGGAGTTTCCTGATGCAAATGGGTTTGGTAGGTTTAGGCCGGATGGGCGCGAACATGCGGGAGCGTATTCGGGACTCCGGCCACGAAGTCATCGGATTCGACTCCGATCCGTCCATTCGCGACGTGGAATCCCTACCGGAATTGGTGGCTCGGCTCAGCCGCCCAAGAGTGGTGTGGGTGATGGTTCCCTCCGGCGAGCCGACCCGTGCGGTGATCAGCGAACTGAGCGACTTGTTGGCTGGTGGCGACCTTGTCATCGAAGGCGGTAATTCCCATTTCTCGGACGACGAAGCGCACTCTGCCGTGCTGGGGGAGAGCGGAATCAGTTATGTGGACTGCGGTGTGTCGGGCGGGGTGTGGGGTTTGAAGGAAGGCTACGGATTGATGGTGGGGGGTGAGGAAGCTGATGTTGCTCGCGCAATGCCGATCTTCGATGCGCTCAGGCCGCGGGGACGACGGGAGGACAGTTTTGTCCATGCCGGGTCGATCGGCGCCGGACACTACGCGAAGATGGTGCACAACGGTATCGAGTACGGATTGATGCAGGCCTACGCCGAGGGATACGAACTCCTGGCTGCCGAACCGCGGATCTCAGCTGTTGAAAACGTCATGGGTGCATGGCAAAAGGGGACAGTGGTCCGCTCCTGGCTCCTGGAATTACTGGTCGCGGCGCTTCGGGAAGACCCGGGATTGAGCTCGATTTCCGGGTACACCGAAGATTCGGGTGAGGGTCGTTGGACTGTGGAAGAAGCCGTCTCCCACGCAGTTCCGGTTCCGGTTATCGCGGCGGCCCTCTTCGCTCGTTTCTCCTCTCGGCAAGATGATTCTCCTGCCATGAAGGCAGTATCAGCGCTTCGTGGACAATTCGGTGGACATGACGTCCAACCAGGAAAGGTAGTTGTGTGATGTTGAAGTTTGGGTACAAGGCCTCGGCGGAGCAGTTCGGGCCTCGGGAGCTGGTGGAGCTGGCAGTTCTCGCCGAACAGCACGGCATGGATTCCGTTGCGGTCAGTGATCATTTCCAGCCGTGGCGACACAACGGTGGCCACGCACCCTTCTCCCTTGCCTGGATGACGGCGGTGGGTGAGCGGACCGAGCGCGTACAGATCGGCACGTCGGTGATGACTCCGACGTTCCGCTACAACCCGGCTGTCATCGCGCAGGCTTTTGCGACCATGGGTTGCCTGTACCCGGGACGCATCATGCTCGGTGTGGGCAGTGGTGAGGCGCTCAACGAGATCGCCACCGGATTCCAGGGCGAATGGCCGGAGTTCAAGGAACGCTTTGCGCGGCTGCGCGAGTCGGTTCGGTTGATGCGCGAGCTGTGGCTCGGTGACCGCGTCGACTTCGAGGGCGAGTACTTCACGACTCGTGGCGCGTCGATCTACGACGTCCCCGAGGGCGGTATCCCCGTGTACATCGCCGCGGGTGGTCCGGTTGTCGCACGGTACGCCGGCCGCGCCGGTGACGGTTTCATCTGCACGTCCGGCAAGGGCATGGATCTCTACACCGAGAAGCTGCTTCCGGCAGTGGCAGAAGGCGCTGCCAAGGCAGAGCGCGACGTCGCCGAGATCGACAAGATGATCGAGATCAAGATCAGCTACGACACCGATCCGGACGCTGCACTCGAGAACACCCGTTTCTGGGCGCCGCTCTCGCTCACTCCCGAGCAGAAGCACAGCATCGAAGATCCCATCGAAATGGAAGCAGCAGCCGACGCCCTTCCCATCGAGCAGGTCGCGAAGCGCTGGATCGTCGCGTCCGATCCCGACGACGCAGTCGAGCAGGTCAAGGCCTACGTCGACGCCGGACTGAACCACCTGGTGTTCCACGCACCCGGCCATGATCAGCGTCGTTTCCTCGAACTGTTCGAGCGCGATCTGGCGCCGCGGTTGCGCACACTGGGCTGACGGCTATGAATATCGACGTCACCCAAACTCTGTTGTGGGAGAAGATCGTTGATCACCAAGGTGACGGTCGCTGCGCTACATCTGCGGGAGCTGTTCGACGCTGACCCGCACCGTGGTCGCGACCTGACCGTCGCCGCCGGTGACTTGAATATCGACTACAGCAAGCATCGGGTGACCCGCGAGACCCTCGAACTCGCCCGGACAGCCGGGGTAGAGGGACATCGCGACGCGATGTTCGCAGGTCGCGGTTCAACGTGTCCGAAGACCGATCGGTTTCTCACGTAGCACTGCGAGAGCGCCGTGGTACTGCTATGTATGTGGACGGACGGAATGTCATCGGAGACGTCCACCATGTCTTGGACCAGATGGGTGAATTTGCCGACCGAATACGATCCGGATCGTGGCGCGGAGTAACCGGAGAGACCATCCGAACCGTCGTGAACAGAGGATCCGCCGGATCCAACCTCGGTCCGGCGGATCTACTTTCTGTGCTGCCCTACCTCGTTCCGGTTACTACGCTTTTCATCGTCGTATCCAAGACGTTCTCCACCCTGGAGACAATGACAAATGCCACCGCCGCGCGCACGTGGCTGGTCGAAAGGCTTGGACAAGACGCAGTCTCGCTGCACTTCGTGGCGGTTTCCACCGACATCGATGATGACCATTGGGCGAGACCGCTTTGCGGTTTGCCTTCGGCGCGGCGCGGCGATGCGATGTTTTTGCGGCGCAGTCGATTCGTGGCTCTTGCAGTTGGCGTCACCGCGGTCCTCGCGGTGGGTCCTGCACCCCTCGCCGCTGCGGAGCCGGCACCGAGTGGAGATCTTCGTTGGGAGTCCTGCCCGGCCGAATATCAGCTCGATCCGGCATCTGATCAGTGTGCTTCGGTCACCGTTCCCCGCAACTACGCAGAGCCTGACGCCGGCACGATCGACGTGCTCGTCACCCGGCACCGTGCCGAGGATCCGGGCTCGCGCAAGGGTGTGCTGTTCACCAATCCGGGTGGGCCCGGTGGAGATGCGATCGGCTCGAACAGGATGTTTGTCGACGTCCTGCCCGGTGCGGTCCGTGCGCAGTGGGACGTGATCGGGGTCCAACCGCGCGGACTCTCGTACGCCGGCGCGCTCGCGTCGTAGTGGGCCCCGAGCAGGCGACGGCGGCGAGTCTCGGTTTCGGTGGGGCTGCGGCACGAAACGCATGCGAGGCTGGTGCGCCGGGCGCCACGGCGCACCTGACGACCGAGAACACCGCAAAGGACTGGGAACAGGTCCGGGTTGCGCTCGGCGAAGATGTCATCGACATCTACGGCCTGTCCTACGGCACTATTCTCGGATCCACCTACGCGACGCTTTTCCCTCAGCACACCGGCCGTATGGTTCTCGATTCCGCGGTCGACCAAAATTGGTTGTGGAACGAGGTGTTGTGGCAGCAGAACGACGGCTACAAAGCTCGCTTCTACGACTTCATGGATTGGATCGCCGCCAACAACGACACCTACGGACTCGGCGAGACGCAACTGAAGGTCTACCAGCGGTGGTCGGACCGGATTGTGGCGGAGGCCGGTGGTAACCCGACGCTTGCCCAGGTCGGTGACGTACCGCCCGGCCTCGAAGCGCTCGCGGAAGCCTACCGCCGCGGGGTCGATCTGACCGGACCGGCGCGCGTTCAGTTCGAGGCGTTCATTCGGGGCCTCGCTGATCCGTCGCATACGCAGATGTCGTCGAGCATCTACGTGATGACGCGGCAGGTGCTTCCGGCTCGGAACAGTTGGCCACTGATGGCTCGGATAATCCGCGACGGTGTCGAGGCGATTCCCAGCGGTGCCGGGATGAGCGACATACCGGAGCAGGAGTTGGAGCGAATTGCTCAGTCCCAGATGATGCAGGCACTGATTCTGTGCAACGAGAACAGTGTGGCGGATCGGCCGGATCGAATCCCGGGTTGGCTGTTCTCGACGTTCGTCACCGGAGATCTCTTCGAGCTCATCGGGTACGGCTACAGTGCTGGGACCTTCTGTGCCGGTGCGGCTCCCGTTGCCGCGTTGCCCGAATTGACTAATCGGGGACTGGCGACGGCGCCGCTTGTTCTGCAGGGGCTGCGTGACCCGCAGACGCCTTATCAGGGTGGGGTGCAGCTCGCTCGCGACATGGGGGCGAATCTGGTCACCGTGGACGGCGGCGATCACGGTGTGGGTATCCAGGGTGGTAACGCTGTGATAGATCAGGCCGTCACCGACTACCTCGAGACCGGGCGTACCACGGTCACACATGCGCCCGAGGCTCCGATCACCGCGCCGCTGTGAGGCCGTTTCGGTTTTGACGGGTGAAGGTGCACGTCGCTTCGCGTGGAGGTTGGCTGTGTTGACACCAGGCAGGCACGGTATTGCCCGCGGTGAGGCTTGCCTTTCGGCGATGGAGGGTCCGGGGGCGGGCCACGCCCGGCCGGCTTCTCTCGAATGCGTCTCGATCTCGCATACCATCGTCAAGCTCAATGGAAATTTGGTTATGGACCACTATCGGTGATTGATTCTGAATGTGTCAGTGACTGAGAGGTATTCGTTTCGGGGGAGGTCTAATCCGGCTCGTCCCGTACATGTTCGAGGCCGCGTACGAAGCGATGCAAGTGCGGGGTGATCATCTGCTGCGACGGTCGATGTGCATCAGAGTGTCCGCGGGAGACTCCCAGGGTGGACTCTAACCTCGATTCTGTTGTCCGGTCAGTGCCAGTGTGATCATTTCCTTCGGTTTCGCGTAGCAGTGAAGTGGTCCGTGTGTAAGCCGTGGTCAGTCCGTCGATTTGCTGGACACATGTGCGTCGGTCACAGCTGGTGTTCGAGCACAGAAATCGACGCACCCGCGCGGCAACGTAATTCGATCATCAAGCTATAGCAGTATTGGCGAGCATTCGTTCGTACCGGTGGTTCACTCGTTTCGAGGAAACATCGGGGACTGCCCCCGGTTTGGTTGACATCTGACCTGTGAAGATCAGTCTTCACGGTGAAAGGATGTACATCATGCCGAAGCCGTTCCCCGAGGAGTTCCGCCCGCGACGTAGTCGCGGTCGCCCGCAAACGCGAGGCCCCACTTTTCCAGATCGCGAAAGACTTCGGTGTCAGCGAGGCAACGCTGCACAACTGGCTCAAGAAAGCCGACATCGAAAACGGCAACCGACCAGGAGCGGCGAAGGAAGAGTCCGCTGAACTGCGCGAACTCAAGAAGCGCAATCGACTTCTCGAGCAGGAGAACGAGGTCCTGCGTCGGGCCGCGGCATATCTCAGTCAGGGCATTCTCCCAAAATGATGTTCCCGCTGGTCCGCGACCTCGCCGTAGATGGAGTTCCCGTCACGGCGGGCTGCCGGGTGCTCGGTTTCTCGACGCAAGCGTTCTACAAAATAGCGCCAAGATCCTGTGACACAGAGAGATTGGGACGACACACATCTGATCAACGCCGCCTACGACATTCACGCCGACGACCCGGCTTTCGGATATCGATTCATCGCCGACGAATTACCGAGCCGAGGCATCATCGCCGGTGAGAACCGCGTTGCCCGGTTGTGTTCGCAGCAACGGATCTGGTCGGTGTTCTCGAAGAAGAAGGGACTGAACAGGAAATCGGGTCCACCGGTCCATGACGATCTCGTCGCCCGCAGGTTCACGGCACAGAAGCCGAACCAGGTGTGGCTCACGGACATCACCGAACACCGGACCGATACCGGAAAGCTGTACTTGTGCGCGATCAAGGACGTGTATTCGAACAAGATTGTCGGCTACTCGATCGATTCGCGAATGAAAGCGTCACTAGCTGTCCGTGCACTGACCAATGCCGTCGCTCTCCGGGAGCCGGCCGGGACGATCGTACATTCCGGCAGGGGCAGCCAATTTCGGTCGAGAAAGTTCGTGCACGCATTGTCGGACAACGGTTTACAGGGTTCCATGGGAAGATTTGGGGCATGCGGCGACAATGCCGCTATGGAATCTTTTTTCTCGTTGTTGCAGAAGAACGTCCTCGACCGTCAACGGTGGTCGACTCGTGAACAGCTGCGGCTTGCGATCGTGACCTGGATCGAGAAAACCTACCATCGCAAACGTCGGCAACGACGCTTTGGAAAGCTCACACCGATCGAGTTTGAGACAATCACCCAGACCGCATACGCGGCCTGAAACTATCAACCCCACAAGTCAACCGAAGTGGGGGCAGTCCCTCGCGCGTCGGACAGTTCGCTGAAACAGGCACACGAAGGCATAGCAGAGTCCCACTGAGTTGGGCTGTGCTGAGTGCACAGTGCTTCTGGATTGGACTAACTCTGTATCGACTCAGAGATATGTCAAACCCTGTGGATCATAAGTTTCAGGCGACCTCCGTTCCGGTTGAATCTGCTTGACCCGGTGCTGATACCGGCGTGATGTCGGTGGGTCGTTCAAGCAGTTTCCCCTTGCAGAATGCGGCCCCGGCGCGCACAAGCGCAACCGAATGTGGGACTTTGACCGTCCGCCAACGAGCCTGTGCGGCGTCAATCAGCTTGTAGGGCATGGCAAGTCCTGCAGCGGGGACTGTAAGAACAACGGTGTACTCTGAAAGGAGATACGCCACTATGAGTGACGTGATTGATCGTGAGACGGACTCGGTTCGGCCGGGTATCAGCGATGCGCGGCTCAAAGAGCCGGTCGAGCAGGCTATTGCGTTCCTCGGCAAGTGCGAAGCTGACACAGCGGCAGGCGGCCCATATGCGACTCTCGCTGCGAGCTTCCGCAACGCAGATTAAACGATAATCTCGTCGCTGACTCCGGTTAACCAGTTCGGGCAGGCGACTACCGACGGCCCGTTTTACATCGGGGGCACCGTTCCGGCGAGCACCGCGTCTACCTGCGTTGATCCGGGAGGGCGGAAGCGGGGACGGGCAACTTCCGTTTCGGTCAGATCATCCTGTGAACCTGGCCGCGCTTGGGCTCGTATAACCTGTCCGTAATTGCTCAGGTTAGGCGACTCTTGTCGTAGATCAGGCCGAAGATAACCGCAAACACAGTGAAGATGCACAGTGCAATTACTAGCCATGTCTTCAAGCGGCTCGCTAGATCTGCACGCCTAACCTTGCGATCAACCTCAGGCCGGTAGTGTTTAGACATTACGAAATCTTCTCATACGGCAATTCTTTAGACTCTGAGCAGTGGGGTCTTTTGTCCCGATGACAGTCCGTTTACCCTGTTCAGGACCAGCGCGTCTTGTCGTAAAGAAGGCCGCAGGCGACTGCTACGGAGGCAAGGATGCATAGCCCGATGACGAGCACTGTTTGCCAGCGCTTCGATTTGTCGATATACCTGCGCCTGCGTTTCGTCGTATTTTCACCAGCGAAGTTTCTCATGCAACTGGCTTGTTTGCTCGCCGAAAACTGGACCCGCCCAGAAACTCTCGGAATGAATGGAGCAGTGAAATTGAGGCCTTGTCGGGCTGACTTTGCGGGCGGTCCGACAAGGCCTACCCCGCCGACGATCTTGGGGATGTCACGTCGGCGGGACCACTCGATCACGCAACTGGCTCAGCAGTCAGTGAGAGCAGAACAAACATATATGGCATTGAGTGTCTAGTGCCAGTCGTCCCGCATAAGTTCACCCATGATTTCACCCGCCCGGGATTGCTCACTATGTGTCAGTGACTGATATACCTTTTCGTGGCCTGGCACCTTCAGGATGCCCGCTGTTTTCCGGTCATTTACCTTGCGTTTCTGTCTGGCCGCGATGCGTTGCTAACAGTGGAGAAGCGGAGGCATCCGGGGGAGGATTATGGATATGACTCCCGTAGAAGAAGAGCGTCAGATCGGTCTGATCAAAGGCCGATTGGCAGTGAAATTTCCGAACGCGACCCAGGAGATTGTCGACGGCACGGTGAATCAGGCGCATGCTCAGTTCGCGGGTAAGAACATCCGCGATTTCGTTCCACTCCTGGTTGAGCGTCGAGCCAATGACCTGCTGTCATTGCGAGTTGCGCACTAGCGTTGCCGATACGGTGGGCTGATGGACAATCCCACCAGCGCTATGCGCGCATCGTGACCCCACAGAAGCGTGGTCTGATCCGGGATGTCGAACGGGCTCGTGTCCTCACGGCGATGTCGGCAGTGTGTAGGTCGCGGACGCCGAGCGGCGGGCCGCTGTCGTGGCCGGCCTTCTCGCGGGTGGGTCGATTCGGGAGAAGGCGGCACTGGCCGGGAAGTCGACGCGGCCACAATTCAGAAGTGCGGTCGTAACGGTGGTCAGGTCAGGCTCGACACCGCGCACGGTGCGCTAAAGTATCTCGGATTTGGGGAGGGCGACTTATGACTCCGTGTTATAGGCTTCTATGAGGGTCATCATTTGCTCTCACGTGACGGCTTGTCCGTAAACGCGGCCTACCCTCGCCGCAAAAGTCCATGCGTCATCGACAATCTGCTTTTCCAGAATGCACTTTAGTAGTCGGGGAGGATGCGGTTTAAGCGTCTCGTGTGCCCATGCGATTGCGTCGCGGTCGTTGTCGAAATCTCCACGTGCAAGGACTGCATCGTCAGGGTTGTAAACGATCTGATAGCTCGGCACGGGCCAAGAACTTTACGGAGCACTCGCAGGTTGCACTGATGATGTCCGGTCCATGAGGCGCCCAGAATTGTTCATGCGCATCGCACGCACTCCTTCAAAGTTGTATCAATAGAATTCAAGCTCATCGTGAGATTGCGGCTTGTAGGCAGGTCAGAAATAGGATAAAAGTTAGGCAGGTCCCCGCCGACTGGGATGGGAGTCACTGCCGGCGGGGCCTGGCACCCTTCGGCGGAACTGTTTGTTCAATTCTCGAAGTAGGGGCACGGTAAAATTACCGGCAGCAACTCGGCCTCGCCACTTACGTACCAGTAGTGACGCAACGCCCGAACGGCGGTGAGAATTGGGGGCTTCTTGTCGTCTACGAGGCCCAAAATGCAGGTACCTCTGTAGGTACTTCGGCCCGCGCATACCGCACCTTTCACTGACAGATTTAGAAGGTACCGATACACAGTGATCGAAGGTGATGGCAACGATGACGTTAAGGGAACAACTGGACACTTGTCAGTTTCTCTTGAACCGTGCCCAGCTCGCAGAGGACGACGACGCAATTCAGCGACTCTCGGAACGTCGAGACACGTTGGTTAGACAGCTGGCCAGCATGGGAGCCCACCTCCGCCTGGTGTAGACGGCGTAGCCGGGGCTGTTGTCATTGCTGCCCGGTGGTTTCATCTCCAGGGACACGAAACCCCCAACCTCGGCGAGAGGCTGGGGGTTTCGTTGTCATCCGCGCTGAGCACACAGCACGGTGACCCACTATCCGCGCCGAGATCCACTCCCCTCATAGTGAATCCCTGCATGTTCACGGTAAGACTCGGCGAGAAGCAGATGCAGGTTTTGACGAGAATTCATCATGCAGGTGACCAAAATCCAAGCCTGTCTGGGGATGGACGGTATTCGTCGCCGCAGGGGAAGAGCTCACCGGCGCGGGAGGTGGACGTGTCGCGTCGGTGAGCCGTACGCACCGAGTCGGCCGATGCGCAGCTGTGGGGCCCACCCCCGGCGAGTGACAGCCGGTAGGCGGGCCGTGGGCGACGGACCCGCGTTCGAGAAAATTCCCGTCGGGCAAGAAAAGGTAACCGGGAATCGGTGAACGTAAACATGTTCAGTTCCCCTCTGAGTATGGGGATATAGGTTGGGTCGCGGGCAGTTGTCAGCCGCCTTTGAGGATCATGAAGCAGGTGTGCGAACGGTACGGGCTGCGCCGTTCGATGGGAGCTACCGGAATATGCTGGGACAACGCCGGCGCGGAGAGTCTGTGGTCCACGTTCAAGCACGAGTACTACTACCGACACACTTTCGCATACGCCTCTGAATTGATTGCTGCAGTTGACAACTGGATGCACATCTACAACACTCGCCGCAGGCACTCCACGATCGGGATGCTCAGCCCCACGAACTACGAAAAGTCACTGACCACGACCTTGATGGTCGCGTGACCACTGTCCACTTTTCGGGGTGAACCTCACTGAAGTGTCAGTATTTGGTGACACGTTCAGTGGACCCGACAGGCAAGGGCCAGGCACGATGGAGCATACGGTGGAAGCCTGCTCTGAACGCGTTTGCGATCACGTTCGCCGATCGTTGGCCGGGATCGGAAACTTACTGATGGAAAACAGCCGAAACACCGTTAAAGAAATAGACCCTTCACGCCATGGGTGGTTCACAGTTGTGTCAGCAGGGGGAGTAGGGCGGCGCCTGTGGAGATGGTGATTCCTGCGGTGCCGGCAACGATGCCGAGTAGGGCCCGCAGCGATGCTGCTTCGTCGTCGGCAACGGTGGGCCGTGCCGTGGCGACGGTGCCGCAGATCGCTGCGGTTATGCCCAGTGCGAAGCCGAGTTCGACTATCCAGAACGCCGCAATGGACAGTGTCCCTAAAACGATCGACGCGGCGGGTAAGCGTGAGCGGTGTTGCTTTTCTGTTTCGTTGCCGTCGACGGAGGTGTACGCCGGGTTCCCGGCGTGGGGGTTGTGGTGGACAGTGGTCATGTTCCTCCTTCGTGTGGTTGATGTGGTGTCGACGGGCGTATGTCGGCATTTCGGTGTGAGGTGTTTTTGGTTTGTTCGATTGAAGAATTTCGTGCTGCGGTGTCGAGGCTGACTGTTTGAGTGGCTGGTTGTCGCGACTCGTCTGTGGGCCTTTGGTTTGTGGCGCAGGACTCATCAGAATTTAGCACTCATGGGTATCGAGTGCTAACTCTTTTCGTTGAGGAAATTTCACTGTTCGTCGCTGTAGGCGAGATTCTCGATCGGTCCATCCGGGCGGACATGATTCGATGTCGTCGCTGATCGAGGTGTTGCGCGGTTCCGACTATCACAGCGCTTTCACGTGATGTGAGTCCCCTGCGTCGGACGGGCGACTCGGCGGGACTGTTGCACAGTGGCCAATGGCGCACCATCTGCTGTATTGCGCAGTTGTTCTACAATTTGTAGAGTGATCTGGTGCACAGTGATATTCCAGAGGTTGGCAATCACATCACTTGAACCTGGAGTTGAAGTAAAT